>NZ_CP085442.1:2288214-2601250 GCF_023824195.1 Priestia megaterium
TACGAGGAAAAGATGAACTGGCTGAGCTAAGTCAAAATATTAACAAAATGTCTGCGCAGCTTCGTACAAAATTTAATCGCGAACGAGAAATCGAACAAGCAAAAAATGAGCTAATATCCAGTGTGTCTCACGATCTGCGCACGCCGTTAACCTCCATTGTGGGGTACCTCGATTTAATTAAAAAAAGAGAAAATTTAGATGATGAAACATTAGATAGCTATTTATATATTGTCGATTCAAAAGCAAATTATTTAACGGATTTAATTGAAGAGTTGTTTGACTATACAAAATTAACGAGTCCCGATCTTCAGCTTCAACGAAATGAAGTGGATATGAAACGTTTGCTTCAGCAGGTGATAGGAGAGTACGAGCCGATTTTAAAAAGAGAAGGCATTGACGTTCAGACTAGCTTTGCTTGTGAATGGAATGCATTTATTGATGTGGAAAAAATGGTAAGAGTATTTCAAAACTTGCTCGAAAATGTCAAGAAATACAGCAAAAAGCCTTCCGTATTAGAGGTGAATCAGGAAATTTACGAGGGTTCCTTAATTATTTCCTTTAGGAACAGCATTAACATCAGTGAAAAAATGGAGGTAGAAAAGTTGTTTGATCGATTTTATCGAGGTGATGAATCAAGAACGGATGCGAATGGTTCAGGCTTAGGACTGGCTATTGCTAAACAAATCATCCTGCTTCATCAAGGAGATATACGAGCAGAGCTTCAGCGTAATAAGCTCACTTTTTTTATAAAGCTGCCGCTAACACAAGAAAGCCTTGAGAATCATAAGTAAAGATTCTTAAGGCTTTTTGCTACTATTTTAATACCGTATTCAAATTCTGGAAGCGTCGCATAAGCAAAGGATATTCTGATATGCTGCGATGTTTCATGATCATACAATGCGCCTGGATTTAAAAGGACGCCTTGATCTAGACAGTGCTTAAATAATTTCCGCATCGAAACAGGCTTATGCAGCGTAAGCCAAAAATAAAAACCTCCGCTCGGAACATTCCATGTAGCCAGACTCTCCAAATGCTTCTCTAAAATAGCCTGTGCTTTCTGAGATTTTTCTTTTAATTTGTACCGTACGCTGGCAACGTGATTGTCATAAATTCCTGTCTTAAGAGCTTCAGCAGCAGCCCATTGAGATAAGGAACTAGCTCCGTAGTCAACTTGCATTTTAAGATCGGCCAATCGCTCAATGACATGTTCTGGCCCGATAACCCATCCAATTCGAAATCCTGGACTGAAGGCTTTAGAGAACGTTCCTAAATAAAGAACCATTCCGTTTTTATCCTGAGCTTTTAATGAAAGCGGAGGGGGTGAATGAAACCAAAGCTCTCCGTAAGCATCATCTTCAATAATAGGCAAATGCATCATTTCACACTGATGAAGCAGCTCTTGACGCCTTTGTTCGCTCATCGTCACATTGGTGGGGTTATGAAAGTTCGGTATCGTATATAAGACTGTGCCTTTTTCTTTTTCATGCTGGTCTTTTAATGAAGCTAAATGAATTCCTTCTTCGTCTAACGAAACGCCCGTTATTTTCATTTGTGCGGACTGAAATAACGGCAGAGAATAAAGATAAGAAGGTTTTTCAGCTAATATATTGGCACCTGGAGGCAGCAGGCCGATTGAAATTAATTGAAGGGCTTGAAGTGAACCGGATACAATTAAAATAGATGAAGGAGAAGTTTCAATGCCTCGTTTTTTAACATGCTTCACTAACTCTTGTCGCAGTTCATCATTTCCTCTTGGGTGCTCGTAGCCTAAGTGTACGCTTCTATGATTAATTCCGCTAAACAGTTCGAAAAGCTGATGGGAAGGGAGCAGGTCAGGTGCTAACTCTCCAGTTCCCAAACGAATAATGCCCCGTTGAAATTCAGCTTCGTTAATATGGCGGATAGTCGAAGAATTTGGTTGGTATATTCCTGCCTCTACATAAGAATTCCAGTTCATGTGAGAACCTGATGCTAGTAAGCTCCACGTATTGTTAATGACTTTGGTTCCACCACCTTTGTTTCCACTAAGCAGTCCTTCAGCAATTAAGTTGTCGGTTGCTGTTACCACCGTGCTTCTATTTATAGAAAAGGCAGCAGCTAAATGGCGCTGCGAAGGAATTTTAGTTCCAATAGGCCATTCTCCATTTGTAATTTTCTCTTTCATATACTCTTGAATTTGTTTGTGCAATGGCTTTTTATCAGCCGGGTTTGGAGTCCAATTCATGTGAGACCACCTTTTTGTAATTTGGTTGGTATTATAAATCAAAACTTGGATGGAGACAACAGGGGATGTCAATTGTAAGATGAAAGAGAAAGGAGAGAGTAACATGTTTACAGTGGTTATACACGCTTTGTTGTTAGCATTCGGTTTGATTTTACCTTTAGGAGTACAAAATGTGTTTGTTTTTAATCAAGGAGTAAATCAACGGAGGTTCAAACAGGCGCTTCCCGTAGTGGTGACGGCTTCTGTTTGTGATACGATTTTAATTATAGTCGCAGTGCTGGGAGTTTCAGCAGTAGTTGCTGCTTTTTCGTTTTTTCAAACGCTTATTTTTGGAATAGGTTTTCTTTTTTTAGCGTATATAGGCTTTGTAACATGGAAGAGCGAACCTTCGAAAACGTCATTAAAGGAAGGAATGACGGTAAAAGCGCAGATTCTATTTGCTGCTTCTGTATCTCTGCTAAATCCTCATGCGCTGATGGATATTATGGGCGTAATCGGAACAAATTCTCTACTGTACAGCGGAAAGGAAAAATGGGTTTTTACGCTGGTGACGATATCCGTTTCATGGATATGGTTTTTGTCCTTAGCTTTTGTAGGAAAAGCAGTAGGAAAAATGGATTCAAATGGGAAAATAATGATTTGGGTGAATAAGGTTTCTGCATGTATGATTTGGGGAGTGGCTCTTTACATGGCAAAAAGCATCTTTTTTCAGTAAAATAGATGCTAAAAGGAAACTTGTGTAATAGAAAGAAGTGCTTTTTTTCTAGAAAGCGAGGGTAAAAGATGATTCAAGGAATTAATCATATATGCTTTTCTGTGTCAAATTTAGAACGGTCCATCACATTTTATCAGAAAGTGTTAGGAGGGGAACTTTTAGTGAAAGGAAAGTCCACTGCTTATTTTAGTTTAAATGGATTGTGGCTGGCGTTAAACGAAGAAAAAGATATTCTTAGATCAGACATTCAGTATTCGTATACTCATTTAGCGTTTTCTATTTCCATTGAAAGCTTTGACGAGGCAAAAGAACTGTTAAAACAGTATAATATAACCATCTTACCGGGAAGAAACCGCGACGATAGAGACAAAAAATCCATTTATTTTACGGATCCGGACGGCCATAAATTTGAATTTCATACCGGTACGCTCCAAGACCGCTTAACATATTACCAAGAAGCCAAACCTCATATGAAATTTTATTCGCTAGAAGAGTAATACCATATTAGTTTTATAAGGTTACAATTCTATTACAGTCCCATTCTTCTCTCAGTTATCATTAAACAAACGATAGGGTTGTGATATAATGGAAAAAAAGTGAGGAGGAGGAAGAATGTATACCGCAAAACAGGTGAAGTTTGGTTCGCATATTGTGATAGGCGTACTTTTCGGCATACTAGCTGCGATGTTAATCGGCACTTTTTATCAAAATGTACCGGGTGTATTACCATACGGAATGATTAGCGGACTTGCAGTAGGACTAGTAGCAGATACATATTATACAATTAAAACAAAAATAAAGGTTATCTAATATAGAGAGTAAGAAAAAGCAGTGAGGCTATAGCTTCACTGCTTTTTCTGTTTCAGATTATATCACTCAAAAAGCACTACATTCAATCCGCTTCTGCGGTAACAGGTTAGAAGCGTGTACAGTTCTGCACGGTGATGGTATAAATGAGACTGAATTTCAAGGAGCCACTCAAAACGTGTATACGTGCATCCCCAATAGGATGTCTGCAGTGAAAAAAGCTTTC
The DNA here is from genome assembly GCF_023824195.1 of Priestia megaterium. NCBI lineage: Bacteria > Bacillati > Bacillota > Bacilli > Caryophanales > Bacillaceae > Priestia > Priestia megaterium. The sequence goes on from NZ_CP085442.1 coordinate 2,292,187, forward strand.
GTTCGTCAAAAGAAGAGTAAACTGCTTTTAGCTGATTGAAGCCCTCTACTAAAGCTGCTTTGAGTTCTAGCTTTGTATAAGCTGGATGCTGCAGATAAAAGTCATTCATTTTATCTGCAGAGTAGCCTAAGGAAATATAATAGTCTGCAGTACAAATGAGACATAAATGCTGCAGCAGCTCTTGAATAGACCGCTTGTGAGGGAGGGGACGATAAGCAAGCTCTTCTTCTGTAACGTCATTAATGATTGCGGTTAGGGAATGGATGTTAACGTTTATTTGATTAAACACCATCTCACAGTACGAATTCATGTATTCACATCCTTTTTATTCAAATAAATACCGCATTTTTTGATCGAGCCAGTACTCTGATTTTCCATTGTTATCGAGCTTGATATAGCAATCGACAATTTCATCATAAATGAATTCCTTTTCTTCTACTAAATCAATAAATTTAATGAGTAAAAATACGGCTTTTGAAACTTTTCCATTCTCACAAAGCCATTCTTTCATCCAGATTAATAAGTCAAGAAGAATAATCTCTATTTTTACTCGGATATCAAGGAACCAATCGTCATAAATTGTTGTTAAATAATGAGGAACTAATTGGTGCAGTCGCTGTTCAGCTTCCTTGAATTTCAACGCCGGATCAGACTGTTCGGTGATCCACTGAAGGTCAGTTAATAAATCTAATCCATCGCTTGACACATCTGCGTTTAAAGAAATGAGCTGCCTGTTAACAAGTAAAACCGGCTCTGCGTTTTCTGCGTTCAATAACTTTTTTAAATGAGACAAATAGACGCGTAAATTCTTTTTGGCGTTGCTTAAAGGAATTTCGGGCCACAGCGCTTCGCATAGCTGTTCCCTGCTGATAGAATGGTGAAAAATAAGATATAGTAAAATTTCTTGAGCAAAGCGCTTATTCCAGCCCTCTGTAATAAGCTGGCCGTTTACATAGACGGAAAAAGAGTATAAGAAATCTACTTTAAGAGAGGGTGTGTGGGCATGAAAGTCTTTTTGAATGTCTATAGCCGTATCACTTTCCCAGTTTTTAAGCATTTTCATAGAGTCATTCCTTAAAGAAGACAGTTGAGTTTTATTACTTTTAATAAAATCTACGGCAATTTCTTTGAGTAAAGTTGTTTTTTCTTTTACTAAAAATAAAGAATGTGCGTTAGGTATGGTCATATGACTGTAGTTTTTTAAAAACATCGTTTTTGAAATCAGATACTGAGATGAAACCAGCAAATCATTTTGGCCAGATAAAGTGAGTACAGGAAGTGAAATACTAGTCAACTCTTGAAATAGATTGTCTGTAATAGATAGTTTAAGAAAGCGGAAATATACACCGGGATCCATTTTTTTAAGTCTTTCAATTACCTGTTGTATGTTTGTAGGTTCCAGACTCTCTAGTTTGCCTAATTCGAAAATTTTATCTACCGGTATTTGTTTTTTACTTTCTTCGTTGTAACATCTCTTAATCTTTTGAAGGGTGCTATCTGAATAAAAAGGAAGAGACAATAGTATCAGTCCCGCAATAAGAAACTCATAGCGGGCAGCAAATTTAACAGCGATTTGTCCTCCAAATCCCACGCCAACTAAGTAACATTTCTTTATATGTAACGTATGTAATAAGTGGAAAAGATCTTCAATGTGAGCCTCAAACGATATCTCCCCTGTAGCGGAGGCGCTATTTCCTGTCTCTCTCAAATCGTATTGAATAACACAATAATGTTGGGTTAATTCTGCAGTAATAGAATCAAAAAGCGTATGATCAGTGATAACAGAATGAACCATCACAATGGTTTCTGTCTTGTCAGTGAATACGGGCGAATGAACTTCATAGTGAATTTTTTCTGTCGCCGTATGCAGAAAAGGCATAAAAACAATCCTCCTAGTGTCTAACTGTAGCGTTTGTGTAACGGTAAAATTATTATGATAAGAATAGACAAAAAATTCAAAAAAATGGGTGCTTTTTAGTAATTAAAAAATGTCTAATGTTCTAGTAATATCCATTATACTGTAAAACCATAGTGAGAAATAAGGGAGAATGCCCAAAAACAGCAAAAAGAAAACGTTATCAATTTCGAAAAAAGAAGAAAGGAGGAGAATTATGAATTTTAAAGACGAAAATACGTTAGACTTAGAATGGGTTATGCTCATAATGGAAGCAAAACAAACAGGTATAAGCATCGAGGAAGTTAGACAATTTTTACAAAGTATTAGCTCAAATTCTTAGCCAATACACTAGTAAGGAAATAAAGAATTCTCTAGGCATAGATAACCTTTATAGCGAGTCTCAAGCTATGTCCACTAGATGTATAATCATCCCTTTACAGTAAGAACGTTTATTTATAATACACGGTAAAGTGAAATTATGGTATTATTATCGATAAGTAAGAATTAGTAAGGGTGATTAAAATGACAATTGGCCAACGTATTCGAGATCTCAGAACGAAACAGGGAATATCGCTAACAGAACTTGCAAACCGAGCGGGTGTTGCTAAATCGTACATATCTTCAGTAGAAAGAGGAATTCAGCTCAACCCATCTATTCAATTTCTAAACAAAATTTCTACCTCATTGAACGTGAGTATTGATAGATTGATTCATGAGCCTATGGATAAATCTGAATCGTTGGATATTGATGATGAGTGGCTTGAGTTAGCAAAAGAAGCAGCGGAGTCAGGAATAAGCAAAGAGCAGTTTAAACAATTTCTTGAATTTCAAAAATGGCAGCGGGCAAAGCAAGATTAACTTCGCGGAATATACATAAAAGAGAACTTACATAGAACAACTGCTAAAAAATCATGATTGCAAAAAAGAGATTCCATTTATCTATGGAATCTCTTTTTTTTAGGCTTAAGAAGAAATAAAATGGGACGAGAATTCTTTTTCTCGCTGAAACTGAATACGTTCAAGAGTTATTAATTTAGGCTTTCTTTTCTGTTCAAACTGTCTCAATGTTTCTGAAATCTCTTTGTTTTGATAAAAAACTTGATGCAGTAAGTCAGACAGTAAGTCAGCATCTTTTAATGACTCGTTTAATCCAAAAGCGCCAGTGGGAGTCATCGTATGAGCAGCATCCCCTAATAATAACAGGTGATGCTTTGACCATACTTCGCTTATGCTGCTTTGCACAGAAAGAAGCGTAAAGTCTGACCACGACTTAATAAACCTTTCTATTGAAAGGTTTAAGCTAGGGAAAGCGTCTATTAAACGCTGAATAAACGGTCTAAACGATTGTTTTCGAAGAGCAGGATAGCTGCCTTTTTCAATATTCCATCCGATTTGAACAAAGCCTTTTGCTTGAGAAAAAAGCGCCACCTGCTGCTGCTTCACAAGTGCAAATTTAATAGAAGGCTCCCAATTGGCAGGTGCAGGAATTTTCGCCCAAAGCAAATCGTATCCATGATTGTGGATATTGTTTTTTATGTGCGCAAGTTTGCGAACAGTTGAATATCGACCATCTGCTCCAATAATGATTTTACTTTCAACTATTATTTCACCCCGGCCTTTTTGCTGAGCTTTTATTCCAGTATATTGGCCTTTTTCATTCTGCATTAGTTCCGTTATTTTTGTGCCCAGCATAAGCTTGTAGGAGGGATGGATGCTTGCCTGGGTATTTATAGACTGAAGGAGATGCTGCTGTGGAACATGAATTCCTGCATGTCCAAGTTCAGATTCTATCGTTTTGAATATATGTCCATCCTTCCAGTATTCGACCCTAGACATTCGAAGGAGGCCTAAGCTTTCAATTTCTTCAAATATATGATGTTTCTTAAGAATCATTTCTCCATCTTCATTTAAATGTTCGCCTCGAAATTCTTTTCCAAGCTTATCAGATCTCTCTATCAGTATAGTTGATATATTTTGTTTAGCCAGTAGATAGGCTAGTAGAGCACCGCCTGGTCCGGCTCCTATTATACACACATCTGTTTGATAGTTCATTTTCTTCACCTTGTTTGTTATATGCAATTAAGTTACTTTTAGTAAGTATATTAACTTTTATAAATGCTAATGTCAACTTTTTTATAACTTTTCTTCTATGGAATTCGCTCTTTGGACAAAACATAAATAAGGTTCTACATAATCAAAGTCAAAGATTAAGTTTTATGGTAAACTAAAATACACAAATTATTTTGAATAATTTGTATAAAAAGGTGACACTTCAAAATTGTTGAGAAAAAGCACGGTTGGAAAGCTGCAGGATTTTTAGCAAGAAGAGTAGAGATCGTCTCTGAAAATTCTAGCAAACTCCAATTTCGACTGGAGGATGATTATGACAAAAGTAGAACATTATATTCAAGCATTGGGTAACAGTGCAGATTTGCTAACAAAAAGGCAGACAAGCATTTACTTCGAAAAACTTTTAAACACCTTTCCTTTTTTAACAATCATGCAAATTAATTGGAGAAAAGTATTAATTAAAAAGTCCACCCGGCATATTGAAGAAATCAAAAAATGGCTTCAAGAGATGAATATAAAAGAACATCAGGTTGTTTTATTTTGGAAACGAGCAACTAAAGCTGTAAGCGTCGATTTAGATCAGGCTTTACTGTTTTTTCAACAAACAGCTGATCTTACAGAAGAAGCATTTATTTACTGTCCGTCTGTTGACTATGTAATTGAGTATTTTAAAGACGGTAAAATGATGATTGGTTTAGCAGCACGCTAATTAAAAGGAAAAAGAAAGCTGAGAGAAGAGGGGAATGAGAACTTCTTCACTCAGCTTTTTATGCATATAAAATCTGAAAAATACGAAACATAACGTTATTTACAACATAAATTACCTTCTCTTTATAATTAGTGGGAAAAGTATTGACATTTTCCATAAAACAAATATAATTAACATTAATCATATTGTTAATTGTAAAAAGAGCGATCAGGAGAAATGATGAATGTCGAACAAAAAAGCAATGACGAATCAAAAGAAAAAAGAATACCCTAAACCATATGGCTATACGTCAGATATTGCTGTATTTACGATTGTGACGGAAGAAAAAGAACCATACAAACCACCTAAAATGAATTTGAAATTAATGCTTATCCAACGAGCAATGGTGAATGCAGAGGGAGAAAAGAACAGCGAAGCAGGAAAATGGGCGCTTCCCGGCGGATTTGTCCAGCCTGATGAATCAGCTTTTGAAGCGGCCAAAAGAGAGCTCGAAGAAGAAACGGGCGTAAAAGATATTCATTTAAAACACTATGGTGTCTATGATGAGCCTGGCAGGGACGATAGAGGATGGGTCATTACAAACGCACATTATGCAATCGTCCCAGAAGATAGTCTAATAAAGCGAAAAGCGAATGATGATGCTGCTCGAGTTGAATTATTTAAAATAGATGAAATCTTTTCATTGCCTTTAGCTTTTGATCATGAAATCATCATTCGAGATGCAATCAAGGAAATTAAGAAAGATTTATTGCAAACGACCATTGCCCAGAAGTTTCTGCCTTCTCAGTTTACATACTCTGAGCTGCAGGCTGTGCTGCTTACCGTAACGGATGATGCAGCGATTAAAAGTGATCAGGCCTTTGCACGAAAAATAAGAATGCTGCCATTTATTGAAGAAGTAGACGGAAAAACAACGACGAGAACGTCTAAAAAACCAACAAAGCTCTACCGGTTTGTTGAAATGAATGTGATGAAGCCAATCTATACAGCACGCTATTAAAAGAAAAACTTCCAATTCAAATAATTAACAATATGTTAACTGTTAATTTTTACTTATGAGGGGGAAACATAATGAAAAAAGCACTGATTAACATCGATTATACAAATGATTTTGTAGCTGAAAACGGAGCTTTGACATGCGGAGAACCAGGGCGACACATTGAAACATCCATAAGCGATATTACGCGTCAATTTATTGAGCAAAACGAGTATGTCGTGTTCGCCATTGATTTTCATAAAGAAAATGATTCCTTGCATCCAGAATCAGCGCTGTTTCCGCCTCATAATGTTGAAGGTTCTGCAGGAAGAGAGCTATACGGAAAGTTAAATGATTTATATAACGTGTATCAATCAAAGGCAAATATAGAATGGATGAATAAAACGAGATACAGCGCATTTGCTGGAACGAATCTGGAGATTAAACTGCGAGAAAGACAAATTACCGATGTCTACTTAGCAGGTGTATGTACGGATATCTGTGTACTTCATACAGCAGTAGATGCCTATAATAAAGGGTTTGCTATTTATATTTATGAAAAAGCCGTAGCAAGCTTTAATCAAAAAGGTCATGAGTGGGCGCTTGAACATTTTAAATCTTGCCTCGGAGCAGAAATTATTTAAGGACATAAAAGTGGAGGAAATCAATGAATATGTTTACGGATGACAGCGTAATGCTACACACCGATTTATATCAAATTAATATGGGAGAAACGTACTGGGAAGATAATATTCATCAAAAGAAGGCTGTTTTTGAAGTTTTCTTCCGCAAACTTCCTTTTGGGAATGGCTATGCTGTTTTTGCTGGGTTAGAAAGAATTATTGAATATATTAAAGCATTTAAATTTAGCGAATCAGATTTAACCTACTTGCACGAAGAATTAGGTTTTAAAGAAGATTATTTAGCTTACTTAAAAGACCTTACGTTTACTGGAACGATTCGATGTATGCGTGAAGGTGAGCTTGTGTTTCATAATGAACCAATTTTACGTGTAGAAGCACCATTAATTGAAGCTCAGCTCGTAGAAACAGCTATTTTGAATATTGTGAATTATCAAACGCTGATTGCGACGAAAGCAGCTCGAATCAAACATGTAGTAGGAGATCAAGTGGCAATGGAATTTGGAACACGCCGCGCTCAAGAAATGGACGCTGCTATTTGGGGAACAAGAGCAGCCTATATTGGCGGATTTGGTGCTACTTCTAACGTGCGAGCAGGAAAGAAATTTGGAATTCCAGTTGCAGGAACGCATGCTCATGCAATGGTGCAAGCTTATAAAGACGAATATATTGCATTTCATAAATATGCTCGTCGCCATAAAAACTGCGTGTTTCTAGTTGATACGTACGATACGTTAAAATCAGGAGTTCCCAATGCCATTAAAGTAGCAAAAGAATTAGGCGATAAAATTAATTTTACAGCGATTCGCTTAGACAGCGGCGATTTAACATATTTATCTAAAAAAGCTCGTCAAATGTTAGATGAAGCAGGGTTTACAGAGACAAAAATTGTTGCTTCCAACGATTTAGATGAAGATACGATTATGCATTTAAAGTCGCAAGGGGCACAAATAGACACGTGGGGAATTGGTACTAAGCTCATTACTGCATATGATCAGCCGGCGCTTGGAGCAGTGTATAAACTCGTCTCTATTGAAGGAGAAAATGGCGAGATGATGGATACGATTAAAATTAGCGCGAATCCTGAAAAAGTGAGTACACCAGGGTTGAAGCGCGTATATCGTATTATTAATAATTTGAATGGGAAATCTGAAGGGGATTATATCACGATGGAAGACGAAGATCCTCAAAGCGAAGAACGTTTAAAAATGTTCCATCCTGTTCATACGTTTATCAGTAAATTCGTCACAAATTTTGAGGCAAAAGAACTCCATCATGATATCTTTGTAAACGGAGAGCTTGTGTATGAAACAGAAGAACTTCAGGAAATTCAGCAGTACGTAAAAGATAATTTAGAGCTGCTTTGGGATGAATATAAGCGCACGCGCAATCCTGAAGAATATCCAGTAGATTTAAGCGAAAAGTGTTGGGAAAATAAAACGCGTCAAATTGCGTACGTAAAACAAAAAGTAGCGGAAGCCCTAAATAAAAAATAGTAGGGAGCTGGAGACATGTCAGATACGCTTGCTTATTTTCAACAGCTAAACCCTGATAAGAAAATAGATAAGCTTTTAGAAAAAGGAGCGAAAATTGGGATTTATGGTTCTTCTTTTGATCCGGTTACCAATGTTCATCTTTGGACGGCCTCAACGGTTGCGCACCGAAAGAAGTTAGATGCTATTATCTTTTTGCCTTCGTCGCACAAACGAACAGATAAAAAGCTCCAGACGTCGGATGAGCACCGTGTAAATATGGTTAGCTTAGCGATTAAAGACAACCCGAAATTTTTGCTCGATACGTATGAGCTAGACGTATTGCCCGGCTATCATTACACATACTACACTATGGAGCACTTTAAAAAATTGCTTCCACACGCTGACTTATTTTTTATTATGGGAGCCGACTTACTTCAAGATATTGGTGAAGGCAAGTGGAAGAAAGCAGATGAACTTATTAGTAAAAACCAGTTTATCATCATGGCAAGAGAGGGAATAGACATGTTGAAAGCTATTAGTCATTCTCCTTTGCTTCGAAATTATGACGACGGCCGGTTTCACCTTCTTGATAAAGGGCTGGCGATGGAAATCAGCTCTACTTATATTCGTCAAGAATTTGCCCGGGGCGGAGAACCAAGATATTTAATGCCTGATCTCTGTTATTTTTATAGTAAAAAACATGGACTGTATCAGTAAGAAATCTACATATAATGGAAGGAGAGCATGTATCATGTCAGACATGCAAGAAAAAATAAGAAAAGAGCTACATGTGAAATCTGAAATTGATCCAGCACAAGAAATTCATGCCCGCGTTGATTTTCTCAAAAACTACCTAAAGTCAGCAAATGCAAAAGGCTTTGTATTAGGTATAAGCGGAGGGCAGGACTCTAGCTTAGCTGGACGATTAGCGCAGATTGCTGTAGACGAATTGCGAAAAGAAGAATATGAAGCAAAATTTGTAGCCGTTCGCTTGCCTCATGGCACGCAGCATGATGAAGCGGATGCGAAGGCGTCACTAGAATTTATTAAACCTAATGAAACATATACGTTTAATATTAAAAACACGGTGGAAGCATTTGAAAGTTCGTTTACAGGTGCTACAGATATAGCGCTGTCTGATTTTCATAAAGGAAATGTCAAAGCACGTACGCGTATGATTGTACAGTATGCAATCGGAGGAGAAAATGGCCTTTTAGTTATCGGAACCGATCATGCAGCAGAAGCAGTAACAGGCTTTTTTACGAAATACGGGGATGGCGGAGCAGACGTGCTGCCTCTAACGGGATTAACAAAACGTCAAGGAAAAGCATTGCTAAAAGAATTAGGTGCAGATAAACGATTGTACGAAAAAGTACCAACAGCTGACTTATTAGATAATAGTCCTGGTCAATCTGATGAAACGGAACTAGGAATTTCTTATGATGAACTAGACGATTATTTGGAAGGAAAAGAAGTATCACAACAAGCCGCTGAAAAAATTGAACAGCGCTATCGTATTACTGAACATAAGCGTCAGTTACCGGCTAGCATGTTTGATGAATGGTGGAAATGAGAGAAATGCCCATATTAGGTATATCTAATATGGGCATTATTTTGACTGATTTCTTTCATAAAACAAAAAAGAGGCGGAAAAAGTGTAATTTAACGAATTGTTTTCTCATACACACTTTGTTATTCTTACGCACTTTGGTATAATGAAGTGCTTTTAATATTATTGAGGAGGAACATTTTTTATGGCAGTTGAAGTAGGTAGCAAGGTACAAGGTAAAGTAACAGGTATTACTAATTTTGGAGCATTTGTAGAATTACCTGGAGGTCAAACTGGGCTTGTACATATTAGTGAGGTAGCTGACAGCTATGTAAAAGACATTAATGACCATCTTAAAGTTGGTCAAGAAATTGAAGTGAAAGTCGTTAATGAGAAAGACGGAAAAATTGGATTATCGATTAAAAAAGCGATAGATAAACCTGAAAGACCCTCATCTTCTTATTCACAACGCCCGCCACGTCAGGCAAGAAATAATGATAATCGTTCTAAAAGCAACTTCCAACCAAAGGAAAACTTCGAACAAAAAATGGCGCGTTTCTTAAAAGATAGTGAAGATAATTTATCTACACTAAAACGCAGCACTGAATCAAAGCGAGGTGGCAGAGGCGGAAGACGCGGATAAATCCCTTCCACTTTAACTACTTTATTATATAGTTGAAGCAAGCCAGTAAAAATTGGCTTGCTTCTTTTTTGTAATAGCTTAGTATATGCGGTAGAAGAGTAAAGAGAAGGTTAAGTACTTACTTAGTTGTAAAGTAGATGCCAATAGTGACAAGCGATGAGAGAAGATCAAGGATGAGTAGGATGAAATTTAAATCTATCATAATCATGCCTCCCTTTTTGCGAGCGTTGACGTTAGTATCTGCACGAACTACTTTTATTATTCGTAATTTTTAAAAATTTCATTTAATTAAGTGTGATATTTTATATTAAATTAAACTATGTTCTAAATAATAAGTTATAAAATAAAAAACGCTTATAAGAACAATTTTCTTAAAATAATAAAAAAATCTTATAAGTAAACGAAAGGAAAGTAGGAATGAGTCCCTGATAGAAATAGCTAAATTAACAGAAATTCGTCAGTATTCTTGTATATTCATCTAATCTCTTCATAATTTTAGGAATGAAAAAGTGTTGAAAAAGCGAGAAGTAGACAAAATCCTTCATTTTTTGAGCATTAGTGCATAATTTGCATGAATATATAAAATGATTCCATAGACTCAAGGATTTTATAGTAATATATAGAACTTCCATACTATTCTAATTTTTAACTCGCTAGCTAAGCAAAAGATGCGTATGTTCTGGGGATGAAGGCATACATAGTAGCACGAAGTATAGAGAGAAATGGAGAGGGAAAAAACAATGAAAAAAGTATCAATTCGGTCTGTATTAAGTACAGTAGCATTTTCGGTTGCTTTATCTTCTTTTGCAATGGGAGCATCCGCTAACGGAAATTCAAAGCCGGCGCTTGAACCGTCTTTAGTTAAAATTCAAGGAGACTATAACTTAAAATCAGCAAAAAAAGTAAAAGTTATTGTGGAGTTAAATGAAGAGTCTGTAGCGGAAGCAAAGAAAAAGGGAGTAGCGCAAAGTAAAGGAAAGATTAAAAAAGCGCGTGACGAAGTGAAAAAAGAGCTTTCAAAAGCTTCTAAAACTTCAAAAGTAAAGCGTGAATATGACCAAGTATTTTCCGGATTTTCAGCGGAACTTCCGGCTAATGACCTTGAAAAAGTAGCCAGTTTACCCGGAGTAAAAGCTATTTATCCGAGCGTTGAATATCATACAACAGAAGTGAAATCGAAAGAAGTGAGCGCCGAAGAATACGGTTCTGAAATGGATAAAAGTATTTACTATGTAGGAGCAGATCAAGCGTGGAAATCAGGATATACAGGTAAAAATATGACCGTAGCCGTTATCGATACAGGCGTCGATTACGACCACCCGGATTTAAAGTCAGCGTTTGAGAAATATAAAGGATGGGATTTTGTTGACGATGACAAAGACCCTCAAGAAACGCCGGCTGGAGATCCAAAAGGCGAAGCGACAACGCACGGTACGCACGTAGCGGGAACAATTGCAGCGGATGGGAAAATTAAAGGGGTAGCTCCTGATGCCCATTTACTTGCTTATCGTGTACTAGGTCCAGGAGGAACAGGTACAACGGAAGACGTGATCGCCGGTATTGAACGTGCCGTAGAAGACGGAGCGGATGTAATGAACCTGTCGCTTGGAGATACAATTAATAATCCAGACTTGGCAACGAGTATTGCATTAGATTGGGCAATGGAAGAAGGAGTAGTAGCTGTTACATCAAATGGAAACAGTGGACCAGCTAACTGGACAGTAGGCTCTCCGGGGACGTCTCGTGAAGCTATCTCAGTTGGTGCGACTCAGCTTCCCTACAATTTGTATAAAACGACATTAACTGTAGATAACGCAAGCTATGCTTCAGCTGAAGTAATGGGCTTTCCAAATGACAAGGCATTACTGGATGCAAGTGGTAAAAATTATGAATTTGTACCTGTCGGACTCGGAAAACCAGAAGACTTTGAAGGAAAGGACGTAAAAGGAAAAGTAGCGGTTATTTCTCGCGGTGACATTGCGTTTGTAGATAAAGTTGACAATGCGAAAAAAGCCGGTGCTGTGGCAACGGTGATTTACAATAACGTAGAAGGAACGATCCCTGATATTCCAGGTACATCTCTGCCAAGTATTCGCCTATCAAAAGCCGATGGACAAGCTTTGGTAGCTTCTTTAGCAAAAGGATCCGTCACGGGCTCTTTTAATGCAACATTTGATCAGACGGTTGATGAAACAATGGCTGATTTTTCATCTCGCGGACCCGTTGTGGATACGTGGATGATTAAGCCAGACATTTCAGCACCTGGAGTAGACATTATCAGCACAGTGCCAACAAATGATCCAAGCAACCCTCATGGATATGGATCAAAACAAGGAACAAGTATGGCCGCGCCGCACGTAGCGGGAGCAGCAGCGTTAATTTTACAGGCGCATCCAAATTATAAAGTAGAAGATGTAAAAGCATCTTTAATGAACACAACGGAACTGCTTCGTGACCGCAACGGGCTGATTTATCCTCATAATACGCAAGGTGCAGGAAGCATGCGCGTAGTAGATGCAATTAAAGCAAAAACGCTTATTACACCAGGAAGTCATTCGTACGGTGTTTTTTATAAAGATAAAGGGAAACAAGTAGAAAAACAAAGCTTCAACATTAAAAATCTATCAAATCACAGTCAAAAATACTCGATCAAAGTAAAATTTAAGAAAAGCCATCAGGCAATTGACGTTAAATCAACAAACGATTTAGTTGTTAATGCAGGAAAAACACAAAAAGTAAATCTAAATGTAAAAGTAGATGCAGGGAAATTATCTCCTGGCTATTACGAAGGCACAATTACCGTAAGTAACAATAAAGAAACGTACGATGTTCCAACAATCTTATTTGTAAAAGAGCCGGACTATCCTCGCGTCACTTCTGCCTATGTAGATGTACTTGGAAATGGATCATTTGAATACGGCAGTTATTTACCAGGAGGAGCAGAGAAGCTTAGCTATTACATTTACGATGCAACGTTAGAAACAGGGGAATTGTTAAGTTCGTATACGAATGTAGCAAAAGGATTCTCTAGCGCAACGTGGGACGGAAAAATTAATGGTGAAGCTCTTCCAGCGGGAACGTATTATTTATACGCAGAAGCAGTGAAAGCAGGTCAGACGACCGGTTCTTTAGGAGAATTTGAAATTAAATAAATAAAAAAGAGAGTGTCAGTCTAACTGACACTCTCTTTTTTATTGAGCCGTATATCCACCATCGATCACAGCAGCTTGGCCGGTTACGCCTTTTGCTAAATCACTTGCTAAAAACATTGCATAATCTGCAATTTCATCGACAGCAAGTAAGCGCTTTTGAGGAACAAGAGGATAAATGACTTCTTCTAGTACTTTTTCAAGCGCTACATTTCGCGTACGTGCCAAATCTTTTAATTGATTTTGAACAAGCGGCGTATCAACATAACCAGGGCAAATCGCATTTACCGTAATGCCGTGCTCTGCACCTTCAAGAGCAGCCACTTTCGTTAAGCCAATCACGCCGTGCTTAGCACTGTTGTATGCCGCTTTTCCTGAGAAACCAATCAATCCGTTAATGGAAGACATGTTCAAAATGCGGCCGAATTTTTGCTTTTTCATAATAGGAAAAGCATGCTTAGTCGCAACAAAAGGTGCAACAAGCATAATTTTCGTTAAAAGTTCAAATTTTTCAGTAGGAAATTCTTCGAGCGGGGAAACAAATTGCATGCCAGCATTGTTAATTAATACATCAAGGCGACCATATGTTTCAACCGTTTGAGCAATCATTTGTTCAATATCACTTTCATTTGTCACATCTGCTTTAATGCCTAATGCTTCGTAGCCTTTTGTCTTCAATTTGTATGCCGCTTTCTTAACTCCATCTTCATTTAAGTCAGTTAAGACAACAGTCGCTCCATCTTCAGCAAAGCGCTCACCAATTTGATAACCAATACCTTGAGCTGCACCTGTAATTAACACAATTTTGTTTTCAACCATCGTTTTTTCCCCCTTATATGTAGATGATATAAAATCGCTTACTTTTCCATTTTATCAAAAAATATCTTGATTTAGCGAGTTTTTTAACTGTACTTCACGCGAAAAGAATGGGTGTGGGAAGGGGTGTTTACTATCTTTACTTCCACATTGCTAACAGAAGCGAACGGCGAGGGACCTTTTTTAATTTCTTCAATAAATTTTTGGATATTACTTTCTTCACCTTCAGCATCAATTTCCACTTTTTGATCGTCTCGATTTCGTATCCATCCGTTAATGGAGCATTCCATTGCTTTTAGCTGCGTGTAGTGACGGAACCCAACTCCTTGAACGCGTCCGTCTACAATCATATACACATGTTTTTTCACTGTTCTCACCTCACAGGCAATTTTCCCTTTTTTATAAAAAAGAAAACAACTACAATCTTACTTTTCACTGTATAATAGAAAAAGACATTGTAAGACTTTAACAGTTTTAATGTAGATTAAATAAGAAAGAAGGGTTATGAATGCAAGCAGCAGCACGAACGAAGCAAGCGCAGCCGGCGACGATTTACCGTATTTTATTTGCTATTAGTTTAGGACATTTCCTAAATGATTGTATGCAGTCCGTTATACCGGCACTTTTTCCTGTCCTTGAAAAATCGATGAATTTAAACTACACGCAAATCGGTTGGATTGCCTTTGCTTTAAACATGACGTCATCGATTATGCAGCCGGTGTTCGGCGTATTTGCCGATAAGCGTCCCTCGCCATTTTTATTGCCAATTGCGATGTGTCTAAGCATGATTGGTATGGTTGGGCTCGCTTTAGCGCCAAATTTTTATTTTGTGATTATATCTGTCTTATTTGTAGGGTTCGGCTCAGCTATTTTTCACCCGGAAGGTTCTCGCGTAGCGTATATGGCAGCAGGAGGAAAACGGGGGCTGGCGCAGTCTATTTATCAAGTTGGCGGAAATACGGGACAGTCGATGGCTCCGCTATTTACGGCATTTATCTTTATCGGACTTGGTCAGTTTGGCACGATTTGGTTTACGTTAATTGCAGGTATCGGCGTAGTGGTTTTGTATAGCGTCTCTAAATGGTATAAATCGGAGTTAGCTACTCGTCAACGCTTGAAGAAAAAGCAGTCAGATGCTTCATTTACGATGAACAAGCAAATTATTTTTGCGGTTGGACTTTTAATTTTTCTTGTTTTTGCACGTTCATGGTACGGAGCAGGCATCCTTAATTTCTTTCAGTTTTATATCATTGAAAAATTTAATTTGCCTATCAAAAGTGCTCAGCTTTACGTTTTTTTATTTATGATTGCAGGGGTATTTGGAACATTCTTTGGAGGTCCGCTTGCCGATCGTTTCGGAAAACGAAATATTTTATTGTTTTCTATGTTAGGGTCAGTACCGTTTACTTTATTACTCCCTCATGTTTCTCTAGGAGTGGCAGCACCTCTTTTAGTACTAATCGGCTTTGTTCTTCAGTCAAGTTTCAGCGTCACGGTCGTCTATGCTCAGGAGCTGATGCCGGGAAAAATCGGGTTGGTTTCCGGCCTAATTGTAGGTCTTGCTTTTGGAATGGGAGCTTTAGGAGCTGTTGTATTCGGTAAATTAGCCGATGTCTTCAGCCTTCAGTTTATCATGCTGTTTTGCAGCTATCTTCCAATTCTAGGGCTGCTAACATGGCTGTTACCGAGCGATAAGCGTGTGAAAGAAATGCACGAAGCAAAATAAGAAAAAGAAAAAGAAAAAGCAAACGCAGGGTAGCGTTTGCTTTTTCTATGAGCGTGAAGCAAATTTCAAGACGAATTCATATTTTTCTCCTACAATAGAGACAATAGAAATTGAAAATCGAAAGGAAGAATCACCTATGATTAAGCTAAGCGTATTGGATCAGTCTCCTGTTTCAAGCGGATCAACACCAAAGGAAGCGTTGAAACGCACGGTAGAGCTGGCTAAATTAACGGAAGAGTTGGGCTACCATCGCTTTTGGGTAGCGGAACATCATAATACGAACGGTCTTGCAGGCTCATCTCCGACACTTTTAATGACGCACTTAGCTTCTCGAACGAGCCGAATCCGAATTGGATCTGGAGGAGTCCTTCTTCCTCAATACAGTCCGTATAAAGTAGCAGAAGATGCTCAGCTGCTTGAAAATCTGTTTCCTAATCGAATTGATTTAGGTCTTGGACGGTCACCGGGAGGAGATGCGCTGACTCGGCTTGCGCTGACAGATGGAGTCCGTAAAAGCCTCAATGAATTCCCTCGTCAAATTCAGGCGTTAAAAGGACATCTTGAGCATAATTTGCCGTCTGATCATCCGTATTACGGAGTGACGGCTTATCCGTTAAGTGAAACAAAGCCAGAACTGTGGCATCTTGGCATTAATAAAAGAGGAGCAAGATCTGCTGCTGAGCTGGGCATCTCTTTTACATTTGGACACTTTATTTATTCAGTTGGAGGACAAGAAGCCATTCGTCATTATAAACAAGAATTTATCCCTTCTTCGTATCAATCAAAGCCTAAAACCAACGTATGCGTATTTGTTGTATGTGCAGAAACAACAGAAGAAGCCGAGCAGCATGCCAAAACGCTAGATGATTGGCTATTGAAAGTAGCAAAAGGCGGGGATACAACAATTTCATCGATAGAAGAAGTGCACAATCGTTCTTATTCAGAAGAAGAGCTAAAAAAAATAAGCACCAATCGCCCTCGTATGATCGTAGGAAATCCAGCTGAAGTAAAACAAGAATTAATTGAGCTGCAGCAAAAATACGATAACGACGAATTTTTAATTATTACAAATATCCATGATTATGAAGCGAAAAAGAAGTCTTATGAACTGCTTGCAGAGCTATTTCCTCAACCCTCATTTTTTTAAGAAAAAGATGAGTTTTTTTACAGAATTAAATGTTAGAATATTTAAAAAGGAGGAGTGACATGCACGTAGATAAAAAAAGTGTAAGCAACCAAACAAGCACGATTACCTATACACATATTAAAACGGAAGGGTCTAGTAGCATTTGTTTTATGTTTTCAGGCCTGGGCTATACATATGAAAAGCCGCTATTGTATTATGTAACGATGCTGATGCTAAAACATGGAATTGAAGTTGTTCATATCCACTATACATATCCAAAAGAGCTGATGACAAAGTCTACAGATGAGATTGCAGATGTTATGATGAAAGACATTGATCTCGTGCTACAAGACGTTTTATCTCACAATGACTATAAAAATATCATATTTGCAGGAAAATCGATTGGCACAATTCCGCTGATTCAGCAAATTATGAAAGGTGAAGCCTACAAAGCCGCAACGATGCTTTTACTGACCCCGCTTTTAACAAGAACAGAACTATTTGAAAGTTTACTAGAAAGCACTCATAAAGGTCTTATTGTAATAGGAACTCTTGATCACTATTATACTGAAGAAGTTTATCAATTAAAAACAAACACAATGAATATTCAAGTGATTGAAAATGCCGATCATTCATTGGACGTTTTGTATACTCCCACGGAATCGTTAAAGGCGCTGGAAACCGTTTTGAATGGCATAGAACAGCTTCTGTGAGATAGGAAATAAGGAAAGGAGTACAAAATGGATACGCTACGTGAAATTATTTGCGAAAAAAGAGCCTACAGCTATTCACCTCATACTCATGATCATAACTACAGTCAGCTTTTGTTTCCGCTAGCAGGTGCTCTTGATATTCAAACAAGCGAGCAGCACTTAACGCTGCAAGAAGGATGCTTTTACATTCCGCCTCGTCAGCTGCATACGTATCAAGCTAAAAATACAAATGAATGTTTGGTCGTTGATATTCCTTTGAAATTTACAGAAAGTGCGCATCTTTCTCAACAAGCAGCTTTTATTCAATGGAATTCAACATGGAGAGCAATTCGCTACCTTTTACTTGATGGGCTTCAAAAAAGCACTGACAGGGGGGCGCTTGAAGATTTAGTCCGTTACGTTCAGCATTATTTACCAAAGAAACAAACGTTTAAATCCATCGATTACCTTCATGCTAACTTTAATCAAGAGTTAAACATAGAAAGCCTTGCCAAGCTGGAAAATTACCATCCTGCCTATTTTTCTGCTTGGTTTAAACAAAAAACGGGCTATTCGCCTCAAAGCTATGTAGCGCGTATACGTTTAAATAAAGCAAAAGAACTGTTAAAAGAGACGGGATACTCGGTAACGTATATTGCGCATGAAGTCGGCTATCACAGCTTGTCTTCATTCACTAAATGGTTTGCAAAACAAGAAGGAGTCTCACCCACGCAATATCGAAGTATCTTAAAAATAGACAAATAATATCATAAAAGTGGAAAAACTTTTTTCTTTCTTTTAGCTATGATAAAAGAAAGGAGATGGAATGATGAATACTTCATTATCAAAAATACTTATATTATGTACAGCTGTATTATGGGGAACTACAGGAACTGCCCAAGCTTTAGCATCTGCTGAAGCGCATTCCGTGGCGATTGGAGCGGTACGTTTAGCTGTAGGGGGACTGTCGCTTCTTGCAGCTTGTCTTATTCAAAAAAAGAAAGTGGGCGTAAGACACCTTCCTATTCTGCCTCTTACGGTTGCTGCAGCAAGTATGGCCGCTTATCAGCCTTTATTTTTTTTAGCTGTTATTAAAACGGGTGTTGCAGTAGGAACAATGGTGGCAATTGGGAGTGCGCCGCTTTTGTCAGGAGTGTTAGATTACATAGTTTACCGCAAGAAACCTACAAAAAAATGGCTGCTTGCCACGTTTACGGGTATTATAGGGTGCTGCTGCTTGTTGTTAAAAAAAGATAGTCAAATCGACGTGATAGGTTTGGGTATGGCGATAGGAGCAGGGGCGTCTTTTGCTTGCTATACGACTGTTAATAAAAAAATTGTTCAGCATGTTGATCCGCAAGTAGGCGCTTCTCTTGTGTTCACAGCCGCCGCTGTTTTACTGATACCATGCTGGTTTATGTACGATATGAGCTGGCTAGTTTCTTTAAATGGAATAGGCATCGCTCTTCACTTAGGAATACTTACGACGGCTCTTGCTTATGTATTATTTTCTACAGCGCTCAAGTCGGTGCATGCGTCTACCGCCGTGACGTTATCGTTAGCAGAGCCCGTTACCGCTTTTTTACTTGGCGTCTTTTTCTTAGGAGAATCTCTAACTTTGGTGAACATATGCGGAGCAGCACTAGTATTTGCTAGCTTAGCGTTTTTAACGTATTCTCCGAAGGCATCGCTAAATCAAGGGGTGCGTATATAAAAAAATCCCCTTTCTCTAGAGAAAGGGGATTTCTTATTAAGCGTACATGCTAGCTACTTGTTTTTGCAGGTTGCTGTCTTCTAAATACTCATCATACGTCATTTGCTTGTCAATTACTCCGTTTGGCGTAATTTCAATTACACGATTTGCAATCGTTTCAACGAACTGATGGTCATGAGATGTGAAAATCATTGAACCTTTGTAGCTGATAAGTCCATTATTTAGTGCTGTGATTGATTCTAAGTCAAGGTGATTCGTAGGATCGTCTAGTAAAAGAACGTTTGAACCGCTTAGCATCATTTTAGAAAGCATACAGCGAACTTTTTCTCCTCCGGAAAGAACGTTGGCTTTTTTCAACACTTCTTCACCAGAGAATAGCATTCTGCCTAAGAAACCGCGTAAGAAGCTTTCGCTTTGGTCATTAGGTGAATACTGACGCAGCCAGTCTACTAAGTTTAAATCTCCGTTTTCAAAGTACTCGGAGTTGTCTTTTGGGAAAAAGGCTTGAGACGTTGTCACACCCCATTTGTACGTGCCGCTGTCTGCTTCCATTTCACCCATTAAAATCTTCATTAATGTTGAATTTGCAAGTTCGTTGCGGCCTACAAGAGCGATTTTGTCATCTTTATTCATAATAAAGCTTACGTTATCAAGCACTTTTACGCCGTCAATTGTTTTTGTTAGACCTTCAACGCGAAGTACGTCATTTCCAATCTCACGTTCCGGCGTGAAGTTCACGTACGGATAGCGACGAGAAGAAGGGCGGATGTCATCTAATGAAATTTTATCAAGCAATTTTTTACGAGACGTTGCTTGTTTTGATTTCGATGCATTTGCGCTAAAGCGAGCGATAAAGGCTTGAAGCTCTTTAATTTTTTCTTCTTTTTTCTTGTTCGCATCTGATGCCATTTTTTGTGCTAATTGACTTGATTCATACCAGAAGTCATAGTTACCAACGTAGACTTGGATTTTACTGAAGTCAAGGTCAGCAATGTGCGTACATACTTTGTTTAAGAAGTGACGGTCATGAGATACAACAATGACTGTGTTTTCGAAATTAATTAAGAACTCTTCTAACCATTGAATTGCTTGAATATCCAAGTTATTCGTAGGCTCATCTAAAAGTAATACATCAGGTTTTCCGAATAAAGCTTGTGCAAGAAGCACTTTTACTTTTTCACTACCCGTTAGTTCAGCCATTTTTTTTGCGTGAAGATCTTCAGAAATACCTAATCCTTTTAAAAGAATAGCTGCTTCTGATTCTGCTTCCCAACCGTTTAATTCAGCAAATTCACCTTCAAGCTCAGCTGCTTTCATTCCGTCTTCATCTGTGAAGTCTGCTTTCATATAAATAGCATCTTTTTCTTGCATTACTTCATAAAGGCGAGCGTGCCCCATAATAACGGTTTTCATAACTTCTTGATCTTCATATTCGAAGTGGTTCTGTTTTAAGACAGCAAGGCGTTCGCCAGGGCCCATATGTACATCACCAGTTTGAGATTCAATTTCACCAGATAAAATTTTTAAAAACGTTGATTTTCCAGCACCGTTTGCGCCGATTAATCCATAACAGTTACCAGGCGTGAATTTAATATTCACATCTTCAAATAACTTTCGGTCGCCAAATCGTAAACTTACATTACTAACTGTAATCATGTATGAGCAGTCCTCCAAATTCAATATCTATAAAATTATACCATTCTTTTGAGATAAGAGCGATATGAATACAATATTTCAAACATAAAGTGTAACCGACACTTTAAGCACTCGTCAACCATTTAAGGGAATTTTTGAGCGGTAAAACTTAATTATTCTAGCATTCACCAAAACATTCAGCGGCAAACCAGCATGTCTGATCCTTCAGTAATCAGCTCTTTTTTATTTTTAAGATGGATGTTGTCTTCCTTTGTATAAGAAACAAAGAGAAGAATAATACTACCTGGTAAATAAAAGAATTTTTATGAAGTAAACACTGATATTTTACGGGTGCTTATTTCTGAAATTGGTTTGACATAGACATAGATAGGGTGATTATCATGTGGAAATTAGTTGTTTCCTATCTTCCAGAAGGGCCAGTTTTTATACAAACAGTTCTGGTTTTTTTCATCCCGTATATAATCTACAAATTATTAAGCGGGATTCGTAATTCAGAGGAAGAGTGATGAAAGTGAAAAAATGGAGATCAACAGTAAAAAAAATAGGAAAACATGCGCACGAGAAGGAAAACAAACAGGAATCTATACATCAAGATTCACCTAATCATGTTACTGATCATTTAGCTTTAACTCTAGAAGTAATTAAAAATGAAATTGGTCATAATTCCGACGTTCATTTTCGGGATTTTATTATAGGACGCACCGGCATTCAGGCAGCTATTATTTTTGTAGAGGGGCTATCAGATAAAGATCTTATTGAAAAACATATTTTGTCATCATTGATGGCTGATTTTTCAAAAGAATACCAACAGGATCAGCTTTACGTAAAGGGAAGCCTTTCAAAACAGTGTATTAAAAGCCAAGTATTATCAATCAGTGATGTAGAAGAGGTTCATTCTATTAAAGAAGTAACATCAAAAGTCTTAACAGGATCTACGGCTCTTTTAATTGACGGGTTATCACCTGCCTTGATTCTTGGTACAAGCAAAGTAAAAACAAGGACGATTGAAGAGCCCGTATCAGAAGCATTGGTGAGAGGGCCAAGAGTAGGCTTCACTGAATCTTTAAGTGATAATACTTCTTTATTAAGAGGAAGCGGAGATATTGAAAATTTGTCGCTGGTGAAATTTCAAGTAGGAAAGCGTTCCAAAAAAGACTTAGTTGTTGCTTACATAAAGGAGATTGTTGATCCAGAGCTAGTTGAAGAAGTAGAAAAACGAATTAAAAAAATTGATCTTGATAATGTACCGGAGTCAGGATATGTTGAACAACTCATTGAAGATAATTACCTTAGTCCCTTTCCTCAGGTACAGAATACGGAGCGTCCCGATCGTGTAATTGCTGCTTTGATGGAAGGGAGAGTAGCCATTTTATTAGACGGGACGCCTTTTGCTTTGATCGCCCCTGTTACGTTTAGCATGATGTTACAGTCGCCGGAAGATTATTATGAAAGGTGGATTCCCGGTACATTCATTCGTTTTCTTCGTTATATCGCAGTGGTTCTTTCCCTTTTTACACCGGCTTTGTATATTGCGTTTATTTCATTTCATCCAGGATTAATTCCGACTAAGTTAGCTATTTCTATTATAGGATCAAGGTCTGGTGTTCCGTTTCCCGCCCTTATCGAAGCCTTATTTATGGAATTATCCATCGAAATTTTGAGAGAAGCCGGACTCCGATTGCCGAAACCCATTGGTCCAGCAATGGGCATTGTCGGTGGGTTAATCATTGGAGAAGCTGCGGTGCAGGCAGGAATCGTTAGCCCTATTTTGGTGATTGTAGTGGCGTTAACTGCCATTTCATCGTTTTCTATTCCCCAATATAGTGTAGGAATCACATTGCGTATTCTTCGGTTTGTAGCCATGCTTTGTGCTGCCATACTTGGATTATATGGCGTCATCTTATTTTTCCTTTTTATGATGAGCCATTTAGTGAAACTAAAAAGTTTCGGCGTACCTTATATGAGTCCCGCTGTTCCTTATCGTTTAAGTGAATGGAAAGACTTGGTAGTCCGTATGCCTCTGATGATGATGAAACGACGTCCAAAGATGATGCACACCAAAGATCCTCTACGAAAAGGGTAGCTTATGATGAAAGGAAATGGGCCGTTAGAAATGATAAATTCAAAAGATCGTATTACGACGCCTCAAACAACTATTATTATTACCAACTTTATCCTTGGAACAGGGATTCTTACCTTGCCCCGGGCAGCTGCGGAAAAAGTGAAAACACCAGATGTTTGGCTAACTGTTATTTTAGGGGGGATAGTCACTATGATAGCAGGGGTAATCATGGTGAAATTAAGTCAACGCTTCCCTGAAAAAACCTTTTATCAATACAGCCAAGAAATTGTAGGGAAATGGATAGGCAAGTTATTTAGTTTCCTCATGATAGGTTATTTTTTGGCACTTGGTGGGTTTCATGCTCGTTCATTGGCAGAGGTAACTGGATATCTATTGTTGGAAGGAACCCCCAAATGGGCTATAATCATGCCATTTATGTGGGCAAGTCTCTATCTGATAAGAGGGGGAATAAATCCAATTGCCCGTATATTTGAGATTATATTACCTATTACGGTTATTCTTTTTTTACTTGTTGCCTTTATGAGTATCAAAATATTTGAAGTAGATAATCTGCGCCCGGTACTAGGTTCAGGTATTACGCCGGTGCTAAAAGGGATAAGGACAACAGCTCTTGCGTTTACTGGGCCTGAATTCATGCTTTTAATATTGGCATTCATGAAAGAACCAAACAAAGCAGTAAAAGCTGTACTAGTTGGTACTGCCATTCCTTTGCTTCTTTATGTTATTACCGTCGTGATGGTTATCGGAGCGTTCTCAGTGGATGGAGTGGTTACGAGAACATGGCCTACGCTTGATTTGATAAGAAGTTATGAATTAACTGGGTTAATCTTTGAACGCTTTGATTCCTTGCTGCTGGTGGTATGGATTATGCAAATGTTTACTTCTTTTAATGTTAACCATTACGCTGCTTCATTAGGACTGTCTCAGCTTTTTAAAAAAAATGTCCATCCATTTATGTATGGTGTGCTTCCAGTTATTTATCTCATTTCCATGATCCCTAGAAATATCAATGATGTATTTAAATTAGGAGATATGGTTGGCAACGCTGCCCTGATTTTATTTGGCTTTTTACCGGTGCTGCTTCTTATCATTTCAAAAATAAAGGGGAGAAAGTATGAGACAAGCCTCTAATCACGTACGGTTCTTCTTATCGGTTTTGCTTTCTGTTTTTTTGCTCTTTCCTCTGGCGGGCTGTTGGAGCAGTCATGAAATTGAAGAACGAAGTTTAGGAGTAGGTGTGGCGCTTGATAAAGCTAACAAGTCCATGACCGAAAAAGAATTTGATGAACAAGAAGAGTATCCCAAAAGGAACTTGATTACGTCAACCTATCAACTGATCACCCCGCAAGTGGCAAGTTCAACAACTGTCCAAGGAGGATCTCAGCAGAGAGCTTACGTGAATATGGCTGAAACGGGAGATTCTATTCATCAAATGACCCGTGAACTATCATTGAGAAGAGAGACTTCCATTGCCAGCCAACATCTAAAAGTAATTATTATTGGCGAGGCTCTTGCACGAACGTATAGCTTAGGAAAATTAGTGAATGAGTTTCTTCGTGATAATGAGATTAGACCAAGCTGTCTTGTACTTATTAGTAAAGGGAGAGCTAGCGACGGGCTAGAATCGAAGACAGCAGGAGAAATCCCAGCATTTCGTTTGGCTGGAATGGTGGAAAATGCATATCGAACAACGAGAATTTTACCTCCCACATCGCTCATTAAATTAGAGAGCAATATTGAATCAGGGACTAGTTTTCTATTGCAAAATGTATTATCAGCAAATGGGGAAATCAAATTTGCTGGTGCTGCCATAATTAAAGGGAAAACAAACAAAATGATTGGTTTTTTGAATGAAGAAGAACTAGATGGTCTGATTTGGATCACAGGAAAAGGGAAAGGCGGGCTAGTGAAAAGCTTTGATAAAAAGACCGGTCAGCTGATTGTATACGAAATAGAATCTATGAAAAGTCATATTGAACCTCATGTTAAAGGAAATAGCATTTCCTTTAATGTGCATATTGAATCAGAGGGAAGGCTATCTGAAAATTGGGTGGTCTCAGGAAATCCTTTAAAAAATCAATTTTTACAGAAGGTGCAAAAAAACTCAGAAAAAAAAGTGAGGAACCTCGTAAGAAACACGGTAGAAAAAATGCAAAAAGAATATAAAGTCGATGTGGCCGGGTTCGGAAATCAATTGAGAATCAAGAGGCCCAGAGTATGGATGAGGGTTAAAGACAATTGGGATCAAACATTTAGTGAAGTTCCAATTAACTATGATGTGAAATTAATGATTAAAGATTATGGAACGTCAGGATCAAAAAAGTGAGTAGCTAAGTACAATTTTGCTTGTTTTGATGTTGAAAATGAAAGAAACTAAAAGGAATAACCTTAGAGCTTGCTAAAAAATATTTCCTCTAGTAAGGAGCGTGAGGGATAAATGAAAAATAAGAGCTGTCCAGAACCGACAGCTCTTATTTGCTATTCAAAAATATAAGCTAATGCTTGAAGAGCCTGTTCTGGCGTTTCGACTACAACTTGGGCTTTGTTTGACAGTTCTTTAAGCGGATGATGCAGCTCTTCAGGGCGAACTAAAATTAGCGGTTTATCTAATGCAATGGCTGTCGACGCGTCCATTGCGCTGTTCCACTGCTTGTATTTTTCGCCAAATAAAGCAATAACTACATCAGATTTTTTAAGGAGCACCTGCGTACGTAAATTATTAATTTGAGAAGCAGCTTCATCTTTTAAGACAGCGTTAGGCTGTTTTCCTAAAATTTCTTCTCCAATGTTGTCGGAGCGGTCATGGTCTGTCATGGGACCGACAAAGGTAAGGGGAAGGTTTAATTGTTCTGCTTGGTTTTTAATTTCGTCTCGCCAGTTATCGTGAATTTGCCCGGCAAGGTATACGGTTAAGTTCATTATGTAGAAGTCCTCCTCTAACTAAAGTTTGTTTTATTTTATCAAATGTAAGCGGATAATACGAATGATTTGAATGGGGTTCTTTGCCAAAAGATAAGGTTATAGTAGACAAATGGATAAAAAAGAGAAACAATAGAAGGCGTATTGCTAATTAAAGAAAGGATGTACATGATGACAGAAACAGTGCTACAAGTAGATCATGTCAGTAAAGTAATTGGGAAGAAAACCATTTTGCATGATGTATCCTTATCGGTTGAGCGCGGTGAGATTTTCGGATTGCTTGGTCCAAATGGTTCTGGAAAAACAACGCTAATTCGTACCGTCGTAGGACTCATTAAAGAAACAGAGGGAACGATTACCGTTAACGGCTTTCCTTTAAAAGAACAGTTTACATCAGCTATGAAATCAATTGGAGCGATTATTGAAAACCCTGAGTTTTATGATTATCTGACGGGCTATCAAAATTTAAAACACTTTGCGAATATGCATGAAGGAATCACATCAGAACGCTTGGATGAAGTCATTGCGCTAGTAAAACTTGAAAACAGCATTCATGCAAAAGTGAAGACGTATTCTCTTGGAATGAGACAGCGTTTAGGAGTAGCTCAAGCTATTTTACATAAGCCTGCATTGCTTTTACTAGATGAACCAACAAACGGTCTAGACCCAGCGGGAATGAGAGAGTTTCGTACATATTTACAAACGCTTTGCAGGGAAGAAGGAATTTCGATCTTAATCGCGAGTCACTTATTAAAAGAAGTAGAAGCATTATGTGACCGCGTTGGCATTATTCAAGACGGCGAGTTAAAAGCCGTTCAAGACCTATCTCCAAATCGTCAAGATCAAGGAATGTACGTAGAATTTGAAGTGTCTGATGCGCAAAAAGCAGCGGAACTTTTATCACAAGAATTTGAAGTAACAATGAGATCACATAGTATCGACGTGGCGATTGTAAAAGAGCAAATTCCAGCTGTGAATAAAAAATTAGTGGACAGCGATATTTTAGTCTACCGAATTACCCCTGTGTATGAGACGCTTGAAGATTCGTTTATGTCCGTTACGGAAGGAGAGCATCATGCTTAAGTTAATTCAAAATGAACATATGAAATGGTTTCATAAAAGAAGTACAAAAATCACGTTTATTACAATCGGCATTTTAACTCTTTGTATGGCTCTTTTAATGAAGAAAGTAGCAAACAGTGCAGGAACAGAAGACAACATTTTGAACTTCCTGTCATTTAGTTCAGGTATGCTGATTCTCGTTCAATTTTTCGCGCTTGCTGTTGGAGGGTCAATGGTTGCAAAAGAGTTTGAAGCAGGTACCATTAAGCTTCTTTTAATTCGCCCTGCTAGACGTTCAACGATTTTAGCATCCAAGTACCTAACCCTCATTTTAATTAGCTTGTATTATTTACTGAGCTATTTGCTTTTTTCGTTTGTATGGGGAGCATTGTTCTTTGGCTTTACCAGTCTAGAAGGAGATGCGCAGCTGCTTAAAAACATTACGCTTACGTATGACAGTGCGTATATGGAAACGTTTATGATGATGACGTTCGCATTCATGCTGTCGTCTTTATTTAGAAACAGCGCGCTTGCTTCAAGTCTAGCTATTGTCGTAAGTATCGGGGCGAAAGCAGTAACTGGAATAGTATCAAAGTTTGGTTTATGGTGGGGGAAATTTTTACTGTTCGCCAACACAAACTTTGTGCAGTATATGGACGGAATGAAGACGATGTTTGACGGAATGACAATTCCATTTTCAATCTTCATCTTAGTCGCGCATTTTGTCTTCTTTATGGGCGTAGCTTGGGCAGCGTTTTTGAAACGAGACGTAGCTAATTGATGTGAGAATTTTCGCACTATATATTTTTCTAAAATAGCATTTGACAATTAAATAAAAAGAGCTTACAGTAGTGAAAGACTATTTTTAAAACAACTATAAACTTCTTATCAAGAGAGACGGAGGGACTGGCCCTATGATGTCTCGGCAACTGGCTGTACGCAGTGCGGTGCCAAATCCAGCAGACGATGTTTCGTTTGGAAGATGAGAAGGGTAATCTTATGATACAAATAAGAGACCTCTTCTTATCAATAAGAAGAGGTCTTTTTTTATTACGTAAACAAGAGGTGTTAAGAATGGAACAACAAAAAGGAAACGGCTGGGCGCTGTTACCGCTGGGCGTCTTTTTAGTCCTGTTTGTCGGATCAGGAATTATAACGGGAGACTTTTATAAGCTGCCTGTATTAGTAGCCATTATCATTGCAGCCATTGTGGCGCTGGCTATGAACCGCAAAGATTCACTTAATGTAAAAGTGGAGCGTTTTGCTAAAGGAGCAGGGCATCCTGATATCATTATTATGGTGCTTATTTTTATTTTAGCAGGTGCTTTTTCTGAAGTCGCTAAAGGTATGGGAGCTGTTGATTCAACGGTAAACTTAGCGCTTTCTGTGCTTCCGCAAAGCTTAGTCGTAGCAGGAATCTTTGTTATTGGCGCATTCATTTCAATTTCGATGGGAACATCAATGGGAACAATTGCTGCGCTAGGACCTATCGCTGTAGGAATCAGTGAGCAAGCGCATGTTTCTGTTACATTGGCAATAGCCGGTGTGATTGGCGGTGCAATGTTTGGTGATAATTTATCTGTTGTTTCTGATACAACCATTGCGGCAGTTCGTACGCAAAAAACAAATATGACAGATAAATTGAAAGTGAACTTTTTTATCGTACTTCCTGCAGCGATTGTTACAGTGATTCTATTGCTTGTAATGACGCTAGGCAACACGTCATCAGTAGAAATTAAAGATTTCAGCTGGTTTAAAATCTTGCCTTATATCGGCGTACTCGTTGCTGCAGTATTTGGTGCAAACGTATTAAGCATTTTAACCGGAGGAATTGTGCTAGCCGGCGCAATTGGATTAGCTGACGGAAGCTACACGCTTTCCTCTCTTGCCAAAACTGTGACAGAAGGTATTGGCGGAATGTCAGAGTTAATTATTCTATCTCTGTTAATTGGTGGAATGGTTGAACTCATTCGCTATAATGGCGGTATTCAGTTCTTATTGAATTTATTAACACGACGCATTCAAACAAAAAAAGGCGGAGAATTCAGCATCGCTGGATTGGTAAGTTTAACAAATTTAGCAACGGCTAATAACACGATTTCAATTATTACGGCAGGTCCGTTAGCAAAAGAAATCTCTGATAAGTATTCAATTGATAATCGTAAATCAGCCAGTCTGCTTGACTTGTTTTCATGCAGCGTTCAAGGGCTTATCCCTTACGGCGCACAAATGCTTCTCGCAGCAGGATTTGCTAAAGTTTCACCGATTGAGATTATTCCATTTACATTCTATCCAATGTTAACAGCGGTTTGCGGGATCATTGCGATTGTAATTGGATTTCCTCGTTTAAATAAAAAGTCTAAGTCATCTAAAGAAGCTGCGTAATATCAAACCCTTAAAAAGAATGTTCTTTTTAAGGGTTTTTTACTGTTTGAAAAAATCAGTCGGCTTTTCTTCATCTAACTCCTTCCAAAGCGTCTCATTCTGTTTAAGTGCATAAGCCGCTCCTCCAATTTCAATTCCGCATAATAAAATGAATAATAAAATACCCATGAAATGACCTCCTTACGTAAATGAATAAAAACATGATGGTAACGGGTTTAGCTTCTTGCTGTTTCACTTTATAATGAGAATAAAGTATGAAACGCGTTTCAGCGCAAGAGAAAAAGGTGAAAACATGACAAATATCCGAGATATTGCAAAAAAAGCTGGTGTATCTGTTTCGACTGTATCCAGGGTGCTAAATCATCATCCGTATGTAAAAGAAGAAAAACGCCGGCTGGTAGAGCAGGTTATTCACGAACTTAATTATGAACAAAATATTAATGCCGTTCATTTATCAAAAGGGAAAACAAATATGATTGCCGTCGTCTTGCCTTTTATTAATCATCCGTATTTCAGTCTGCTTTTAGAAGGAGTGGCATCTCAAGCGTTAGAAAAGCAGTATCAGCTTGTTATTTGTCAGACGAACTATGATGTAAAAAAAGAAGAAGAAGCGCTTCATATGCTAAAAACAAAGCAAGTTGATGGAGTGATTATTTGTTCTAGAGCAAGCAGCTGGAGCACGATTGAATATTATCAGCAGTACGGGCCGATAGCCGTGTGCGAAAACGTACAGAATCGTTCTATTCGCTCCGTATACGTTGATCATTATGCAGCTTTTAAGCAAGCGCTTATGTATTTAAAAGAAAAAGGATATACGGATATTGGCTACTGCATTGGAAGAATGACGGGTACGAATAGCCTGCAGCGGCAACAAGCATACAAAGAATATATAAAAAGAATAAATCAGCCTTATCATTCAGAATGGGTTTTTCAAGGCTGTTTGAACGTGACAGATGGTGAAAAAGTGGTGGGAAAATTAGTGAAGATGAAAAATCGACCTCAGGCGCTTTTAGTAACAAACGATCAAGTAGCTATCGGAATAAAAGCTCAGTGCGAACAAGTGGGTATTTCAGTTCCTGGCGATTTAGCTATCATTGGTTTTGATAATCATCCGCTTTCTTCTTATTTACAAATAACAACGATCGAACTTCCTCTCAAGAAGATGGGAGAAACGCTTTTTGCATTAGTGGGAAGCAATGCTCCTCAGAAAATTGAGCTCCCTTTTCGGTTTATTGAGCGTAAAAGCGTATGAATTCTTGATGATGGCATGAGGTGTTTTTACCGGATAAAATGAGCAAAAGCGGACATCATACGAGTAAAGTAAGAAGAAAAGGGTGATGATCGTGGAGAAAAAAGAATATCAAGTGGGAGATCAAGTATTTGTTATTTACCGAAATCCTCATACGGCAAACGTTGCGAATATTAATCAGGCTGAAATTGTTGAACATCCTGAAAATAAAGGCGAAAAGGCGCTGTTTTTACATGAGTCTTATCATTTGTTAGCTGAAGATGATGCCGTGTATTCAACGTATGAAGAAGCTGAAAAAATGTATAATAAGATATTTGACTATGAACAATATGACTGACGCAAGGCTCTCTTAAACGGAGAGTCTTTTTTGTTTGAAAAATAATTACCAAGGATAGAGCCTTTTTGTTTTTCAAACGCTATTAGTATTAGAAAAAAGGAAGTGTACATGATGATAAAACCTTTTGTACCTCAATTAGTATATATTGAGCCAGGGGCAATGGAGTACCCGCTTGGTGTTCAATTAAAAGAAAAGTTTGAGAAGATGGGAATTGAGATTCGTCAAACAACTTCTCATAATCAAGTGCGTAATATACCGGGAAAAAATGATTTGCAAAAATACCGCAATGCCAAGTCGACTTTAGTAGTTGGCGTGCGTAAAACGTTGAAATTTGATACATCTAAACCGTCAGCTGAATATGCAATACCGTTTGCAACAGGGTGTATGGGGCACTGTCACTATTGTTATTTGCAGACAACAATGGGAAGCAAACCATATATTCGCACGTACGTGAATGTTGAAGAAATATTAGGTCAAGCAGAGCAATATATGCAGGAAAGAGCCCCTCAAATAACGCGATTTGAAGCGGCTTGTACATCTGATATCGTAGGAATTGACCATTTAACACATTCATTAAAGCGCGCGATTGAATATTTTGGGGAAAGTGAACTAGGTCAACTGCGCTTTGTGACTAAGTTTCATCACGTGGATCATTTATTGGATGCTAAACATAATGGTCGCACGCGCTTTCGCTTTAGCATAAATGCAGATTATGTTATAAAAAACTTTGAACCTGGTACATCTCCTCTTGATTACCGGATTGAAGCTGCTAATAAAGTTGCAAAAGCCGGATATCCACTTGGCTTTATTGTGGCGCCTATTTACATTCATGAAGGTTGGCAAGAGGGATATCGTCAGTTGTTTGAAAAGCTTGACGCTTCTATACCTGAGGAGTCAAGAGATGATATTACGTTTGAAATGATTCAGCATCGCTTTACCAAGCCGGCCAAGCGGGTAATCGAGAAAAATTATCCGAAAACAAAGCTTGAGATGAATGAAGAAGAGCGCCGCTACAAATGGGGGCGTTACGGAATTGGGAAGTATGTATACGCAAAAGATGAAGAACAAGAATTAAGAGAAACATTAGAATATTACATTGATCAGTATTTTCCGAATGCAAAAATCGAATATTTTACGTAATTATTCTACAGTAATTGAAAAGTTATTTTGACGCCTTAGTTAAAATAACTTTTCAATTTTTAATGTAAAAAAATAAATTGCTTGCTAATAAGTTGAAAAAAAGAGGTTATTTTTATCTCTTGTCGTATTACATACAAAAGGGAGGTGACTGAGATGTTAAAAAATGAAGAGTTTGCGCTAACAAAAGAATTAACAAAAGAACAGCAAGAAGCTGCACGAAATTTTATTCAAGTGTTGTTCCAAGAAGATTTATCTGAATTTTGGAACATATTATGTGATATCGATAAGTCCCGTATTTACGGCTTGTATGAAGCAAACCATTACTATGATTCTGATATTGAACTACATGGATTTGTACAAGAAATAAGAGATAATGTAAGAGCTGTTTATGCGCCTCTTCAAGGGCAAGGGGGTATTTCGACGAAGGTTCGATATACAAGCGAAGGAAAGATGTATGTATACATATTAGGAAGTGGCGAAAACCCTAAGGTATATCCTGTTGGATTAATGCCTGAAACATATATCGAACAAGAACGTTTTTCTCAGCGGCTTCAAATTAGCATTTATAACGACGAGTTTCGAAACGTTGCCCTATAAATCGTATATATGGAAAAAGAAAGAATAATAAAATTAATTTGTTAAAATAGCAATATTTGGGGTATGTAATAGGTATAACATTAAAAAGGGGTGAAAGAAATGCATTATTATCGTATTTCAGAGGGAGACCATGAAGAGTATTGTGAAACGATTCTGCTTCATGAAAAGAAGTTTTGCAAAGAAACATTTCAATCTATGGTGCGAGAAGCAATGAACAATAAGCCCGGTAAAATTGACCGTGTGGATATTGTTAAATATTTAATTGGTCACCATAGTTTTCAAGTAGCCCACATCGAAGCGGGATTTCATAGTACATACAGCGAGAAAGTGACATAAAAAATGCAGCACATCCTATACAACGAACTTTTCTTTTGAAAAGGGCGCTGTATTTTTTTTTGCTAAAAATAGAATGTTTCTAAGTGATATTCCTTTTAATGGTATAATAGTTAAGTGCTGTAAGATATACATATGAAAATCACAAATAATTTAAAGAGAAAGGGTGAGGAAATATGGAAAAAGAAAGAATAGAAGAGCTTGAACGAAAAATAAGCAGTTTAGAAGAAGACGTAGCCAGGCTAAAGTCGCTCGTATATAAAACAAATTCTCCAAGACCAAAAGCAGTTCACGCTCCTCCCAAGCAGCGCCAGGAGACCATTAAACGTCCTGCTCAAACAGCAGCTAAAAGCTCACAGGCAATAGAAGAACCTGTTGATTGGGAAAAAGTCCTTTTTCAAACATGGCTGCCGAGAATTTTTATTTTTGTATTTATTATTGGCGTGCTATGGGGATTTAAAGCAGCCTCTGACTATGGGTTAATGAATGAAAAAGCAAAAGTTGTTCTCGGTTTCGTTGTTTCAATAGGTTTTGCTGTGACAGGTCATTTCCAAATTAAAAAGGGTAGGTTGGTGCTCGGGCAAGTACTTGTAGGAGGCGCTATTCCTATTCTTATGTTAACGACGTTTGCGATGCATAGCCTGTATCATTTAGCGGGACCAACGCTCGCTTTTATACTAAATGCGAGCTGGATTATCCTAGGGATTATCGCGACAGTCTTTTATCGTTCGCAGGCATTAGGGATTATTAGCGCGGTTGGAGGCGTACTAGCTCCTTTTCTTATTGAAAGTAATTCGCCTAATGCGCTCGTTTTCATTGGCTATGAAACGCTTTTATATATTGCCTTTTTATATGTGGCAATCAAACAAAAATATTCAATTTTATATGTTCTTTCCGCGGTACTATTAAATCTTACGCTACTCATTTATTACTCGTTTGTTGGTGATAATGGTGTGAAAGAGTTATTAGGTATGGCGATTCTTATTCAGCATTTATGCTTAATTTCTAGTTTTTTTCTATCACAGTCCGTACTCCAAGTATATGCGTTTACCCTTCTATCGAGTTTAGCAGTTACGTACGGCTGGCTGCTCGCCGTTTTTGACGATGGCACGACCACAATGGTGCTGCTTGCGCTAGTTATTATTTACGCATTAGGTGTTTACGCAGTAAGAAGTTCTAAAGAAAAATTTGAATTTTTTATTACCTATTTAATTGTTGCAGTATCGTTTTTTATTCATCAGCTCGTCGATTTAAGAGAAGGAGTCGTTTTATATGTGATTCAAGGACTTGCTGTTTACTATATCGCCATGACGTATAAGAATATACTTCATCAACTATTTTCTTATACGATTTATATACTGAGCGCAATGTATATCTTAGTTACACCAATCGAACAAGTGCTGTCTCTTCCGACATTAAATTGGCTTGTTGTGTTAGCTTCTATTCTAGTATTTATATGGATCAGCATTCAAAAAACAGAACAAGATGAGCACGATACGTTCAAAATTGGAGGAAGTATTGTTTTTTCTATTCTTTCTTTAATTTTTGCTACGGAAGTTACGGCCGCTGGCACCAATCATCTTTCCGCTAATCCGCAAACGCTTATTATGACGGCCGTTTGGCTAGGGCTGTCCATTGCAGCATTTGTAATAGGATCATTTCAAACGTTTAAAACAGCGACGTATATCGGCGTGGGCATTTTGTTCTTAACACTTTTTAAACTCGTTTTATACGATTTACCTTTTATCCCAATGGCTATACGGGCCTTGTTATTTATCGTCTTAGGAGCTATCGGTTTAATTATCTCGCGCCTATTTTATAAAAAGAAGTAGCTAGAAGCTGAAGAGAAATTCTTCAGCTTTATTTATTGTAATATTATTATGTAAACTTAATCTTGTAGTCGTACAAAAAGTATACAATCATGTATAATGGAACAAGTGAATTGGAGGTATACATAAAATGAAATCACTTGTATTAGCAGAAAAGCCAAGTGTAGCACGTGATCTTGCGCGCGTACTTGGCAGCACACAAACAAAAAAAGGGTATATTGAAGGGCCAAAGTATGTCGTAACATGGGCACTCGGTCATTTAGTTGAATTACAAACACCAGAGGATTATGATAACCAATATAAAACATGGCGATTAGAAGATCTGCCAATCATGCCTGAGAAAATGAAATTAAAAGTAATTCGTAAAGTGAGTTCTCAGTTTCGCACAGTATCCGATCTAGCAAAAAGAAAGGATATTGGAGAGTTAATTATTGCGACTGATGCAGGGCGTGAAGGAGAACTTGTAGCACGCTGGATTATGGAAAAGGTACGCTGGAACAAGCCGTTTAAACGCCTTTGGATTTCGTCTCAAACAGATAAAGCAATTCGTGACGGGTTTAAACAGTTAAAACCAGGAAAAGAGTTTAATCGCTTGTATGATTCAGCGGTTTGCCGTTCAGAAGCCGATTGGCTTATCGGTTTAAACGTAACGAGAGCGTTAACGACTAAATACGAAGAACCATTATCGGCAGGAAGGGTACAAACACCGACGCTTGCGATGATAATTGAGCGTGAACAGGTAATTAACACATTTAAACCTAGTGAATATTGGACGCTTACAGCTCAGTTTTCATCTTTTGAAGCAGCTTGGCAAAAGGGCAACGAAAAGCGTATTTTTGATGAAAAACGTGCAAAAGAGCTGCACTCAACATTATCAGGTGAAGCAGTAGTGAAAACAATCAAGCGCAAAATGCATAAAGAAGCGCAGCCGCTTCCTTATGACTTAAACGAACTGCAGCGAGATGCTAACAAACGCTTTAACTTCTCTGCTAAGAAGACATTAAATGTACTTCAAAAGTTATATGAACAGCATAAGTTAGTCACGTATCCACGTACAGATTCCCGTTATTTAACAACAGATATGGTTTCTACTATGAAAGAGCGTTTGGAAAGCATCTCTGCTGTATATAAAGAAGAGGTTCGACCAATTTTAAGAAATGCACAGTTGCCAAAGCGAGTGGTTAATAACGAAAAAGTAAGTGATCATCATGCTATTATCGTAACGGATCAGCCTGTGTTTTTACAGGACTTATCAGCTGATGAACGAAAGCTGTATGACTTAATTGCAAAGCGATTTATTTCATTATTTTATCCTGCATATGAGTATGAAGTAGTTAAAGCAGAGCTTGAAGTAAATGGGGAACAGTTAGTAGCAAGCGGAAAGCAAGTCGTAAATGCAGGCTTCAAAAAAGTTTCTGGTGGAGACTCAGAAGCAACGGTGAAGCTGCCTGATATGGAAGAAGGCAGCAAGCTGCTCATTCAAAATGTAACGATGAAAAGTGCATTTACAGAGCCGCCGCAGCGCTATACAGAAGCAGATCTTCTTGGACAAATGGAAAAACATAATTTAGGTACGCCCGCAACACGTGCAGATATTATTGAAAAGCTTCTGCAAAATGAATCCATTGATCGCCAAAATAATCGTCTGCACGCAACCAAAAAAGGGAAGCAGCTGATTGACTTAGTAGCAGATGAGTTAAAGTCTCCTGAGCTTACGGCTAAGTGGGAACGTGATTTAGAAGCAATTGCTAAAGGAAAAGGAAATGCAAAAGAGTTTTTAACGAATATTCGCGAACAAACAGAAAAGCTTGTCAAGCAAGTAAAAACAAGTAATCAAACGTACAAACCTCATAATTTAACGGGCTCTAAATGTCCGGAATGCGGTTCTTTCTTGAAAGAAAAGAAAACAAAGCAAGGAAGAGTGCTTGTTTGTTCAAGCCTTGAGTGCAGCTATAGACGCGCAAAAGACCCTAAACTATCGAATCGACGCTGTCCGCAGTGTCACAAGCGAATGGAAATTCATTCGGGAAAAGCAGGTACGTATTTCCAATGCCGTTCATGTCAAGTAGTGGAGAAAGCTGAGGACAAAAAGAAAAAGATTTCAAAACGAGAGGAACGAAAGCTTCTTAACAAATACAACGATGACGGAGCATTTGGTTCAAGCTTGGGTGATGCCTTGAAACAAGCCCTTCAAGATAAAAAAGAAAAGTAAAGATGAAAAGTGCGATACTATTGTATCGTACTTTTTTCGGTTTTATAAGCTTTGTTAGAGTTATAGGAGTGGAGTAGGAGTCTTACTGGACTATATGTTTATTTCTGCTGTTTATTTTTATCCGTCTTATTTTTTATTGGACAGTGAGTTGCTGCGTACATAAGCTGATGAAAAACCTCAGCAGCAAAATGCACATTGTGATACTTATAAGCAAAAAAAGTGCAGCTTAAAAACGCGCTATATCAAGCATTAAAGCTCCTTCAATCAACCTGTAACATATTTTTTAAAAAAAGTATGTGATTTTTTTCACATATATCTTGAAAAAGGACAAACATGTTTGTATAATAAGAATTGTAAAAGATATGTGAAACATTTCACAATATATGTGAAAAACTTCACAATATTATATTTTCTATAATCCTAAGGGGGATATCATCTATGAAAATTGCAGTAGTAGGGTGTACACATGCAGGAACAGCAGCAGTAAAAAATATGGCAGAACTTTATCCAGAAGCTAAAATTACAGTTTATGAGCGAAATGATAATGTTTCATTTTTGTCTTGTGGAATTGCGCTCTATGTAGGCGGGGTCGTAAAAGATGCCAACGGTTTATTTTACTCTTCACCGTCTGAATTGCAAGAGATGGGTGTAAATATGAAAATGAAACATGAAGTTACGAATATTGATACAGATGGTAAAAAAATAGCTGTACGAAATTTAGAAACAAACGAAGAATTTGAAGATACATTTGATAAATTAGTGATGACAACTGGATCATGGCCGATTATTCCAAACCTTGAAGGCATCGATTTAAATAATGTTGTGCTTTGTAAAAACTATCAGCATGCTAATCACATTATTGAAAAAGCGAAGCAAGCGAAGAAAATAGCCGTAATTGGTGCGGGTTATATTGGTGCAGAATTAGTAGAGGCATTCGAAGTGTATGGAAAAGAAGTCACGTTTATTGATAGTGCTGATCGCATTTTAAATAAATATCTTGATCCAGAATTTACGAGTCTAATGGAAA
Organism: Priestia megaterium; assembly: GCF_023824195.1. NCBI lineage: Bacteria > Bacillati > Bacillota > Bacilli > Caryophanales > Bacillaceae > Priestia > Priestia megaterium. The sequence continues at coordinate 2,330,199 of NZ_CP085442.1, forward strand.
CTGAGTTTGAAAATCGAGGAGTTAAATTAGCATTAAACCAAGCGGTTACTAAATTTGTAGGCAGTGAGGGATCTGTTGAAAAAGTAGTGACAACTGAAGGCGAATACGAAGCGGATCTTGTTATTCTGTGTGTTGGCTTCCGTCCAAATACAGACTTAGTAAAAGGACAAGTAGACATGCTTCCAAACGGCGCAATTGTGGTTGATGAATATATGCAAACAAGCAAAAAAGATATATTTGCTGCCGGAGATAGCTGTGCCATTTACTACAATCCGATTAAGAAACATGCCTATATTCCGCTTGCTACAAATGCGGTTAGAATGGGAACATTAGTAGCTCAAAACCTTGTTAAGCCGACGATTAAGTATATGGGAACACAAGGAACATCAGGCTTGCATATTTATGATTACAATGTTGCATCTACCGGTATAACAGAAACAGCAGCTTCTCTTTTTGATATGAATGTGAAAAGTATCACAATATCAGAGAATAACCGACCAGAATTCATGCCAACGTACGAAAATATTACGTTAAAAGTAGTATATGAAGAAGAAACAAGACGAATTGTAGGCGCACAGGTTATTTCTAAAATTGATGCTACCCAAGCAATCAATACATTATCTGTATGCGTACAACAGGAAATGACCATCGATGAGCTTGGATTTATGGACTTTTTCTTTCAGCCGCATTTTAATAAGCCTTGGCATTTCTTAAATCAAGCAGGTCTTCAAGCGCTTCAAGGATAAAAAGCAGGTGACTACCTGCTTTTTTTTATGTAGATTTTATTATCTTTTTTATTTTAGCAGGTCTAAAGCGGATCCAGCCTATAATTAGGAGAATAAAAGGATAAAAAGCCCCTACGAAAAAACTATAGGGAATCCACGTTTCGGCTAACCATGTTTTTTGATAGATAATGGTTGGATAAACGATAATAGAAAAAGTTGTAACGATTAACCCCATCGGTAACGTTAGAAATCGAGTTTTATTGACGTTAAAAATGTGGCAAAGCCCAGCGATAGAAGCATGAAAATAAAGAGAAACTTTAAAGAAAAGAGTAAGAAACCAAATAATAGCAATAATTACTTCAATTCCTTGCAAAAAATTCCCCAGCTCAATTCACTTAGCCATTTCGTATACAGGAAACATGGTAGTTGAAGAATGATAAGAACTAATAACCATTATACAAAAGAGAATAATTGCTACCATAATAAATCCACCTAACAGACTTCCGCTCATTAAAGCTTTAGCACCTTTTTCAGGTTTTCTTAAATGAAGAGGAAATACCATCATTAAAGGAGCAAAAGTAAAATAAGTAATGCTAAGAAAGATGAAAACCGAATGAGTCAGCGGCTTTAAGTGAATATCTAATAAAAGCATAAGGTTTTCGACTTTCATTTGAGGAGTCAGTGAGAAGATGAAAATTCCGAGAAGGCCGATAAACCAAGGGAAAAATATTTCACAGCAGCGTGCGATTGTTTCTAGTCCGAGTCTTGCTCCGAACACAACCACAAGCATAAAAATAATGTGAATAGCGATCAGCGGAGTTTCCATCATAATATGTGTATTTAAAAAACTCCCCACGTAGTATACAATGCGGCTGCATGTTATGACAGTAGACGTTACAAATAAACAAGATACACCTTTTCCTAGATATTTTCCAAACACTGCTTCATTGATTTCTATCAGATTTTTATCTTTAAATAAAAGTCCGAGAGCTATATATACTTTCACTAATACAAATCCGCATACTACTCCAAGCATAGCTGGAATCCAAGCGGTTTGTTTGGAATCTACAGTCATAGCTGCTGGAGCAATAACAATTGTGCTTCCAATTGTATAAAGCATAACGAGCATGCGAAATTGAATCGTTGAAATTTTAACTACAGGTTTCACTGTATTCACTTCCTCGTCTTAACGTATTAAGATAATAAATGAAGTAAAAATATGCTGATTGGCTTGAAGATAGCAGCTGATAAATCAGAAGGATTTGGAACATTTAAACCAAGTGCTTTACAGATGCTTACGACCATTCCGATTGCAAGAACTGTATAGAATAGCCACAGTTCTTTCTTCGCTTTTTTTTGCCGTAGTTTAGGTACTTCAAACCAAATGACGAGCGTGCAAACAATAAGTAACCCCAATACCCCTAGCATACACTAGCTCCTATACATGAATAATTAGTGTTATATTTTCCTAAAGAATAATTCCTTATATTGAAGGTGCATTCTTTATTAAAGGTTTTTGAGTTTCTATCCATCGCTAGAACGCCGCTTTTTGTTTTGAATAAACCCTGCAATTAAAAGGAAAAGTGGATATAAGATGCCTACAAGTAAGCTGTAGGGAATCCACGTTTTTGTATCCCAATCCTTTTGATAAGAAACGCTTGGAAACACAATAAGGGAAAGTGTAATCATGATGAGTGCGACTGGAAAAGAAAATAGCTTGTAGTCATTTATATGAAATACATTGGCAACCCCCAAAAGAGTAGCGTAAAAGTAAATGCAAAGCTTAAAAAAGAGAGTAATAAACCACAAAATAGCAATGACTACTTCAATTCCTTGAAGAAAGTTTCCTACATCAATTCTTCTTCCTAATTCATAGCTTGGAAACATGGTGATTTGGGAGTAATAAGGACCAAGTACTAAAATTCCGAGTAAGATTAACGTAACCATCACTAGTCCACCGGCTATATTACCTATATAAAAGGATTGAGTTGCCTTTTTCGTGTCTGGTGTATGGGAAGGAAAAATCATAAGCAGAATGGTATAAGTCAAAGAACTCATGCTTAAAAACGTTAAAACAGCACGAATAAAAGCTTTTGGATGGATTTCGAACACAGGCTGAATATGCTCTATTTTAATTTGAGGGATCATAGACAAAATGAGAAGTCCGAATAATCCGACAAACCAAGGGAATAAAATCTCGGCACTTCGTGCAATAACTTCTATTCCTAGGCGTACTCCTACGATGACCACACCCATAAATGCAATGTGGATGGCTGTAAGCGGCGTGTAGGGAAGAATTTGTGTAGTGAGAAAATTCCCTACATAGTAAAGAACTTGACTGCTGATAAATAAATTGGATAACACAAAAACACCAGAAACAATCTTTCCAAATAGTTTGCCTAAAATTTTTTCGTTCATTTCCATCAGCGTAAGTGTTGGAAACATTTTTCCTAGTGAGGTAAAAAGCAAAACTAATCCAATTCCTGATGCTACACCGAAGAGTGCGGCAATCCAGGCATCTTGATGAGCATCAGCTGTAATAGCGGCAGGTACAACAATAATTGTGCTTACGATGCTATATAAAGTTACTAATTTGCGAAACTGCGCAGCTGAAATATTGATTTCATTAAGCAAAATGAGCACATCCTTTTGCCATATACACTAATTAAGTGATCCAACGGAATAATAAGTGACTTAAAGGTTGAAACATTACTTCTACCCAATCAGAAGGATTCGGTAGAGGCAGCCGAAAGATTTTTGCAAGAGCGATTATGATACTGATTGTCATGAACACAATAAAAATGTTCCGTTCCTTTTTATGAGAGTGTTGAGGTAATCTTTTTATTTCCATCCATATAATCCCTGCACAAATGATCAAAAAGGAAAGAAACAAGTGCATGCAGTCAACCCCTATACATTTTTTCGTTCAGATAAGCTATTCGTATGATGTCCGCTAAAGAAAGTGACTATACATTTCTGTAAAATATAGAAAGTATTTCAGGAGATAGAAGATATTTTCTAGGGCTCTTAAATGATTGAGGGATTTGTTATGAGGAATATACACTTAGCTTTAACCTATTGAAGCGTCGTATGAATAAGTAGAAAAATGCCACACTAAAGAGTGAACAAATGGAAAGGAGCACTATGATGAAAAAATTCCCATACAATAAAGATAAACAGCAATCGTTTCAAGCAGCACAGCAGGGGCATAAAGAAGCAGTAGATGCATATGAACAAGCAAATGAAGCTAAAAATGATGCATCGTATGGACATGAAGCGAAGCAAGCGATAGGTGAAGTGAATGAAGCCTCTCAGCAAATTGAGAATGCGCTTGAAAATGCTTCTGAAACACAGCGTCAGCGTTTAACAGAGTTTCAGCAAGATATAAAAGATATGGAGAACGACCTTAATCAATAAAAGAGCCGCTGTTTTACTTAGAGCAGGTTCACAATAGGGTATAAATTGTAAAAGCAGAAGATAATGAACTTCTGCTTTTTTTGTTGTGTAAGAAATATTTACGCTCATTTTTTAATTTAAATGAAGGCTAAATAAATTTTCAGCCATACATATACATATTTTGGGACATTAAGGGTATAGAGTAGTAATTTAATTAAGGAGGATGATTATGAAAGCAGTAACTTTTCAAGGTGCAAAGGATATCCAAGTAAAAGAAGTAGAAGATCCATCTTTGAAGAAAAAAGACGACATTATTGTTAGGATTACATCTACAGCCATTTGCGGTTCGGATTTACATATCTACCAAGGTGCTCTCCCTGCTGAAAAAGGATACGTTATTGGTCATGAACCAATGGGAATTGTAGAAGAAGTGGGTCCAGAGGTAACAAAAGTAAAAAAAGGAGACAGAGTAGTTTTACCATTCAATATTTCGTGCGGGACCTGTTTATTATTGTCAGCATAATTTAGAAAGTCAATGTGATAACTCTAATCCTAATAAGGAAATCGATACAGGAGGATACTTCGGGTTCACTGAACGATACGGGAATCACCCAGGAGGACAGGCTGAACTATTACGTGTTCCCTTTGGGAATTTTATGCCATTTGTAATTCCGCCCTCCTGTGAGCTTGAAGATGAGGCATTGTTATTTATGTGTGATGTTCTGCCAACCGCTTATTGGAGTGTAGAAAATTCCGGAGTGGGACCTGGGGATGCAGTAGTGGTTCTTGGCAGCGGCCCCATTGGATTAATGATTCAAAAGTTTGCATGGATGAAAGGTGCTAAACGGGTCATCGCTGTTGATAACGTTCCATATAGATTAAAACGAGCTAAACAAATGAATAACGTAGAGTGCTTTAATTTTGATAAAGACGACGATATGGGAAGCTATATTAAAGAGGTAACCGGTGGTGGAGCAGACGTTGTAATTGATTGTGTAGGAATGGATGGAAAGAAATCACCAGTAGAAGGGATTGAACAAAAACTCAAGCTGCAAGGAGGAACGTTAAGTGCTATTCAAATTGCATTAAAAACAGTAAGGAAATTTGGGACAATTCAGCTAACAGGTGTATATGGATCGATATATAATATGTTTCCTCTCGGGAACATTTTTGAAAGAAACATCACTTTAAAAATGGGACAGGCTCCAGTAATTCATTACATGCCAGAATTATTTAAAAAAATTACAGATAGGGAGTTTGATCCTACAGAAATAATTTCTCATAGAATCCCTCTTGATCAAGCGAGTGGAGCCTATGAAATGTTTAACAATCATCAGGATGAATGTACAAAAGTTATCTTAAAACCATAATAAAGCATATATTTCCTTAAAGATGTATAAAGAAAAAACTGAGAATTATTTTTACAATAAGCATATCTATTTGAAAGAGGCTGGAACAAAAGTATGTTACATGAAGGAAGATCCGAACGCGTTTGATTCTTGATGGAGAATCAAACGCGTTCGGATTTTTTCATTGGTAGGATGAACGTAGGTTTCGTGTATATAATTGCTTCTAGCGGTTGTTTGGAGAGCAAGGAGAAGACTCCTGAAGGAAAAGCGGAATAGGTGAGAAACCGCAGGAGCGGAAGCGACGAGGAGGCTCATCGGCCGCCCGCGGAAAGCGAAGTCCTGCACGGAAATCAACAGTGGTGTAACAAATAATCCATCATTCCATTCTTATTTTAAAAGGTATAGAAGTTAAAAAAGTAAGAATCCTAATAAAAAGGAAACGATAAGAATGGAAAGGGATTGTGACAGGAAACATGCTAATAAATATACTAATAATGATTGTCGTATTGTACTTCATATATGTATTCGTAACTGCAGTGGTACTGTTTTATGTCCCTTTGCACAAGGGAAAAGACTTAAAAGTAATGAATACTGAGAATTTTTACGGGAAGAAAGAATCTACAGACCGGGTTATGCTTTTAGAAAACGGTTATTTTTCAGGGCTTGTTCGGATGCAGATGATTCAAGAAGCGAGGCATACAATTGATATTGCGTACTTTTCCATCGGTAAAGGTCGTTCTTCGGATTTACTTATGGGCGCTTTATTCGAAGCTGCGGATCGAGGTATACGTATTCGAGTGCTGTTAGACGGGATCTCTCATGGGTTAAAAGGCAAGAGAAAAAATGTTCTTTATGCTCTAGCTTTCCACAATAATATTGAATTAAAGTACTATGAGCCCTTTACTATTTTTAAACCTTGGACATGGCATAATCGTCTTCACGATAAAATAATAGTAGTCGATGGCCAATTAGGTATTATTGGAGGACGAAATATTGGAGATAAATACTTGGCCAGTCAACCAAATAAAAATTTTGTCTATGACCGTGATGTGCTGATTTATAACACAAAGCAAGAAAGTCATAGTGTCATTCTCCCAATGGAGAAGTATGTAGAGAAATTATGGAATCATCCGTATACACGCAAAGCTTTTCCAAAGCTCAAGAAAACTAAAAAATTTCGTGGTCTTTCAGGAAAAAAATTGTTGATAGATCAATACGAAGAGGCCAAAAAAGCAAACGAACCTTTTGTCCATCCTTATATTGTATGGAGAGAATCAACGATGCCTACAAGAAAGGTTTCTTTTATTACAAATCCTATTCAAAGAGTGAATAAAAGCCCTTTTATATGGAAAACATTTATTAAGCTTTCCCAACAAGCTGAAAAATCCATTGTCGTTCAAAGTCCTTATATCGTACCAACAAAAGAGATGGAACACTATATAGATAAGCGGGTAAAACCCAAAGTGCAAAGAATTATTTTAACTAATTCTATTACATCCACTCCAAATGTTATGGCTTTTTCTGCATACTTGGGAGTAAAGAATCGCGTCATAAAAGCTGGTTCAAAGCTTTATGAATATCAAAAGCCCTATTCAATTCACGGGAAATCTGTTGTTTACGATCAGCGTTTAAGTGCAGTTGGTTCTTTTAACTTAGATTCACGCTCTGCATTTTTAAATACTGAATCCATGGTTATGATAGATAGTGAAGAATTTGCAGCCGAGTTAACAGAAGCTATTGAAACTAAGATTTCTCACAGTACGCTTGTGGGAAATGAGGGAGAACCTGTGGATTTTAATACGGACTCTCAAAAAAACGTGCCTCCTGTAAAATCTGCACTCCTACATATTCTTTCGGTCTTTACGCGATTTTGGAGACATTTTGTATAGTGCTGTGTTACAGAAGAGTCTCTAAAAACAAATAGCGGAGATTAAAGGGAACTGCAGCTGGTGAAGGGAATGTGTAAAAAGCTGTGATATGCCTCACAGTTTTTTTGAAACCGCTAGTACTAGTCATGATTCATAAAAAGACCTATTGACGAAATTTCATATATGTTTTATTATAATATAGCGTCGTTAATAAACGAGGTTCTTTTAAAGAAATCATTTCTAGGGGCATAGTTTAAAGGTAGAACTACGGTCTCCAAAACCGTCAGTGTGGGTTCGATTCCTACTGCCCCTGCCATTTTGGAGTTATCTTTTAATTCACACGCGGGTGTGGCGGAATTGGCAGACGCGCTAGACTTAGGATCTAGTGTCTTATGACGTGGGGGTTCAAGTCCCTTCACCCGCATCTTTCCTTTTCATATATGCGCGGAAGTAGTTCAGTGGTAGAACACCACCTTGCCAAGGTGGGGGTCGCGAGTTCGAACCTCGTCTTCCGCTTCCTTTCAAAAGCAGTTTGCATGTGCAAACTGCTTTTTTTGTTGTAGAAATAAAGAGTTTTATTATGCTGTTTTTAATCAGAAATATTTTATTAAAGCAGTACTGCCTATACGTATTGTTTTTGTGAATATACACATAATATTGGGGTTACATTAAAAGCTAATGAACTATACGTGAAGACATCTAATATGGTTTTTAAGATAGGGGAGAGTCCTATGGAATCTAGTTGGTTTTCAATTATTCCGTTTTTAATTGTTATTCCAATAGCTATTTTCACCAAACAAGTGCTGCCAGGGTTGTTTTTAGGCTTATTAGTAGGCGCTTATTTGATTGATCATTCGATTATCGGAGGTGTTGAAAAGCTACTTCACTACGTTGTACAAGCTCTTAGAAATAAAAGTAATATAGAAATCGTCGTCTTTTTATACGCGTTTTCAGGGCTTATCGGAATGATTAAGATGGCTGGAGGAGTTAAAGGTTTTGTGGAAACAGCTGCAGAAAGAATTGATACAAGAAAAAAAGCCCTTATTTTAACCTATGTTTCAACCATTGGAACATTCAGTGCTCCCACATTTCGTTTTGTTACGATCGCGCCCATCATGAGAGCGCTGCTGAAAAAAGTGAAAATGACGACAGCAGAACTAGGGTTTGTTATTGAAACAACTGCTACTCCTGTTATCGTCTTAATTCCTGTGGCAACGGCATTTGTAGGATATATGGTATCAATCATTCAAATGGCGATTGATCATCAAGGCATAAAACAAGACGCTTATTCTTTGTTTATTCAAAGCATTCCTTATAATTTCTTTTCCATTGTGATTATTTTAGTAGGGATTTATTTAAGCTTTTTTCATCATTCAACATCTACGGCTCCTATGAAGCTCGAGGAAGAAGACGAAAAAGATTGGCATGATTGTCATCCTTGCGTCTCGAAGGATTTGCCTTCTAAGCCTTGGAATCTGTTAGTGCCTTTACTTGTTGTGATTTCACTCACCTTACTTTTAACATGGTGGAGTGGACATCACAAGAGTCACACCTTTTTTGAAGCATTTATTAAAGCAGACGTGCTAGAAGCGATGGTAGTAGCTTTAATTATGACTACGTTAATTACCCTCATTTTTTTCTTATTTCAGCGCTTTACATTACAGAATTTGCTTAATGGTTTTATCACAGGAGGCAATGATTTAATGTCCGTTATTCTGTTGTTATCGGTAGTATGGGGATTATCCGCTGTTACAGAAGACTTGGGTTTTTCGAATTTCGTGACGGCACATTCTAAGTGGATTCCTCAAATGTTTGTCACTCCTTTTATGTTTGTGTTTGGAGCTGCTATTTCTTACTTTATCGGGTCTGCTTGGGGGACGTGGGGGATTTTAATGCCGCTTGGCGTATCGCTTGCAAGTTCTGCAGATCTTTCTTTGCCTCTGATTATCGGGGCAGTATTTGCAAGCGGTTCGTTCGGAGCGTTTTCTTCACCTTTAAGCGACGATACGAATACCATCGCCAAAATATTAGATTTATCTGTTATTGAATATGCCAAGTATAAATTAAAGCCAGCTTTAATTGCAGCGGGAATAACAGTTGCTTTTTATCTTGTTGTATCTTTCTTGTTTTGAATGAGGGAAATAGCCATCTAGTATCAATTTTTCATTTTTTTCAGCTTAAAGTATGCATACAGTCCTAATGATACGCACACTAGCATGATACAAGTAAGCGGAAATAAGATGGTATTAACAAAATGATCATAAAACCATATATACACGAAAATCACCTCGATAATTTTAACGCCATTTTTTCTATTTATTAGAGATATACTATCTGTGCTGCTTCTTCCTATTTTTCAAAAAGGCAATAATCAGAAGCAGTACAGGTACGATAGAAAATAGTGGCATATGTAAAAGAAATCTCGCTACGTGTAACCCTTCATAAAGATGTTCTTGAAAATTACTAGCGATTGTGATCGATAAGAATAACACAATGATGCCTAAAGGGGACGCTAGACGTGAAGGAGATTTAATTTTAAATAAAGTAGCTGTACCTATTAATTAAGGTAAGGTTCTCAGACAGCAGATTCTTAAGAGAAGACACTGTTTGTTCGCTGTTTGTTTGATTTTCCTGAGATTGAAGTTTATTTTTAGATTTTTGATTTTTAAAGAACGAAGGCATAAATGAAAGCACCCTTACTATAGTTTTTATTAATTTTACCAAAAAATGTATAAATATTTAATTTTCAACAAAATATCTTTTGCATGACGGTAAATAAAAATGATGAACCTATAAGGTAAATAATGATTAGGTGAGGAGTAGAAATATGAAAATTATTGGATTTAGTTTGCTACTATTGGGATCTGTCGTATCTCTTTCTTTAGGAATTGATCTTTTTCAAGGAACGAACGTGCTGCAGGCACTATACAATGCTTTAAGCCCGTTTCGAGTAATGGAAGTGGCCGAATTATTTGTCCTTTTTTCTCTTTTATTTTTCTTTTTCGCAGAGTCACTTTATCTTTTTTAAAAGAAGCGTCAACAAAAGAAATAGTAACTTGGTGCAAAGAGGTTTTTATATCTTCACTATCGAAACAAGCGTATAGAAAGATAGCTTTGAAATAGGGGAGAATCATATGAACATTGAGACTAACAGATTACTAATACGCAAATTCAAATATGAAGATTGGCAAGATGTCTACGAATACACATCTGATGCTAATGTCATGAAGTACATACCAGAAGGTGTTTTTAGTAAGGATGATGCGAAGAAATTTGTAAATGAAAATATGAAAGGAAACGATAAAAATTTTCCAGTTATATTAAAAAATGAAAAAGTCATAATTGGTCATATCGTCTTTTTTACCTATTTTGGTGACCATACTTATGAAATCGGCTGGATCTTTAATTCTAAATATCATCAGAAAGGATACGCTTCAGAAGCGGCAAAAGCAGTAATGGACTACGGATTTAACACAATGAAACTACATCGGATTATTGCTACTTGTCAACCCGAGAATACGCCTTCTTATCGGATTATGGAGAAGGTTGGGATGAGAAGAGAAGGGTATTTCAAAAAATGTATTCCAACTGAAAAAGGATGGTGGGATGAATATTATTACGCGATTTTAAAGAAAGAGTGGAAATGAGCTTTGCTTTCATGGAATATTTTACATTTTGCAAGTTGTAAAGACGAAAACAAGCCCGATTTTTAAAAAATGAGCAGAACAGCAAACCAAAAGGTCTAGGCAGACATACAATAACCTATCCATGAGAAACACCCCATGTTTGAACCTTCTTTGTTTTAGCAACAGAAAATCACGTTGAAAGGGAGTGCTTGTATGTCTAATGCTGGATGTGGATTCGGTTCTGGTTTCGCTTTATTAGTTGTATTATTTATCCTATTAGTAATTATCGGATGTAGTTGTTATAGCGGTGGTTATGGTGGCTACGGCTGCTAATTATATGACTGAAAAGCCTAAAGAAATTTCTTTAGGCTTTTTTCATGTCCATTATAAAATGTAAAAAATAGGAAGAAATGATTAATCAGCAGGCTCATTATGAACATGCGATTCAATTTTTTTCTCTTTCGGCAATTGATCAATAGAAGCCCAAGGCACGCGGCGAGGCTTATATTCAATCGCATCAGTAGAGTAAACGGCCACGCTTACGACTCCTCCGTGTACCTGCGCTCGAATCAACAAAGGATCACTATACGTATTTTTAAAATGAAAGTCAGGTCCATACCAGCTGACGGTAGCGTCTCGTCCAGGAGGTACGTAGGAAACGCTGCGGCTGTGTGAGTAACGCTGCGTAATTGTTACGCCAGCGTTATCAACGGCGTTAAATAAGGTAGAAGAAACTTGGCAAATTCCTCCTCCAACTCCTTCAGAATACTCTCCTTTTACAATGATTGGCGCACGCATATACCCTTTTGCTGCTGTTCTTTTTCCAACGGTTTGATTAAAAGAGAAAACTTCCCCAGGAAATATGACGCTACTGTCTAGTGATTCAGCCGCAAGAGAAATATTATGAGATCGATTTTTATTATGAGGGTTAAATAGCGTATGATAATGACCGATTTGCTTAATGCGAATCGTTGCAAGCAGTTCCTTATCCACGCGAGGCGGAACAGGAAGCGTCGGGATTTCTAATGTTGACGTACCGCCGTTAAAAAAATAAGTATAAAATTTCTCCGCAAAATCTTTATGATATAGTTTGACACCCGCTTGCTCAGGAACAATTTGTCCGCTTTTATCAATGCGGGCATTTATGGGCTCTCTATATGTTTTTTTATCCAATTCTTTTAGAAGAAGATTGTATCGATCATGATCAACCATAGGTACAGGAAGAAGAGGCACTGCCACTTTGTCCCGTTCAATCCGTTCAATTGGTTTACCGTCATGAGTAATAGATAGGTGGTCTTGTGTAGAAAGAGGTTGAATGAGCATTAAAAGTCCAACCATCCAAGTGAAATTCATATCATATACCTCGCTTTCACCTGTTAGTATGAATAAAATGAACCGTTTAATGTATAGGATTCATAAGCTCTTTTTTGTATTATTTTCCATGATCCGAGCGTGTAAAAATTTCTATTTATAATTGTATGTGTACTTTCGCATATTACATAGAGAAACTACAAGGTAATGAGGGTAGACAATGACAAAATTAATGATTTTAGTCTTTATGCTTATTAGTTTTTTTGTGCATCCCCAAAAGATGAAAGCAGAAGAAAACCTTACGTACTTTCCAGTAAGTGACACAGGAAAAGTATTAAAGTGGAAACGTGTAGAAAACTTACTGCCAAAGGGGGAAAAATTTAAAGTTATCGATGTAGAAACCGGTTTTTACTTTTATGTGCAGCGAAGAGCAGGCTCACACCATGCAGATGTTCAGCCGCTTACACGTCAAGATACGAAAGTAATGAAGCACTTATATAATGGGAAATGGAGCTGGAACCGAAGAGCTGTTCTTATTCCGTTTAAAGGCCAAATGCTTGCAGCTTCCATGAACGGAATGCCTCACGGAGCCGGTGCGCTTGACAATGGGTTCCCCGGTCATTTTTGCATTCATTTTGCAGGAAGTACGACTCACAAGTCTCAAAATGTGGATCCAGGTCATCAGTTAATGGTATTAAAAGCAGGAGGAAAGCTTGATGAATATGCATTAAAAGCTGAGCCGGCAGAAGTCGTAAATATGTTTTTAACAGGATTAAAGCAAGATGACGATGCCTTAATGCAGCCGGTTTTGCGCGTGAAGCAAGAGCATAAGCTATGGGCAAAACTGCATAGTATCTCCACTATTTATTATAAAACGGACTTATTTCATGCAAAAAAGTATAAAACAAAAGAGAAAATCGCCGTAGATTGCCTTATCTATTACGAAGATAAAGGGGCTCAAAAGACCACGATGGTTTTTACTTTAAAGAGAAATCCGTTAACAAACGGGTGGGAAATTTCTTCTCTTACATTGTAAGTACTGATTAATGCTTAAAAACACATCTGACAAAAAGCAGATGTGTTTTTAAGCATTTGTTTAGCTCTTTAGTCCTTCGCAATGTTATAGTGGGAAAACGCGCTTACATACGATAGAAAAGAATAAAAAAGGGTATAAGTAATAATATTACTCTTTCTACAAAGAACTCTACAGCACGAAAGGAGAGGGTGTTTATTTTTTCATATTGGTTTAGCCGCTTAGTTGCTGCAGACCCTGGACGAAAAAGGCTCAAAACGGCTTCTAAAGCTACGATCAGCGTAATTACAGCGGTCGTTATTATGCTGGTCGTATTAAAAGCAGCGGGAAGCTCACAAATTACCGCTGCTATTTTAGCAGGCGTAATCGGCCTGATGGGTATATTGGTTGTGAATGATGAAACAACAAAAGCAAAAAAAGTGACAACAGGCTTAGTAGCATTTTCCAGCGCCGTTTCTCTCGGAATTGGCTCGTTTTTATCACGATATGGACAAGCGGAAAATATTTTTCTTGTTCTGTTGGTGTTTTTGTCTTTTTATTTACAGAAATTTGGTATTCGCTATTTTTCCCTGTCGATGGTAGCATTTATGTCGTTTTATTTTGCTTCTATTTTACACGTCACATTTTCTCAGCTGCCGTGGCTGTTAGCTGGCGTTGTAGTAGGAGCATGCTGTGCATTTATCTATAATTTTGTTATCTTTAAAGACCGACCTGCCAACGTGCTGAGGTCTTCAATGAAATCATTTCATATTCAAGTGAATTTGGTGCTTGATTTAATTATTGAGTTAATTCAAAAGAAAAGAATTGAACCGGCTCAAATCAAACAATATAACCGCAATATTAAAAAACTAGCGGAGTATGCCCGTGTAGTATCAGAAGAGCTTGGAAATACAGATCCCCACGACATATGGCCTGGTGTAACAGCTGAACAAATGCGCCTTTATGTATTTGATACAGTTATGCTGCTGCAGACATATTCCCCGGCGATTCGAAAGCTCAGTGAATTAAAGGCATTTAATCATTTTGATATTCAGCAGCTGCTGTTAAAGCTAGTGGAATCGATTCGCGAAGCAGAAGTATTAAATGAAAATCCTACTCATTCCTTAACGGATGCAGCTCAGCATCTGCAAGAGCTGCGCCAAAAATTAAGTGAACTCGAACCTCAAGACAAAAGGTATAAAGATTGGCTTTACTTAATCCGCCGTATCGAAACGATATCAAATCACGTGATTGATGAAGCCTATGAGCTGCAGCAAGCAATTGTGAAACAAGAAAAACAGCCTCAGAAAGAAGCGGAAGAAAAAGAAGACGAAGAGGATAATCATGAAGAAAAAGGATTAAAACCATCTACGAAAAAGTCTATTCAAGCGGTCATCACTGCTGTTGCGACATTAATATTTGGCTCTTTTTTATCTCCATCGCATCAATATTGGGCGCTGTTAGCAGGCTATTTAGTGCTTCTTGGTACAGAAACGATAGGAAGTACGTTTGTAAAAGCCGTGCAGCGAAGCGTAGGAACGCTTTTAGGAGCAGCTGTTGGCTTTGTTGTAGCAAGTTTTGTCTCACCCGGGATACTTGAAATAACGCTGCTTTTTATCTGTGTGTTTATGGCTTTTTATTTCTTTCCTATTACGTATTCGTTTATGAGCTTTTGGATTACGATGATGCTGGCCTTTATGTATGACATGCTTCTTGGGGGTATTTCAGAGAGTTTATTACTAGCTCGCGTATTAGATACAGTTGTAGGAGTTGGAATTGGGTTAGCCGTATCTGCTCTTGTGTTTCCTAAAAGAACAAGAGATAAGATAACCGACACCTCAGTAGAATACGTAGCGGCTTTAAAAGAATTTGTTCACACTTATTTGCACCGTTTTACGAATCAGTATGCGTTTGCCAATTTAGCTGATAAAGGAATGGAATTAGAAAAAAAGCTAAAACAGCTTCATGTCGATTCAGATCCTATTATCAAGGGCTTCGTTGGCCGTTCACGTCTTCAGCAATTTTTGACCGTTTTTACCGCCATTAATTATTACGCCAAGCATTTGGTAGCTTCTTCTACTAGAAACGAGGCTTTTTATAAGGAAGCAGAATTTCATGGCGTAGTAAAGGAAGTGGAAGAGAAAGTGGCAAGCAACTTCACTCAGCTTGAAAAAGCGTTACGTGGAGAAAGAGGAACGTATGTATACACGCTTGAAGATGTAAGACAAAAGGTTGAACAATCTTTAGATTATTTTGATACGTCCGTTCAATCAAGAAATTTACAGCATCTTCAGCTGCTGCATAACATTTATTACGTATGGAAAATCAACCAATCGGTTGTTCACTTAGCCAAAGAGCTAGGGGCAGAAGAAATAAGTAGTGAAGACTAAAAACCAGCGAATATTTCGATGGTTTTTAGTCTGATGAATAAGGAGACGTATCTTTTCTAATCGTTCTCCACGTTGTTTTAAGACCGGCATAGCTACCAATTGCAGCGTATCCATAAAAATATCCCATAAACAATCCGGCAATAATATGATGAGGGTGACTGATAAATACTAAAAAAAGCACGCCAACAGCTAAAGCAATAGTCGGAACATATTGCTTTTTAGGATGGAAAAGCCATTTGATCAGCTGAGTCACGATTAATACAACAGGAACACCAATGACTGCGTCCCAAAAATTTGTATGAATTGTAGGGAAATCCATATTCAAGCACCTCGTTAAATGTGTTAGATGTAAGGTTATCTATGCTGCTTACCTTAAAACACTTCAATTAGTTATGAGGTGCTCCAGGTGAATAATAATAAGGTGGAATTTTAAGCCAGCCTTTTTGCTGCATTAGACTTTTTACTTTTGATCCTAATATGACCTTTTCAGTGTGGAATTTTAGCCACATCAATCCAATATCGGTTCTAATAGACTGTCCCATATTCGTGCTGCACATGACGATATTAGAAGCAATTTTTACAGATATTAAGTTAGCAATTTCAGAATCCGTTGCTTTTGCTCCTAATGGAATGCTGTTAGGGTCGGATTTTGGCTTGGTAGCCGGTATTTCAGGAAGCAGGATTCCTTCTTTAACCATTAATTTTTTTAATGTATCAATCTGAGATTCAGCCAGGTTTTTTGAGTCTTGAATAAGCTTAAGCAGTTCACTGTTGGTTGTTGTATTAAGACAGGTTTCTAAGGCAGGTACTTCTTCCGCTAAAGCAGTGAAATATAACCAGCATCCCATAGCCTCACCAATATGTGGGGGAGGGGGCGAATCATCTGTAGAAGAGTTCTTTATATAATCAAGTAGTGTCTCAATGACGTTAATCATAACTTTTCACCCTTTATATAGTTTATGCATCTTCATTATTGCCTTCAGCAGAAAAGGATAAACACAGCTAAGAAATGTTACATATAAAATTGATTATTATGAGTGGAAGGAAAAGCATCTCATGCAGCAATTTATAATGATGACAGTACATTTACTGTCATCACATCTAAAGGTATAAAAATTGTGGCAATGCATAATAAATATGCTGGTGCTAGAAAATGAAGTAAATAGAAAAAATCTCCTTGCTCATCAAGGAGATTTTTATCTCGAGTATTATATAGTTTTTCTCCGATGCTCTCTCCATAAAGAAGTTAATTCCTCTGACCAATATTTATAATCAAATACCGTTATATTTTTGCTAGGCATAAAAACATTCAACAGCCAATTAACCCTTAATTTGTCTCTGACGCCTATCGTTTTATCATTTTTACAGCAGCCTTCATCACAAGGTTTATCGTGTATCTTGTAAGGAATATTTTTAACGACCAACCCATCTTTTACGCGTTTTGTGTACTCAATTCCTATAATCAAATATATCACTCCTCACAGTAACTCTTATCTTCATAATCATATGTATGAATAACTTCTTTAATGAAAAGGTAAGAAGGGAGGAAGACAAAAATAAAAAAGCCCTGCTGTAGGGCTTTTAGATTAAGCAACTTTTGATGCAACGACGATTACTTTACCGTGATCTAATTCTTCTTCATAGCGTTCAGCTTCCGGCTGTGATAATCCTAATGAACGCATTTTGGCACGAAGCTCGTCTCCTCGAGAACGAAATACATTCGCAATTGCATCAAAAACACCTTGTTCAGAAAGACCAATGTTGTTTGTATTTGTTGCAGCTGTTAAATCCTCGGAGCGATCTTGATGGTGTGCAAGTAAATAAACTTCGTCTTTTGTAAATCCTTCACGCAAAAATTGTTCGATTGTATCTTTTGCCTGTACGCCATTTTCAACTACTTTTACATTTACCATTTCAAAAAACCTCCTTGTATGATAGACAACTTTCTCAAATACGTTGAGTAATGAAGAGAAGTTTAAGTAACTTATCTCCTTGTTTTGTGTATACACGTTATTGAAAGAGATAAAACCTATTTCATAAAATTGAGTTAAAAAGTCTAACATAGAGGAAGGGGAAGCAGCGCTGTTATTTTTAAGGAGAATCTGGCTAAGAATAAGCGGGAAGAGGCTTTAGCCAGCCTTTTTCTTGCATCGTTTTTTTTTTGACCTTTTAAGGTATAGTACAAACTGCAAAAAGCCTAGATCTTAACTGTTTAAGATCTAGGCTTTTTGCATACATAAAAATAGAGAAATTTAAGATGAAAGACGTTCTTTTTGTTTCTCATAAACAGAAGTAGACTCGTTCCATATATATCGACCATCTTGTAATTGAATGGTTGCGCTGAATGGACAGTCTATTGACGTTTGTCCGTCATCTAAACTACTTTCAAGTAAACTTTTTTTGAATCGAAGCAAATCTTCTTTTGAAGCAACTCGAAAAACCATTTCTAACATAAGATCATCATCTGATGCATTGTGTAATTGACTAATACTTTTGCGGAATTCTTTATTATATTGAAGCATAATTTTAATATCTGCTACGCAAGCAACACCAAACACATCTTTCACAACAGACTCAACCGTTAACTGCGTTGTCGAAGCATATGTTGAAATATTACGCTGTGGATTCTCTAAATAATAAATCGTTTCTACAGGATGTCTCGTGATAAGCACCTCTTTCCTATTCTTAAGTATACAGGAAAAAAGAATGGAATGGGGAAAGATTTTTAGGAAAGGAGTCCTGACATACATAAAAAGGCTGTTTGTGATAGGAAAGAGGGTTATAAATCGAGGGCTTTTCGCTTATCATTTTTGCTATATCCTTAAATCAACGAATTCTGTGCAACATCCCTTAAGATTTGATAAAATAAAATTCTACGTCTTAATTTCTTCCAATGGATTCCTCAACTACTATTTCTACTTATTTTAAAGGAGGACGCTATTTTGCAGTTTGAACAAGCATTAACACATTTACAGTCCTATTTTGGCTATGATTCGTTTCGAAAAGGACAGGAAGAGTCGATTCGTTATGTTTTAGAAGGGCACAATACCGCTTGTATTATGCCAACAGGGGGAGGGAAATCGCTTTGTTATCAAATTCCTTCATTATTATTAGAAGGAACGACACTGGTTATTTCTCCGTTGATTTCCTTGATGAAAGACCAAGTGGACACGCTGAACGCAGCTGGTATTCCGGCTACGTATATCAACAGCTCACTGACGCACACAGAGGTACAGCAGCGCTTAGAAGAAGTAGCGCTTGGCGAATATAAGTTGCTTTATGTAGCGCCGGAACGACTGGAGTCTCCGCAATTTTTAGAACAGCTTCAAATGCTTCCCATTCCGCTTGTAGCGGTAGATGAAGCGCACTGTATTTCACAGTGGGGTCATGATTTCAGACCGAGTTATTTGCGCATCAATGAACTAATCAGCAAGCTGTCTAACGCGCCTATTGTGATGGGGCTGACGGCTACTGCGACGCCTCAAGTGCGTGAAGATATTTGCCGAGCTCTTCATATTAATGAAGAGTACACGGTGATGACTGGGTTTGAACGTGAAAATTTATCGTTCGCTGTGGTAAAAGGTCAGGATCGAATCAGCTATATCGATCAGTATATCCGTAAAAATGACCAAGAAGCAGGCATTATCTATGCCGCTACGCGTAAGGATGTTGAAGAGCTTCATGCTAGATTGCAAAAGTCAGGAATTAACGTATCGAAATATCATGCCGGCATGAGCGCAAACAGCCGTGATGAAGAGCAGAACCGCTTTCTGCAAGATGATGTGCAGGTGATGGTGGCTACCTCTGCCTTCGGAATGGGGATCGATAAATCCAATATTCGCTTTGTTCTTCACTATCAGCTTCCGAAAAATATGGAAAGCTATTATCAAGAAGCAGGACGTGCTGGTCGTGACGGACTGCCAAGTGAGTGTATCGTGCTTTATTCACCTCAGGATATTCGCGTGCAGCGCTTTTTGATTGAACAGTCAACGTCGAATCCTAAAAAGCAGATTCAAGATCTTGAAAAGCTGCAAAATATGGTGAACTACTGTCATACAGAAGGCTGTTTGCAGGCGTATATTCTTCATTATTTTGGAGAAAGTGAAGCGCATGAGTGCGGCCGCTGCAGCAATTGTACGGATGATCGCGTGGAAATAGACGTAACGGTTGATACGCAAAAAGTATTATCTTGTATGATTCGTATGGGCGAACGCTTCGGTAAAATGATGATTGCTCAAGTATTAACGGGTTCTCGGAATAAAAAAGTAGTTGATTTTGGTTTTGATAAACTGAAAACGTACGGCGTCATGAGCGACCGGTCGGCTAAAGAAGTGAGCGATTTTATTGAGTATTTGATTTCAGAGCAGTTTATTTTAGTAGGACAAGGATCATTTCCTACCTTATCCGTAGCGGCCAAAGGAAAAGGCGCGCTTCTTGGGACGGAAAAAGTGATGAGAAAAGAACAAATGGAAGTGAAGCAAATCGTCCAAGATGACGAGCTGTTTGCTCATTTGCGTTCCGTTCGAAAGCAGCTGGCAGATGAAGCCGGCGTGCCTCCTTTTGTTATTTTTTCAGACGATACTCTTCATGATATGTGCGCAAAACTTCCGGTAACACTCCAGCAGTTCGCCACTGTAAAAGGAGTCGGAGAGCAAAAACAAGAGCGTTACGGAGAACGATTTACGACTGAAATCAAACAGTTTTGTGAGAAACATCCAGATCGAAAGCGAGAAGTATCAGCGCCTGCTCCAAAAAAAGCAAGAGCATCATCAAAAGAAGGGTCTCATTTGGTGACATATGAGCTATTTCAGCAAGGGAAATCGTTAGATGAAATAGCCGCAGAGCGTGAATTGAGCCGCATTACAATTGAAAATCATTTGTTTAAATGTGCGGAAGAAGAAAAAGAAATTGACTGGTCACCTTTTCTTTCAGAGGAGGACGAACAGCTTATTTTAGAAGCTGCTTCGTCAGTAGGTGATGAAAAGTTAAAACCAATTAAAGAAGAATTACCTGAAAACATCACTTATTTTATGATTAAAGTAGCGCTGTATAAACAAAAAATGAAGCAACTTTCTTAAACAAAAAGCTCCTATTATAAGGAGCTTTTTGTGTTGAATAAGCGAGTTTACTGATAAAATAAAAGATATAAATGTTTGAAAAATCAGATTAAAAAAAGGAGTACTGCACTGAGATGATTGAACGAGAGCTTGAAGCTATTTTGCATGCTTCTAACGACAATATCGTCATCACTGATGAAAAAGGGTGTATTTTACGAGCGAGTCAAAACTGCCGTGATATATACGGGTATGACGTGTCAGAGTTAGTCGGAGAAACCGTATACGAATTGCAAGACCGCGGGATATTTTCACCTTCCGTTACGATTGAAGTGTTAAAGAAAAAGAAAGAAGTACAGCTGATGCAAAAAACAGAAACGGGCAAAGTTGTAATGGCAACCGGTATTCCCGTGTACGATAAACATCAGTGTATGAAAAGAGTAATCAGCTTTTCACATGATTTAACAGAGCTTCAGCGCTTAAAAGAAAATTATCAGCAGCTCGAAGTGAAAATGAAAACATATCAGCTAGAAATGGAAGAGCTTCGGGAACGGCAGTCGAATGATATGGTCATACGAAGTCAATCGATGAAAAAGGTATGGTCCATTATTAATCGCGTGGCAGACAGTGATGCAACAGTTGTGTTGCTAGGTGAATCGGGTGTTGGTAAAACGGCTTTTGCCCGTGCTTTACACTATGGAAGTGAACGAAAAGAAGAGCCGTTTATTGAAATCAACTGCGGAGCCATTCCATCTAGTTTGTTTGAATCTGAAATGTTTGGATATGAAGCAGGATCTTTTACAGGTGCAAGTACAAAAGGGAAAATAGGAAAGTTTGAATTAGCACATAACGGTACGCTTTTTTTAGATGAAATAGGAGAGCTCCCTCTTGATATGCAAGTGAAGCTGTTAAAAGTGCTGCAAGAAAAAACAGTCACCAAAATTGGAAGTGAACGAGCCAAACACGTAAACTTCAGGCTGATTGTAGCAACAAATCAGCCGCTTGAGGAAATGGTCAAAAAAGGAACATTTCGCGAAGATTTATTTTATCGGCTACACGTTATTCCGATTACAATTCCTCCGCTTCGCGAGCGAAAAGAAGACATCGCGGCACTGCTTTATCATGTGTTACATAAACAAAATAAAAAATATAAAATGAAGAAATTTTTTCATGCAGAAGCATTAAATCAATTGGTTGAACATCAGTGGTCTGGAAATGTGCGCGAGCTTGAAAATACAATTGAACGCCTGGTGTTAACAACAGATGAAAACAGCATCTCGCCTAAAGACCTGCCGTTTTATGCAGAAAAGATCAAAAGTGAAAAAGAAGAATGGGAGACTCTTGATACGTTAACCTCTCAGGGAATGACGCTTCAGCAAGCACTTGCAGAAGTGGAGAAAAACTGGCTTGTTCGTGCTTATCGACAGTGTCAAACAACGTATGAAATGGCAGATGCATTAGGAGTCAGTCAGCCTACGGTTGTAAGGCGTTTACGAAAGTACAATATAAAATAATGAGGTTTTAATTCAAAATGAATTAAATGATTCAATACTGAATCAGTTTTTTTGTTTTGATTCTATTATGAATTAAAAATCGTCCATAATTGCACGAAATAGGGTGATAAAAATTGGCATGCATTTTGCATTAATAAAAAATATCTAAATAAAAAGCGTCAGTATCTAAGATGATGATACGGCGCTAATGAGTAAAACCCATTAGGAGGAATAAATCATGCCAAAGTATCAGCCGAAAAATTCATTTGAATCTCCGCGTTTTTGCGGACCTCGAACATTTATGAGACTTCCGTATGTAGAACAAGTAAATTCAGAAATGGATTTTATTGTGACGGGTATTCCCTTTGATTCAGGTCAATCTTTTCGAACAGGAGCACGTTTTGGGCCGGAAGCTATTCGAGATTTCTCCATTTTGCTTCGCCCGTATAACCCAGAACAAAAGATTAATATTTTTGATTACATTTCAGGCGTGGACTACGGTGATTTGGCAGTGGTTCCCGGGTATATTTTAGAAACGTATAAAAAAATTGAAGAAGGGCTAGCGCCGGTTGTTAATGAAGGAATTATTCCGATTTCACTGGGCGGTGATCATTCGATGACGCTTGGTGAACTTCGTGCAATCGCGAAAAAGCACGGACCGGTAGCGCTTTTACAGTTTGATGCTCATTCTGATACGTGGGATAGTTATTTTGAACAAAAATACAATCACGGTACGGTATTCAGACGAGCAATTGAAGAAGGGTTAATCGACGTATCGCGCTCGATTCAAATCGGTATGCGAGGCGGTCTGTACGGAATTGAAGATTTAGAAGATGCAAAGAACTTAGGCTTAGCTCTGTATACGACAAATGAATATAAAAAACTGGGCGTTGAAAGAATGCTAGATATTATTCATGAGCGTGTAAGGGAAGGACCTGTGTTTTTATCGTTTGACATTGACTTTTTAGATCCAGTTTATGCACCGGGAACGGGAACACCTGAAGTATCGGGTGCAAGTATTGAAGATGCGCTTCAATTCGTTCGTGGCTTAACAAATATTGATTTTGTCGGTTTTGATTTAGTAGAAGTACTGCCAGCTTATGACCATGGACAAATTACAGCGGCCGCGGCCGCTAATATTGTCTATGAATTTATTACGCTTATTGCGTTAAGAAAAAAAGCAAAAGAAGAAGAAGCGCTGTTAGTGAAAGCACGCGATTGAATATAAACAAGACGGTAAAGGTGGGAAGGTACTATTATCTTCCCACTTTTATATAAGAGTTCTCTATAGGGAGTGTTTGACTATGAACGGGCAAGTAAATGTAAAAATAGATAAGAAACAAGAAAAAACATTAAAAAGAGAAATTATCAATCCAGCGACCAATAAGATCATAGCGGAAGTGTTTGATTCGTCGCTTCAACAAGTAGAGGAAGCGGTAGGTAAAGCAAAGCAGGCTTTTGAGCAGAGTGAATGGAAGAAAAATAAGTCACTGCGTGTAGAGGTGCTTAAGAAACTAGCAAATTTATTAGAAAAAGAAGCGAGTATATTCGCTGAAACAGAAACATTAAATACAGGCAAACCGATAAAAGAAGCGCAGTTAGATATTGAAGATACGATTAATTGTTTAAGATATTACGCAAATTTAATAGAAGAAAATCAGCCGTGGACAAAGGACATGTTCGACGATACAAACAGTAAAATCATTCAAGAACCTATCGGCGTATGTGCGCTAATTGTTCCTTGGAATTTCCCTTTGCTGCTTGGCATGTGGAAGCTGGCTCCTGCATTAGCAGCTGGAAACACGGTGGTGTTTAAGCCTTCAGAATTAACGCCACTTTCTTTTTTAAAGTTAGCTTCATTATGTGAAAAAGCTGGTATACCAGAAGGCGTGTTTAATTTACTTACGGGAGACGGTGAAGTGGGAAGTGCGCTCGTTGAACATAAAGACGTAGCCAAAGTCTCTTTTACAGGAGGATCAGAAACAGGCAAACGTATTTATCAGCAGTGCGCAAAAGAGATGAAAAGAGTTTCGCTTGAACTGGGAGGGAAATCTCCGCTTCTTATTTTTGAAGACAGCGAAATTGATATTGCAGTAGACTGGACAATGTTTGGCTCGTTTTTTAACCAAGGACAAGTGTGTGTAGCTTCGTCGCGTATACTCGTACATGAATCTATTTATAACTTGTTTCTTTCTGTGCTTACGGAGGCTGTTGCTGCTATAAAAATTGGTAACCCCTTAAGAGAAGAAACGGAGATGGGTCCGGTTATTAGCAAGGAGCATCTGAATAAAATACGGGATTTTATCAAGCTAGGTCAAAAAGAAGGCGCGAATTTATTAACAGGAGGAACGTTAATCGACTGCGAAGGTGGAAACTATATAAAGCCGGCTGTGCTCGTCGATGTGGAGCAGCATATGAAAGTCGTCCAAGAAGAAATATTTGGCCCGGTCATTACCGTTCAATCTTTTTCAAGTGAAGAAGAAGCCATAGCACTTGCCAACGGTACGAGATTTGGTTTAGCTGCAGGAATTTTAACGAATGATTTAATGAAAGCAGAGCGAGTTGCTGAACATCTTCAAGCGGGAACGATTTGGATCAACGGCTACCATACGCCTCATATTGAAACGGCGTGGGGCGGTTTTAAAGAAAGCGGCATTGGTCGGGAGTTAGGTCCATCAGGATTAGCTGCTTTTACTGAAACAAAACATGTGAATACAAATTCCAAGCTAGCTCGAGCCAATTGGTATCAATAAAAGTGAAAGGTGGAATAGGAATGACAATAAAAAGTGGTCTCGCCCATGATGATGTGCAGCCGATTGCAATGAATAAAAGAACTATGGGCTTCTTCTCTACATTTTCCATGTGGATAGGAGCCAATGTGGTAGTAACGACCGTTTTTACCGGAATGCTGTTTGTACCTGATATGACATTTTTAAAGGCATTATTTATTATTGTGCTTGGCTCTTTAGTTGGTGCCATACCGCTCGTGTTGATGGGGAATATCGGAACTCGAACCGGTCTTCCAACCATGGTTTTGATGAGACCTGCCTTTGGACAAAGAGGAGCTATGCTTCCTGCTGCTGTTAATCTTATTACATTAATCGGCTGGGCATGGATTCAAGCCTACATGGCAGGGCTAAGTTTAAATCATGCCATTACTTTTTTGACCGGTTACAGCAATATCAATCTATTTACAATTCTTACTCAAGTGTTGGTCGTAGCTATTTCTATATACGGACATAAAGGCATTGAAGCAACGGAAAAATTAGTAGCTACGCTTATGGTCATTCTAGCAACCGTTGTGTTTAGCTATTTGTTTATCGAATTTGATGCAGCAAAATTAATTCAAATGAAAGCAAGCGAAAATCCTGGCATTACAGGAATGTTAGCCTTTGATATTGTAGTAGCTACAGCTTTTACATGGATTCCCATTGTTTGTGATTATAACCGAAACTGTAAATCTGAAAAAACGGGAATTGCGGGAACTTATTTAGGATATAACGTCGCGACTTTAATTGCGATGGGGCTAGGCGCAACGGTTTCTGGCTTTTCAATTCTCGGAAATATGACGCAAACGTATGACCCGGTAAATTTAATTGGCGCATATAGCCCGCTGTTAGGGTTAGTAGCTGCCATCGTAATTTTTTTATCAGTACTGTCTACGAACGTAATGGTACTGTATAGCGCGACGATGTCTTACTTATCAATTTTTCCAAAGCAGAGGTTCTGGATACCGGCACTAACCATGGGAGTTGTCACAGTCCTAGGTTCTTTATTAAAAGAGTGGTTAATGACAAATTTTCAAAGCTTTTTGCTTATGATCGGCGTATTATTTATTCCTATTATTGCGATTGTTCTTGTTGATTATTATATCATTCGCCGAAAGCACTATGACGTTTCAGCTATTTTAGAAAAACAAAATAAACTGTACTGGTATACAAAAGGTTTTAACCTTCATGTGTATGTATCATACATAGTGGGGGCTGTATTTGCCTACTATTTTACGTACGTTCACCCGCTAGCCACAGGCGCAACAATCTTAGCTTTTTTATTTACAGGTGTTTTGCATGTATCGCTAACCAAACTTTCACAGCTTTCAATCCCTTATTCAAAGGGAATCGACAAAAATGCTTGACGTATACTTAAAATAGACTGAATTATCTAAAAAATAATGTTTTTAATCAGTATTGGCGCTCATTGAAAAACACCATCATCAAAAAGCTCCTATTTGAAGGAGCTTTTTGTGTTGAATGAGGCAGTTTAGTGATAACAATGCATTTGATTCTATAAGGGGTCTTTCCTATAATAAATGTAGGAAAACTTTCCAAAGGAGAATTTTATGCTCGAATTAGAGGCTATTCAAAGCAGGGCCATTGAAAAAACTAAGCATACATTACTACAGGATATAAAAAGCGTATTAGGTGAACAAGACGAATGTCCGGATTTAGAGACTTATTTAACGGACAGGCACTCTTTTATTAAAAAGGCCTGGGGGAATACGTGGAGAAAAACGGTTGTTTCTTCTGTATCTAAAAAAAGCAGAAAGTCTTATTTAACAGAGAAAGGCTTTGAGGTAAAAGGGTATAACCCTCAAGCTATAGATAAGTTATTTGCTAAAGAAACGAGAAAAGGTATAGAGTTTGATGCTTTTTCTTGGTTAGAAGAGCAATACGGAAAGGGCAATAAAGCGGAGTGGCTATCACTATACGAGGAAGCAAGGGCTGGATTCGCCGAAAAAGAAGAAGAAAGAAAAGAGAAAGAAAGACAGCAAAGTATTAATGATCGAAAAGCCAGATATCAATTACAGTTAAACTTAGAAGCAGCTCCTATCTTGGAATTAAACAAAGATCTGTATTACCTACATATAAGAGAACAGCTTTCACATCAGCTGTCAAAAGATATTAAAACAAACTCAAAGTATATTGAAAACTATGCGCCGCATACTGAGCTTGAAGATGAATTAATAGCAAACGGCGATTTAACACGTCATGATTATGAAACGGTTAATGACTTTTTTCAAGAGCTCACCGGCGGCGTAAGCTCAGAATTAGACAGATACTCAACGATTATCTTGTTTGAAACATATGAAGATGTATACGAGGTATTTATCACCGATAAGATTTATGAAATCATTCCAACTATGATTATGGATGACCTTCCTGCTTCATTTAAAGAAGAGTATGAATCCTATACAAATACTTCGATAACACGAATGGATATTATAAAAGCACTTAGAAGTAATTTATCGGATTTGGTCTATGAATATAAAAGAATGCTCGTAGAAGAAAAGCTTTCCGATGTGCTAGAAGTTTCAGATCACAACTTAACGATTGAAGAGCATCAAGTGAGATACACACAGCAGCTGGAAGAAAGACGATTACAACAAGAACGTGAACTTGAGGAAAAGAAAAAGCTTATCGAAGAAGAGCAGCGACAGTTAAATTATATTTTTGGTGCAGAATACGAAATGGACCCAAGAAAAGAAACGGAATACATCCTTCATCTCGGTGATACAAACACAGGAAAAACGTATACGGCATTAAAGTCATTAAAAAAAGCTGCTTCGGGTAATTACTTAGCGCCGCTTCGCTTGTTAGCTTTAGAAGTTTTTGAAAAGCTGAACAAAGAAGGAGTCCCTTGTTCGTTAAAAACAGGTGAAGAAGAAAAAATTGTTGAAGATGCTCAGCATATGGCCGGTACCGTAGAGATGTTTAGTGAATTAGAACGTGGTGATGTAACAGTCATTGATGAAGCACAGATGATTCAAGACAGAGACCGAGGGTTTTCATGGTATAAAGCCATCACACGAGCTAATGCCAAACAAGTTCATGTTATCGGGAGTTTAAGCATTCGAAGTATGTTAGAAGAGATGCTTGACGGTGTTATCTCAGAAATTCATGAGTATGAAAGAGATATACCCTTAAAAGTAGATCTTCGAAAGTTCAAAATTGAACAAGTAAAACCCGCAGATGCTTTAATTGTTTTCTCGCGTAAGAAAGTGCTCCAGACAGCGGCTAAGCTAGAAAAAGATGGTCACAAAGTTAGCGTGATTTATGGAAGTATGCCGCCTGAAACGAGAAGAAAACAAATTGAGCAGTTCATTAATAGAGACACAAATGTCATTGTGTCTACAGATGCGATTGGAATGGGGTTAAATCTTCCAATTAGACGAATTGTCCTTTTAGAAAACATGAAATTTGACGGGCAAAAGAGGAGATTGCTGACTTCTCAAGAGTTAAAGCAGATTGCAGGTCGTGCTGGAAGGAAGGGCCTCTACAATGTTGGAGAAGTTGCATTCGCTAAAGATGCAAAGCAAATGAGAGAACTGTTATTTTCAACAGACGAGCAAATCAGCAAATTTTCAATTGCGCCTACTTCAGATATGCTAAGAAGATTTAAAGAATATCATCATGACCTCGGAACGTTTTTTGACATGTGGGCTAAATTTAAAAATCCAAAAGGGACACAAAAATCAAATTTGTCACAAGAACGTGAGCTTTATGAGGAAGTGAAAGACACGCTGATTGAAGCGAAAATGCCAATTGTTGATTTATATGGCTACTTGCAGCTGCCTTTTTCAGCCAAAGAAAGCTCTTTGAAAAAGCAATGGGTTGCCAGCATGAATGCGATTGTTAACAGAGAAGAGTTACCTGAACCAAGGATGATAGAAGGTTCACTAGAAAAATTAGAGCTGTCTTATAAAGCAATTGGCCTGCATCTTTTATTTCTATATCGAATGGACAGAAGGCCAGAGGCTATTTACTGGGAGCGTGTCCGAGAAGAGCTTACAGATAAAATTCATAACGTATTAAGAAAAGATATGAAAAAATTTAAAAGAACGTGCAGTACATGTTCTAAAGAACTTCCTTGGAACCATGATCATGCGATATGCGATTCGTGTTTTCATAAAAGATTCCGCAGAAGATATGGGGACGACGATTTTAATTACTAAGATGTAGTGATAAAAAAGAGGCTTGCACAAACGTATGTTAGTTAAAGGAAGGTCCGAACGAGTTCGATTCTCGATTGAGAATCCAATTCGTTCGGCTTTTTTCATTGTGAAGGTAGCTTTCATGTGTTTAGTTGCTTCTAGCTGTTGATTGGAGGGCAAGGCGAAGACTCCTGGGGGAAAAGCGTAAGCGACGAGGAGGCTCAACGGCCGCCCGCAGAAAGTGAAGCCTTGCACGGAAATCAATAGTGGTGGAACAAGCGATCCCTACCAGCTCATGTATCCCATTTGTGCTCTTTTAGATTGGATTGATTTCGTTATATCTCACTTTCATTTTTTGTATAGGTTTTTAATTTTTTTCTATAAAATTCAGCATCAAAGCAGATTTTTGTAGAAAAAAATCGGAAATGTATAAGCGGTCATCTTGTAAAAAGAGCAATAAATTATTATGATATAGAGTGGAACTGATATTTTAAAGAGTTCCGTGATTTTTTTTGTTGGGCGGACGTGTATTGTATTAGAGTAAGTTTGCTATCATTCGTTATGTTAAAAGCAGCACTTTTAAATAGAGATACGGTTCGTAATAGAAGGGAAGAGGATGATGACAAGTCATAACAAAGAAAACAAAGCTGCAGTCGAGCAGTACAGTAAAGGGAAGATTTTGTGGCAATTAACCCGTCCTCATACGCTAACAGCATCGTTTGTACCGGTTTTAATTGGAACAGTTCTAGCCATGTTTTATGGCCATGTGAACGTTTGGATGTTTCTTGCGATGCTTTTTTCATGTTTGTGGATTCAAATTGCGACGAACTTATTTAACGAGTACTATGATTTTAAACGCGGGTTAGACACAGAAGACTCCGTAGGTATCGGAGGAGCCATCGTCAGACACGGCATGAAACCGAAAACGGTATTAAATTTAGCACTGATTTCTTATGGAATTGCTCTTATTTTAGGTGTATATATATGTGCAAACAGCAGCTGGTGGCTTGCTTTGGTTGGATTAGTAGGTATGGCGATTGGTTATTTGTATACGGGCGGACCGCTTCCGATTGCGTATACGCCGTTTGGAGAATTATTTTCAGGTCTTTGCATGGGCGCCATGTTCGTGTTGATTTCATTTTTTATTCAAACGAATACCGTAACGTCTGAAAGCATCTTTGTATCACTTCCGATTGCGATTTTAGTAGGTGCGATTAATTTGTCTAACAACATTCGTGATATAGAAGAAGATACAAAAGGCGGACGACGTACGCTAGCAATTTTATTAGGTTCTAAAAATGCGATTAGATTTTTAGCTGCTTTGTTTGGCATTGCGTATATTTGGACCGTTGCATTAGTGGTATTCTTCGATATTAGCCCTTGGATTTTCTTAGTGTTTCTTAGTGCACCTAAGCCAATTCAAGCCGTACAAGCATTTGTACGCGGAGAGCTTATTGCGATGAAAGCAACTGCGCAAACAAATACGTTTTTTGGATTTACTTTATCAATTGGATTATTAATTGGCTATTTAGTAAGCTGATTGAGTGGAAAAAGCCTGTCTTTTTAAAGACAGGCTTTTTGTTATGCTTGAGTTATTTTTTCTTTTACTGCGCTAATAAATGCGTTCATATTTTCAGAAGATGAAAAGCTGGCTTGGGCTTGTTTTGGTCCGCCGCCGCCTTTTCCATCGTAAAGCAGAAGCAGCTCTTTATAAAGCTCTCCGCATTTTACTTCACTGCCGCTGTGAGCCAGCAATACTTTTTGATCACTTGAAAAAGCAAAAAGAAGCGTCGTATCAGGTGTTTGAAGAAGCTGCTTTGTTAAAGCTTGCACATCTTTTAATGTACGATTTTCAAAGTGATGGTACAGAAATGATCCTTCTTTTTTGGCTTCTAATTCACTTGCTAAATAAGCTGCATTTTCATTTTTTAATTCTTCTAGTTGTTTTTGCAGCTCTTTTTGTTCGGCCTCTACTTTTTTAATTCGTTCTACAACTAATTCACGGCTTGTACTGAATTTATTGCTAAGTTCTGCTACGATTTCTTGAGACTGCTGATAATCAGCTAATGCACGCATACCGCATTTAAAAAAGAGGCGTGTATTGCCGCGCTGCTTTTCCGTTTTCGTAAGTTTAATAAGGCCAAGCTCTCCAATTTGGTTCACATGAGTACCGCAGCAGGCAGAAACATCAATACCTTCAATTTCCACGATGCGTACAATTTCGTCTTCTAGCTCTGGCACTTTGCGAAGCGCGAGAGTATGCAGCTCTTCTTTTTTCACTTCGTACGTTTTAATGTGACGGTTGCTGTAAATAGCATTGTTTACAACTTTTTCAATATGTAATAGCTGCTCATGAGATAATTGAGGTACATTCAGATCAATAGAGACAGCGTCACTTCCTAAATGAAAGCTGACGGTGTGAATATCATATGTATCGATTAACAGAGCTGAAAGCAAGTGCTGTCCGCTGTGCTGCTGCATGTGATCAAAGCGTCGATTCCAGTCAATTTCACACGTTACGTTCGTTTGTGCAGGGAGCGTATCGACGATATGATATACGTCTCCATTTTTTTCATAAACATCTTTTACGTCGATTCCGGCAATATTACCGTAGTCAGAAGGCTGTCCGCCGCCTTCTGGATAAAAAGCGGTTTGTTTTAACGTTAATGCGTAGCCATTTGAAAGAGAGCGCGTCTCTATCACTTCAGTTTCCCACGTTTTTATATAGGGGTTGCTATAATAAAGTCTTTCTGTCATGTTCATCATCCTTTCTACTAAAACCATATCTAACTTTTTCTATAGTATCAGAAATATGTTTCTTCGAACATGGATAAGCTAACTTGTAACAATAAAACTGGGTGGGACATATGAAAAATACTGTTTATATTTATACGCGGGATTTAAAAAGAATTTTCACCAATTGGGCGATGATTATCATTGTGCTGACGCTTATGATTCTACCGTCTTTTTACGCATGGTTTAATATAAAAGCATCTTGGGACCCATACGGGCGGACTGAAGGTATTGCCATTGCAGTAACGAGCGAAGACGAAGGTTCTACGATAAGAGGTCAGCACGTAAATGTGGGAAAAGATATTATTGCAACGTTAAAAAAAAATAAAACGCTTGGGTGGACGTTTGTCTCAAAAGAAAAAGCTGATCACGGAGTAAAGCACGGAGACTATTATGCAAGTATTGTTATTCCAAAAGATTTTTCACAAAAGCTTGGTACCGTTCTTCAAGATCGTTTGGAAAAACCGGTCATTATTTATAAAGTAAACGAAAAAATAAACGCAGTGGCGCCTAAAATTACAAGCAAAGGAGCCAGCAGCTTAACACAACAGATCAGTGAAAAATTCGTCAAAACAGCGAATGGAGCTATTTTTTCAGTGTTTAACGAACTAGGTATTACACTGCAGCGGGATTTGCCGACCATTCAACAAGTTGAACAACGGATTTTTGAGCTTGAAAATCGTCTTCCTGAAATCAAAAAAGTAATTAATGAAGCGAATGACACCACTCAAAAAGCTGGAGCTATTGTATCAAAAGCTCAGGCCGCTCTTCCTGAAGTAGAGAGATTAACAGCTGACGGCGCACAGATGACTCAGCGGCTAAACACTTTTTTAACTAAAAGCGATGAAGTTTTAAAAAACGCTGAGCCAACGATCAACGAAACGCTGCATCGTGTTCAACAACGAGCTGTCGGAGTTCAAGAATTGAAGAGTCAGCTGATGGAAAAAGATATAGCACCGGATGAAGTCAGCGCAGCAGCGGAACAGCTAAAAGTGCAGTTAACAAAACAAATTGCTGACACAGGAGAGATCGTTACGCTTCTTACAGATTTAAATGCGTTATCTCAACAAAAAGTTCTTTCACCTGTTATTAATGACGTAAAAGATGTAAATACGCTTTTACAGCAGCAGCTTTCGGATGTAAATAGACTGCAGCAACAAACAAAGAATGGGGATGTTCCCAATCAAAGCGTACTTGATAGGTTCAGCTCTCGCACCGACCAAGCTGTTTCTAGATTAAATGCGTTAACGAATTCATATTCTTCTACGATTGTACCTGCTGTTGAACAAGCAATCAAAGAAGCGAAAGATAAAACGACAAGCGCAAACTCACTGCTTGATGAAGCTAACAAAAGCATGCCGGATGTTTCTAACGTACTGTCTAAAACGGCGAGTGGCATCTTGCTTGGGCAGCAGGAGCTTGCGAAAATAGCAAAAGATTTTCCACGAATTGAACAAAACGTGCACAATGTAGCGGATAAAATACGAGAATTTCAGCAAAAAGAAAACATTGAAGATATTATTAATTTGCTAAAAAACGACGTGCAAAAAGAAAGTGACTTTTTTGCTAAGCCGGTTCTTTTAAAAGAAGAAAGACTTTACCCCATTCCAAACTACGGCTCAGCTATGTCGCCGTTTTACACGACGCTTTGCTTGTGGGTTGGAGCTTTGCTGTTAGTTTCGATTTTAAGCGTAGAAGTAGCGGATGAAGAGCGATTCAAAAGCTATGAAGTTTATCTCGGAAGACTGTTAACGTTTTTGTCTATTGCTCTCGTGCAAGCTTTTATTGTGACGCTAGGAGATTTATTTTTAATCAAAACGTATGTCGTAGATAAAGTGCCTTTTATCTTTTTAGGCTTGCTGTGCAGCTTCGTATTTATGACGATTGTATATACGCTTGTTGCGATATTTGGCAATGCAGGAAAAGCGATGGCGATTGTTTTACTTGTGCTTCAGCTTTCCGCTGCAGGCGGTACATTTCCGATTCAAGTCGTGCCTGCTTTTTTTCAAGCAATCAATCCATTTTTACCATTTACGTATGCAATAAGCATGATGAGAGAAGTGGTAGGAGGCATGTTAGCGGATATTGTAAGAAAAGACGTTACGGTTCTTCTTTGCATTTGGCTTGGCGTGCTGCTCGTTGGCATTTTTCTTCATAAGCCTCTTAGTAAAACGAGTGCAAAATTAACAAAAAAAGCGCGTGAAAGTAAATTAATTCATTAAAAAAACGTTTTGGGTTTCCAGACAGAACAAAATGCGGTAGTGTAGATATAAAGGAGTGGTCAGCATGGGTATATTAGATGGACTATTAGGAAATGCATCAGAAGCAGATATAAGAGGAACTGAAAAAGACTTACAAAATATCTTAATTGCCAACGAGCGAGTGGAACAAGCGTATAAAGTCATTCGCGATTTAATGGTGTTTACGACGAAACGCTTAATTATCGTTGATAAGCAAGGAGTGACGGGAAAGAAAACAGATTATCATTCCATTCCTTATAAGACGATTACCCATTTTAGCGTAGAAACGGCTGGAACATTTGATTTAGATGCGGAATTAAATATTTGGGTATCGGGTTCTAGTGCACCGATTTCAAAAGAATTTCGTAAAGATAAAAGCATTTACGACGTGCAAAAAGTATTAGCATCTTATGTATTGGATTAAAAAAGTTGAGCCATGAAAAATTGGCTCGACTTTTTTTATGTGTGTGTAAAACGAGAAAGCATAACAGTCTTGCATGCAGTCGTTTGAAAATACTCAGGCTGTTGTCCATTCCTATTTTCACTTCACTCATTACTGAAATGCATGAAAACGATTTACATAATGAATTATACAGAATAAAAAAACCGTGATATGCTTTTTTTAGAGAAAAAAGGAAGTGACCAACTGTGAGTTATACCGTAATTGGAACATCAGCTTTTCGCAAAACAAATGTTGCGCTTTTTGCAGCAGGCTTCAACACATTTTCGATTTTATATTGTACACAAGCCATTTTACCCGAATTTTCTAGAGAATTCGGGATATCTCCGGCGTTTGCCAGTTTGTCTCTTTCGTTAACAACCATCACGCTTGCGGTTAGTATGCTTTTTTTAGGTTCTTTATCAGAAGTGTGGGGACGAAAGAAACTGATGGGTCTATCGTTAATTTTTGCGTCATTGTTATGCATCATGACAGCATTTAGCTCTACCTTTGAAACGCTGTTAGTCTTTCGTGTTATTCAAGGAATCGTTTTAGCAGGGCTGCCTTCTGTGGCCATGGCTTACTTAGGAGAAGAAATTGAACCAGGGGGTTTAGGAAAAGCGATGGGGATTTATATAAGCGGCAACGCCTTTGGAGGCGTAGCGGGAAGGCTTATGACAGGGGTGCTCACGGAATATTTCAACTGGTCCGTAGCTCTTGATGTTGTAAGCGCAATCAGTTTACTAGCCACCTTTGTTTTTTTTATGAACTTGCCAGATTCACAAAACTTCACTTCACGATCCTTTGAAATTCGTCAGCTTACCGGCTCTCTTCGCAGTCATCTTCAAGATAAAGGGATGCTTTGTCTTTTTGCTATTGGTTTTGCGCTGCTTGGAAGTAACGTAGCTTTATACAATTATATTGGATACGCTTTATCCGCTCCTCCGTATTCTTGGAATCATACCCTTGTAAGTTTTATTTTTGTTATTTTTTTTGTCGGAGTATTCAGCTCGGTCTGGATGGGGACGCTGGCGGATCGATACGGCCGGAAAAAAGTGCTGTTATGTACGATTGCTGTTACGCTTATAGGTTCAATTGTTACGCTGCATCCGGTTTTATGGATAAAAATTACCGGGCTTTTGCTGCTGACTTTTGGCTTTTTTGGAAGTCATTCCATCGCAAGCAGCTGGGTAGGAAGAAGAGCCACTCATGACAAAGCTCAGGCTTCGTCTTTGTATTTGTTTTTTTACTATGCAGGATCAAGCGTTGGAGGGACGGTGGCTGGATTATGCTGGACTGCGTACGGCTGGAAAGGTGTTATTGCTTTAATTGGTGTGTTTCTTACAACAGCCTTTTTCCTAGCTGTTCGTTTGTCAAAAATGCCGGCTCAGCAGACGCATGTTCACTAAAAAAGAATGTGAAGACATGTATGGCTATTGATTTAAAAAGACTTTCCACTCAGCGTGGAAAGTCTTTTTTTAGTTTAAAAGCTGAATAAAAAGTTCGGCTACTTTTTTATGAGCGCTGTTAGCAGGATAGATATAAGAGAAACGGCGCTTAAAAGGAGCGGTGTTAACGTTGAGAATCGATAGGTGCTTTTGTTCTACATCTTCTTTAATAGCACAAAGCGATAGCACAGACATTCCTAAATCGTGAACAATTGCTTCTTTAATTCCTTGATTGCTGCTGATCGTTAGCATGCTTTTCATTTTTAAACCGTTGGACATTAAAACGTGATCTAAATATTCTCTTGTTCCAGAGCCTTTTTCACGCGCTACCCACCGCTGATTTTGTAAATCATCAATTTCTACTTTTTTAAGCTGAGCTAAAGGGTGATCCACTGACGCGACGATGGCAAGTTCATCGTCCATAAAAGACTGAATATGTAAGTCGGATTCTTCCGTGTGACCTTCAATAAGCCCTACGTCTACTTTGAAATGACGAACAAGCTGAGCGATTTCCTTTGTATTACCGATAGTCACTTCTACATCAATATCAGGATATTGTTCACGAAGCTTTGCTAAAAATGAAGGGAGAATATATTCGCCAATCGTAAAACTGGCGCCAATCGTTAGCATTCCTTTGACACGATGATGATGTTCATAAATATCTCGTTTCGTATGCTCATATATCTGAATCATTTGTTTAGCACGATCGTATAAAATTTCGCCGCTGGGTGTGATTTTTAACATTTTAGGTGAACGCAGGAACAGGGAAGTTTGAAATTCTTTTTCAAGATTTTTGATGTGTACGCTTACGCTTGGCTGTGAAATCATTAATTTTTCCGCAGCTTTTGTAAAGCTTTGCTCTTCTACAACAGAAACAAACGTCTTTAACGCATCATAGTACATAGAGTATGGCTCCTTTTATATTAAAAAAATTAATTATAAACATTATAAAACATTACTATTGTAATAACTAGAGGCACTTGGTTAAGAAAAACAAAACGAGGTGCTGACTTAAAGGAGTATTTTGGCTTATAACGAAGGCAGCAAACGCAATTTGTTTACAGTTATTTCTATTTCATCTATAAAGCTATTAAACACTTTTTTGTCATCTATTTGTAACAAAAGTAAAAAAAGTACTTGTTTTTTCCAAAAAATATACTATAATATTAACTGTAATACGATAAGTAATACAGTTAATACACCTAGTACACACATCATGATTTTGGGTAAATGAAGGGAGGCAGACTATGTTTGATTTAGATATTCGTAGTCGCAAGCCGATATACGAGCAATTAGTAGATAAATTGAAAGAGCTTATTATTCATGAAGTCTTTAAGGCCGATCAA
Organism: Priestia megaterium; assembly: GCF_023824195.1. Lineage (NCBI taxonomy): Bacteria > Bacillati > Bacillota > Bacilli > Caryophanales > Bacillaceae > Priestia > Priestia megaterium. The sequence continues at coordinate 2,367,620 of NZ_CP085442.1, forward strand.
AAGCTTCCATCTGTTCGGCTGTTAGCAAAAGAATTAACCATTAATCCAAATACAATTCAAAAAGCGTATCGTGAACTAGAACATCAGAATTATATTTATTCAGTTCCAGGCAAAGGAAGTTTTGTCACGCCTCAAGTTGATACACTAAATAACGAGAAGGTGAAAAAGATGAAAGAAGAATTAGTAAAGCTGTTGGCAGAAGCTATGTATTTAGGGATGGATAAAGATGAAATTCTATCACTTATTTCACAGGCTGAAAAAGCAGTAAAAGGAGGAAGCGATAGTGATTGAACTGAAGGCGATAAAAAAAGAGTTTGAAGAAATGGAAGCTCTAAGAGACGTCACGCTTTCTATAAAAAAAGGATCTATTTACGGACTGCTTGGCTCCAACGGGGCAGGGAAAACAACGCTATTAAAAATCATTGCAGGTATTTACAAGCAAGATCACGGGAAAATCGCAATAGACGGTGAAGAAGTATTTGAAAACGTTGGCTTAAAAGAACGCCTTATTTTTATGCCAGATTCTCTTTATTTTTTCCCTCAAACAACGATTAAGCAATTAGCGTCTTTTTATAGAAGCGTCTATCCGACTTGGAACGAAGAGCGGTTTCAAAAATTAAAAGAAGCTTTCCCAATTCAATTACATAAAAAAGTACATAGAATGTCCAAGGGAATGCAGCGTCAAGTAGGTTTTTGGTTAGCGCTGTCTGCTATGCCTGATGTACTTATCTTAGATGAGCCGCTCGATGGTTTAGATGCGGTAATGCGTCAAAAAATTAAAAACCTTCTTGTTCAAGACGTGGCAGAACGGGAAATGACGATTTTAATTTCGTCACATAACTTGCGAGAAGTGGAAGATCTTTGTGATCATGTAGGCATTTTGCATCACGGTCAATTATTAATTGAAAAAGAGCTGGATGATTTAAAATCAGACGTGCACAAAATTCAAGTTGCATTTGAAGGAGATGTGCCGCTAGCGCTTTATGACACGCTAGACATTTTATATCAAGAAAAACGAGGAAGCGTCTTGCTTTGTATTGTTCGAGGAAAAGAAAATCACTTAGTCAACAAAGTTCGATCGTATAAGCCTTTAATTTTTGACATCTTGCCACTTACGCTGGAAGAAATCTTTATTTACGAAATGGGGGATGTGGGTTATGCAATCGAAAACATCATCGTTTAACCGAGGCATGTGGATTCAATCCATGAGAAACGTGGGGTGGATTGGTGCTTTATATACACTTGTTCTTTTATTTATCGTGCCACTTCAAATTATTTTGAGGTATACAGGTGAAGTTAACAATGATGGAATGTATACAGAAAAATTAAAGACTCTGTTTGAAGTTGCTGGAAGCCTTCAATTTTTGTTTATGTTTACTGTTCCTGTGGTACTAGCTATATTTTTATTTCGATATATTCAAACAAAATCAGCCGCTGATTATATTCATAGCTTACCAATAAGTAGAGGTGTGCTATTTTGGCAAAACGTATTATTAGGAATTCTATCGTTAATTTTACCTGTTATCATTTCAGCTATTGTCCTTTTTCTTATTAAAGATTCAGTAAATGTTGACGATTTATATACGCTAAAATTAATTCTACGATGGGCTATTGATACTATCATTTTGAATATCTTTGTTTTTTCTGGAGCCGTATTCGCAGGTATGTTCACAGGTATGTCAATACTGCAAGGTGCGTTTATATATATATTATTCATTCTTCCGGCTGCGCTTATCCAATTCTTTATTATGAATATTAAATTTTATTGGTATGGATTTGCTACGGCATATTATTCAGGGAAAAACGTACAAGATTTGGTTCCGTTTGTCCGTATTATAGATCTGTTAGATAACGGAAAAGAAAGCTATCTAAATCTAGTAATATATGCAATTGTAGCTTGTGTGCTTTGTTTCATTGCATTTATTGCATATCGAAAAAGAAGTATAGAAATCGCTACTCATGCCATAGCTTTTAAATGGCTAAAACCTATTTTTATCTATGGATTGACGACGTGCTCATTATTATTATGGGGGATGTACTTCGGTGAGATGAAGGATTCTTTTAAATGGCTTATTTTTGGCTATGTTTTTGGATCTTTATTAGGGTATATCCTTGGGCATATGATTTTAGCTAAAACATGGCGTGTGTTTAATAAATGGAAGGGCTACATATTATTTATCGCAGTAGCCATTATTCTAGGTGTGGGCTTGAAAGTGGACGTTTTTGGTTACTCTAGTTATCTACCAAATCAAGAAAACATTCAATCTGTATATTTTGATGAAGATGACTACTCCTTAACAGATAACCCTAAAAGTCATGATCCAGAGAATGGTGATTATTATAAGCCACCTTACTATTATTCTGATAAAAATACGGTTAACTTTATACGAGCATTGCATAAACAAATTATAAAAGATCATCCTGATGTTTCTAAAAAAGATATACAGTCTGGAGATGCTCGTGAAATAACATTTGCTTATAATTTAAAAAATGGTAAAAAAGTTGTTCGACAATATGCAATAAGGGAAGCTGATTATAAAGCTTTTTACAAACAAATTATAGAAACATCTGAGTACAAAAAACACTCTTATTATATTTTAGAACCTGATAATAAAAATATGAGATATGTAAAAGAAGTTCAAATTGATGCCATGTACAAAAGGTCCGAACCTATTACAATTAAAGATCCAAACAAAATTGAAGATTTAAAAGAGTCAATAAGAAAATCAATACAAAATCAAACGTATGGAGATAGCAAGAGCCACCAACAAAGCTGGTCTAGCATTAATTTTATGGACGAAAACGGACAAATTGTGGATTCCATACCTTTTGAAAAATCATATAAAGAAGTTGAAAAGTGGCTCAAGCACGAAAAAATGTTTGAAGATGCTCGAGTCATGCCAGAAGACGTTTCAAATGTTGTTGTTTTAAAAAATAAAGATCACGAAATTCTTCAGAGTGCATGGATAAACAATCCGTCTATTCTTACTAAAAGAAAAGGTGCATTAACTATTAAAGATTCCAATCAAATAAATTATTTTCTTTCGCATACAACCATTCAAGAACAAGGGGATTATATAGTTGTCTTTCGTTACAAAAATTCAAGTCCTGAAGTTCAAATGTTTGATGCTAACATGATTCCAACAGAACTAAAAGAAAAACTAAAATAACGAAGGAGAACTTATTATGTGCGGCGAGGAATTGCAAGATTATTTAAATCAGGTGCTGGCTTATTTATTAAAAAATGGCGTGAATAGACAAGACGCCGAAGATATTACGCAAGAAGTAGCATTAAAATATTTAGAAAAACAAGAAATGGTCGATCCTGAAAAAATAAAAGCTTGGATGTTTCGCGTCGCATTAAATAAACGGTGTGATTTAGGAAGGCGTAAAATAGTGAAAGACCGCTATACGTCTTCTTACAAAGAAGAGCCTGTTATGTATACGCCTATCCAGCAGGTGCTTAGAAATGAAGAAGCGGCTGAATGTCAGGCGATTTTAAATAAATTGAATCCTAAGTATCGCAATTTGCTTCTATTAAAATATGGATTTGGATTTAAATATGAAGAAATTGCCGATTTATTAAATATGCAGATGACTACGTTAAAATCAGCTCTTTACCGTGCGCGCAAATACTTTGTAAAGGGATATAATGAAGTCATTTAATATAAATGAAACAGCAGTAGTTTGTGAAAAAGAACTTTTTTACACAAACTACTGCTGTTTTTTTCGTATTTTTCTTCTTTGGACGGCATAGATAATCAAACTGATCGCACAAAAAGCTAAAGTGATCTCAATCACATCAGTATAAGAAGATGTCGTATTAAAAAAGGAACCGAAAATAAATAAAGCGAGCGTCCAAATAAAACCGAAAGAAAATGAGACTTTAATATAATGCCGATGCTTCATTCCACTTGCTCCGAGAAAAAAAGGCATCACATGTCGCATTCCTGGTAAAAAGTAGCTTGCGATGATGGCATGAGATCCATATTCTTGAATCGTTCGCTCGACTTTCATCACATTTTTTTCCCATCGCGGGCGTTTTAATAGCGCAAGCGCCTGAGTTGAAAAAAGACTGGCTATCAAAAACTTAAGATATAAGCTAATCATCATGCCGCTATACGTAAGTATAAAAGCTGGAATATACTGAACGGATGGAGATGTAGCCTGACTGCCCGCAAGCATAATATATACTGGGTCAGGAATAGGAGTAAGGTTGGCTCCGACTAAAATGATAAAAAAGAAATATCCGTAGCCTAATTGGTTAATGGCTCCGATAAGCTGATCAATCACGTTTTCTTCCTCCTTTCTTCATTAGAATACGAGAGAGTGACGCACAGTGTTCGCTCAAAATAAAAATAAAGTATAGGTACGCACAACTTAGAAAAAAAGAGTTATAATAAATAAGAATGTACGTTCTTCTTTCGGGGATTAATTATACAAGAAGAGGTGATAGTATGAAAATGATGTACCCTAAAAACGGCAAAGTTATTCTTCATATTGATGCCAATGCTTTTTATGCATCTGTTGAAACCGCACATGATCATACGCTCAAAGATAAGCCTCTTGCTATTGCTGGCAATCCAAAGGAACGAAGAGGAATTGTTGTAACCTGTAACTATATTGCTCGTAAACGCGGAGTATATGCGCCAATGCCTCTTTGGGAAGCGAAAAGAAAATGCCCTGAGCTGGTTGTTATAAAACCTAATTTTCCATTATATCGCCAAGTGTCCAAAAACATGTTTGATTATTTAGTAACCATTTCACCTCTTTTAGAGCCTGCTTCAATTGATGAAGGCTATTTGGATATTACAAACTGTGCTGAATTAGGCTCTCCTCTTGACATAGCAAAGTCAATTCAGCAGCATTTAATACAGACGCTGCAAATTCCTGTGTCAATTGGAATTGCGCCGAATAAATTTTTAGCCAAAACGGCAAGTGATATGCAAAAACCTTTAGGGATTACCGTCCTTCGAAAAAGAGATGTCCAAACAGTTCTTTGGCCAAAAGCTGTAGAGGAAATGCACGGAATCGGTAAAAAAACAGCTGAGAAGCTAAATGCGATTAAGATCGTGACCATCGGTGATCTAGCAAAAGCCGCTCCCGGTCTTCTTAAACAAACTCTTGGAGTAAAAGGAGAAGCTATGAGAGAACGAGCATGGGGCCAAGATGATCGACAGGTGAACCCTGATCGCCAATCACAGTTTAAATCTATTGGAAACTCTACGACGTTATCTCAAAATGCAGTAGATGAACATGAAGTTCTCCCTATTTTAAATAAACTATCGCATTCTGTAAGCTCTCGCATGAAAGCGAAAAAAGTTGTAAGCAAAACGATTCAATTAACGATACGATACAGTGATTTTAAAACCATTACTCGAAGCCAAACCATTTCAAAAGCAATTAGCAAGCCAAACGATCTTTTTCATTACAGTGCGGTATTATTTCAAAAGCATTGGAACGGAGAACCGATTCGTTTATTAGGCGTAGCTGCTCTTCAAGTGAGCCACCATCTCCAGGAAGAAGAACAGTTAGATTTGTTTACATATGGAGAGCAAGCAAAAAAAGAGCCTTTATACAAAGCGGTCGAAAGTTTACGTGAAAAATATGGAGATAACATTATTCAAAGCGGTTTAAAAAAACACAGAGGAAAAAAAGAGAGGTAACTCTCTTTTTTTGTATAAAATAATAGGTTTACACTCATTATAGAAGGGGAAGTACATTACTATCACGGTAATCAAAGTGATTACAAAATGAATTTGATTGCGACTTTTTTGATTGTCTGCAATGAAATTACATAAAATAATCTATGAGGTGATCTTATGTCAGACGTACTATTTACATCTAAAGCAACAGCGGTAGGAGGCCGAGATGGTCGAGTTAAATCAGATGATGGTATTATTGATTTAACCCTTGTAAATCCTTCTCCAAATAACAAAAAAGAAGGAACAAATCCCGAGCAGCTGTTTGCAGCAGGATATTCTGCTTGTTTTGACGGTGCTTTAAATTTAATTGCTAAAAAACAAAAAAAAGACATTGATTCGTCTATTACTGCAGAAGTAAGTCTACTAAAAGACCACACTGATGATGGCTTTAAAATTGGAGTGGTGTTAAACGCTCATATTAAAGGCGTTTCACAAGAAGTAGCTGAGAAGCTAGTAGAAGATGCACATCAATTCTGCCCGTATTCTAAAGCAACGCGTGGAAATGTTAACGTAACGTTAAATACAACGGCTGAGTAAATAAAAAACGCTTGGATTTTTCTTAAATCCAGGCGTTTTTTTATGTGCAATTTTATATGGTCTATTTTTGATTGTACGTATGCAATGATTGCAATAACTCCTGCAGGATTTCTTTTAGCTTTTCTAATTCTCCTTGTGACTTATTCGTCATACTAAAAACTTCTTCTGGAATATGACAAGCTTTATCACGTAATTTTTTTCCTTTTTCGGTTAAACTAATAAAAACAACGCGTTCATCTTCATGAGAACGCTGGCGAATCACTAATTCTTGATCCTGCATTCTTTTTAGCATAGGAGTAAGGGTACCTGAATCCAAATACAGAAGTTCGCCCATTTTTTTCACGCTGAGTGTTTCATGTTCCCATAAAACAAGAAGGGCTAAATACTGCGGATAGGTTACTCCTAATTTATCCAGCAGCGGCTTGTACACCTTTGTAATTTCTCGAGACGTGGCGTAAATTGAGAAACAAAGCTGATTTTCTAGCTGCAGCTGCTTATAAAGTTGTTCCATTCATGTTGCCTCCAGTCTATTGTTTTTTATTTAATTATACACAATTAAATAGTGGTGTCCAATAACGCTGGATGAAAAAGTAATCAAGCTGTAAATAAAAAATGGGAATTTTACATATACTAAGAAAAAAAGGGAGCTGTGCACATGTATTTTGCAAAAAAAGCCGTAGAAGAAGAAGTAGATCAAATGATGGATACGACTGTATATGCGTGTCAATCTGAATCATGTAATGGGTGGATGAGAGAAGATTTTGTTACGGTTGATTATAACTGTCCGATGTGCGGAACGGAAATGTCGCAGGAAGTACGCGAGCTGCCGAAAATTAAGTACGATCACCAATTTTATAATAAATAAAAAAAGAAGCAACTGCTTCTTTTTTTATTTTTCACTAAAATTTCATTAAGCTGCGCTAGACTAAGAACCAACATACTATGAAGGTGAGGAATATCAGAATGAATCAAGGGAACTTTTTGAAAGGTTTATTTTGGGGAACCTTATTTAGTATTCCTATTTGGATTTCATTGTTTGGCTGGTTCCGCATTTTATCACATCTTGCATAGTTTCGTTTTATAAACCGTCATACGCGCCCTTATCTTTCTATTTCCGCTATAATAAAGGTGATAGAAAAAATAAGGAGCTGTTCTCTATGATTCAATATAAAACGGAGCAAATGACGGTTTTTGAAAGCGCGCTATTTCAAACAACATCTGCAGTGATTGAAACAAAAGACTTTGTCATTGTTGTTGATCCAACATGGCTTCCTCACGAAATTAATGAAATTAAACAGCATGTTCAAGAGATCTTAAATCATCGCAAACTGTATGTGTTTTTTACTCACGGAGATTTTGATCACGTCATTGGGTATGGGGCTTTCTTAGAATTAAATGCCACCTTTATCGGCAGCAAATTTTTAGAACATCACCCGGACAAAGAAGAAAAAGTTCAAATGATTAAGCAGTTTGATCATGACTATTATATAAAAAGATCCCATGATATTATATTCCCAGAGTTAGATATTGTTGTAACCGAAAATGAACAGCATATTACTTTAGGTGAAACATCCATTACCTGTTATTTTGCAAAAGGTCATACAAATGATGGCCTATTTATGATTGTCGATGATTCGATATGGATTGCGGGGGATTATTTATCGGATTTTGAATATCCGTACATATATGAAAGTGTAAACGATTACCGCGACACGCTTGCTACTGCGCGACACATTTTAGCTAAGCACCAAAATCTAACGCTAGTTCCCGGGCACGGGAAAACGACACATCACCGAGCTGAAATTCAAAGACGAGTGGAGATGGCCAGCTCTTATTTAGATGAACTGCAAGCTGCAGTGAAAGAAAATAGTAAAGAAGCGCTTGGTAAGCTAAATGATAAACTGGCGTTTCCCTCTGATTTCACCGCACAATGTCACCAAAAAAACGTTGAAATTATGAAAAGAGAACTACTGTCATAGAAACTAAGTGTACAGTTAGAACGTTGATATTAAAAGTAAGAAGAGATTGAGATATAACTAAGTCAATCCCATCTAAAGAAGAATAAATTGGATACATGAGCTAGTACGAATAGCTTGTTACATCGCTGTTGATTTCCATGCAAGGCTTCGCTTTCCGCGAGCGACCGCTGAGCCTCCTCGTCGCTTGCGCTCCTGCGGGGTCTCACCTGTTCCGCTTTTCCCGCAGGAGTCTTCGCCTTGCCCTCCAATCAACAGCTAGAAGCAACGAAACACATGGAACCTACGTTCACCATGACAACGTAAAAATCCAAATTATTAATCGAGAATTTCGATTAATAATTTGGATTTTTCTTCAACTAAACTACTTTTGTCCCAGCCTCTTTTCTTGGTTCCTTTATTTATCAATTAAATGAAACTTTTTCCTTTTATATCCGTTTATATAAATAAGAAATTATTTTATTTATAAAGGAGTATGACAGTGGGGAAAAACGGTTGTGTAAAATGCGGACATACAGAAGCAAAAACAAAAGAAATTGCTACAACGGGAACGGGACTGTCTAGATACTTAGATGTTCAGCACAATCACTTTACAGTGGTATATTGCACGAGCTGCGGGTATTCAGAGCTATATAATAAATCATCTTCAAGAGGCAGCAATATTATTGACTTATTTTTTGGAGGATAAAGATGAGTATGGACCTTATTGAAATTGATAAAGACAGGCGCGCTTCCTATTTAAACCTGCTATTAATAGGGGATGAAGACGAAAAAGTGGTGAATTCGTATATAAATGAAGGTTCCTTATTTACCATTGTGTATGAAAAGAAGGAGATAGGAGTTGTGCAGTGCCTCATCGATGAAAAGGAATCGGCAGTAGAAGTAAAGAATATCGGTTTAAAAAAAGCATACAGAGGAAGAGGAATCGGCAGCAAAGTCATTAAAAAGTTAGAAACATTGTATGAGTGTAACCATTATTCTAAAATGATTGTAGGAACAGCGGACTCCAGTCTTGAAAACATAGCATTTTATAAAAAGGCAGGCTTTTATCAAACTGGTGTCAAAAAGAATTTCTTTTTGCAGTACGTTCCACCGATTTACGAGAATGGCTTGCAAGCTATCGATATGATTATGTTTGAAAAAAAATTAAAAAGCAGAAGCGACTAACACGCTTCTGCTTTTAGTGATTAATCTAAAATTTGAAGTTTTACCGTTTTGCGTCCCCAATTTAAAGCTGAGCTTTGAGATGCCATAAATAAATCAACGCGAGTACCTTTAATGGCACCGCCAGTATCTCCAGCAATTGCTTCTCCGTAACCTTCTACGTATACGCGAGAACCTAATGGAATCACGCGAGGATCCACTGCAATTACTTTTCGATTAGGATTTGACCTTAGGTCGATGCCTGTAGCAGTGATTCCGCTGCAGCCCGCACAGTAAGCAGTATAAGCTGTTGCTTCAACCGTAATCTCTTTCGAAACCGACTTGCTTTCTTGCGCTGGAGCAGGTGCCGGCGTTGAAGTCGACGGTGTTGAAGGAGCAGCAGGTGATGGCGTTGATGGTTTCGCCTGAGCTGCAGCTTGTCCGCCTACTTGTAGCACTTGATTAATGTAAATCGTATTAGACGATAAGTTATTCCACTGTTTTAATTGAGAAATTGAAATGCCGTGTCGCTGTGCTACGCTCCACATTGTATCTCCAGGCTGAACTTTGTAACTTTTACTGTTGCTAGGAGCCGGGGATGCTTGCGTTTCGTTTGTTTTTTCTTGTACAGGTGCTGAAGGTGATGATGAAACAGTTCCTGTTCCGCTTATTTTTAATACTTGATTCACATAAATTAAATGACTAGATAAGTTATTCCACTCTTTTAGCTGCTGTACAGAAGTACCGTTGTTTTTAGCGATACGATAAAGCGTGTCACCTGATTTTACTGTATATGTATGATTTGAAGATGTCGTAGTTGGAGTTGAACTAGATGAAGAGTCAGTAGATGTAGATCCAATTTGTAATGTTTGGTTTGCATAAATTAATGTGGAAGAAAGACCGTTCCACTTTTTTAAGTCTTCAACTGTTACATTATGCTGCTGTGAGATGCTGAATAACGTTTCTCCAGCTTTTACTTTATGCGTGTCTGTGTCAGCTGATGCTGCGTCTGCAATTCCAATTGATACTAAAGCTGTGGCCCCTAATGTAAAAATGTGTTTTTTCATCTAATATTTCTCCTTTATTTCCAATAGTTGTCTCTTATTCTATCAGCAATATGTAACAAACTCATGACAAAATAGTGGGTTTTATATTACAAGTTTGTAACAATACGTCTAAAGTTATAGAAAAAACGCGGTTTTTTTACGATTATGATGAAAAAACTCTTAATTTGTCTGTAGAGATAGAATAGTAAAAAAGATGTTCTGCTTTTATAAAAACGAAGAAGAAAGAAGCTATGCTATATTCAAATGACATGATAGAATAGACAAGTTAGAAATGAACGGATAAAAAGGGAGTTAGACATCTATGGAAAAACGCTCTATCTCTTCATATTTAAAAGCATGGGTGCGCGCACTTTCAATTGAGATTAATTATATGAAGAAACACGGCGGAGAAAAGTATACGGTAGGAAAAGGAGAGTACTTAGGGCAGCAGGAGGATGCGTATCTTTACCGGTTTGAACGCACAGTTGATTTATACCTTTTCGATGGAGCTCAGGTACGCCTTGTCCACCAGCATAAAGAAAGTAAAGGAGAAGTTATCGGAACAGAAGGGTTTGATTTGTACCTTAAAATAGATGCGTTTATTGGACAAGAAGTAGACGAACTCGATATATATAACGAACCATGGGAATTATTGCAGGCTCTCATTGATAGACTCACGGAAGCAAAAGATTACAAGCAAAAAATAGTGAGAATCAAACGTCTTATGACAGGCGATAGTCCTGTTCGTCATAAGGAGTATACGTCTAAGAACGCTCTTCATGAAGTGTTGCTGCGAGCGCGTTATAACCGTACTACTTATATTTGGGGACCTCCTGGAACTGGAAAGACATATACGCTGTCCAAAATCGCGGCAAGCTATTACCGGAAATCAAAGCGGATCCTTTTATTATCTCACAGTAATGCAGCGGTGGATGGTTTGCTGCAAGAAACTGCACGTCAGTTAAAAAAGAAAGAAGCTTGGAAAAATGGAAAACTTATTCGATACGGAGCAACAAAAAGCAGCGGCTTAGAAAATATAAAAGTAGAAGAAGTCATTGGAGAAGATGATCCGGATTTAGCTCAGGAGATGCGTGAGCTACAAGAAGAACGAGTTTACTTAAGCAGGTATCCCAATAGAGCTCACCAGCTTCAGCAAGTTAACAAAAAGTTAAACGCCCTTCGTAACAAGTGGATTGAAGCGGAGAAAAATGTTTTTGATCAAGCGTATATTGTAGGCACTACTTTATCAAAAGCGGCTATTGACCGATTACTTTATCAAAGTGAATTTGATATGGTTGTGGTAGATGAAATTAGCATGGCATATGCACCGCAAATTGCTTTTGCAGCTACGTTAGGAAAACGAATTGTCGTATGCGGCGATTTTAAACAGCTTCCCCCGGTATCCCAATCTTCTCATGCTGAAGTGAAGAAGTGGCTGCAGCGAGATTTATTTGAGCAGACGGGTCTTGTAGAGCAAGTAGAAAGCGGTGAGATACACCCGCATCTTTTTATGTTGACGAAGCAAAGAAGAATGCATAAAGATATCTCAGCTTTTACAAATCGCTATATTTACAGCAATCGAGTAGCAGATCATCCATCTGTCACAACAAGTCGAGAAGTAGTAGCAAGCAGCCGGCCGTTTGCTCATGAAGCAGCGCTTATGCTTAACATTGGTCATTTGCATTCTTCCGCTATGCGAGATGTCGCTTCCGGCTCACGCTACAATGTGATAACGGCTGTTTTGGCGGTAAGTTTGATGCTGCGGGCACGCAAAGCTTCTTCGGCTACTCTTGGCTATGTGACTCCTTATAAGTCTCAAGCTAAATTGATCAATGCATTTCTTCAAGATATTGAACCGGCTAGCGCTATAATTGCAGCAACCGTACACAAATTTCAAGGCGCGGAACGAGATATCATGATTTTTGATACGGTCGATACACAGCCGCAGTCAAAACCGGGTTTACTTTTGACAAATGAAAATAGCGACCGATTGGTAAATGTAGCGGTGACGCGTTCAAAAGGAAAATTTATTATGCTTTCAGACGAGGCGTTTGCCCAACAACGTGTACCAAAGGGGCGGGCGTTATGGAAGTTGGTCAACCACTTTAATGAAAATCAAAAAGTATGCCAACCTCAACAATTTTTAAAAGAAGTCATTCAGCATCCTAAATTGATTTGGTACCATCCATCGAACAGCAGTCAGTTAAAAAAAGACTTATATCAAGCTCGGCAGCAGATTTTATTGTGTATTCCTTATGCTTCCCTTGTCTCTCAAGAAATACGGGATATGTTAAATTCTTTTAATGGTGAAGTGACCGTTCTTACTCGTGAACCAAAAGAAGTTCGAATTGACGGCGCTCATGTCATTTCATCTGCTGTTCCGATGTCACTGCTTATCATCGATGAGTCCACTATATGGATTAATATGCCTTATGGGGGAAAGAATGAAGCGTTTATGACAGCTAGAATTGAGTCAAAGCTAGGCGCTAAACAGCTTATTCGGTCAATTGACTTTACTGAAGATAAAACAAGAAATCAAGAAACGAAAAAGTATATAGAAACAAATAAACCACAATATTCTTTGAGCAATTACCTTCGCAGCTGGGATCGCTGTGAATCTTGTCAGCATATGCGAGAGGTAGAGATAACAAAAAAAGGAAAAGTAAGGTTTATTTGCTATTATTGAGGGAAAACAAGTGGGGCAACACGTTTATTAGTGGAAAAATATTTAAACTACGTACATGCTGTATGTAAAGCATGCAAGCAGCCGATGAACGTAGATTATGATGAAAATAAAGGCGTCTACGCATGTTGTCCATCGTGCAAAAAGGAAGTTTTGCCTAGAGATTTATTGTAACTTTAGGAAAAGGGCGTGATCTTATCGTTTACTCTCGTGATGTAGCGGCTTTAGCTGATTGGTTGCTAGAAGGAGACGTTCAAAAAAGCTGGCTGCTCATTGCTCTATATATAGAAGAAGGCCATTCTTCAACTAGCGTATATACGTTTCTGACAGAAGCGATGTATGAGATAGGGAAAAGGTGGCAAGAAAATAAAATTTCAGTCGCGGACGAGCATTTGGCTACTGCAACCTGTGACTATGTGTTAACTCGCTTTCAGCTATCACAGCATCAATTGCTTCAGCGCCATCGAGCACTTCTTTTTTGCATTGAAGGAGAAGAGCATTACTTAGGCATTAAAATGATTGCAGGACTTATGAGAGAACATGGATGGGAAGTTAAAAACTTAGGAGCAAACTTGCCGCTGCCGTTTGCTCTAAAAAGCATTGAAAGATGGGACCCTGATGTAGTGTGCTTGTCTGTCTCGCAAGTACACCTCTTGCCGGATTTACAAAAGTATATTGCTGTGATTGAAAGCATGTCGCAACACCCACTTGTATTGGTAGGCAGCAGGCTTCTCAACACGCACGATTTGTGGGCTTCAGGATCCTCAAGAACCATATTCATTAATCATATTCAAGCTTTTAAAGACTGGCTTCTAATCAATAATAAAGAAAGTTCGATGCAAGATAAAATGTTAGCAATGGGGGAAGAAATATGATCAGTTTGCCGATTCAACACATTCCGGTTCCAATGTTTTTACTCAATAAAGACAACGAAATAATTGAATTTACACCAAGCGTCACAAAAAATTTTCCGCCTGTTCAGAACTTTTTAGATCTAGTTGATGAAGACAGCCAAGAAAAAGTAAAAAGAGCACTCCAGGGAAAGGAAGAAGTGCAAATCGAAGTAAATATGCGCACGTTTTCTAACCCGGTTGCTCTTTTTGATTTTCATTTTAAGCCTGATGCCTATCATTTGCTGCACGCTGTTTTCTGCTATCCTATTCATGAGCATATGACGAGTGTTCAATCAACTCTTCAACAGTTTCGCTCTATGCTTCTGCAAGACTCATCACAAGTAAACCAAGATTTTTCAGTCAGGGAAACAGATGTAGAAACGGCGAAAAAAATGCAGCTAGTTGATCTTCAGCGTCATTTTCGAGAAATGAAAACAAATGTGCTAACCATTCAAGACCTCCTAAGTATTATCCGCTCCGACGTAATTGAAGCAGGAAAAGGAGAATATATTGAATTGGTCTCTACACATTTGTTTGACATTCAAGATGTAATTAATCAGGAGCTTGAATGTTTAAGGCAGAAGAACAAAGTACATTAAGAAAGCGGCAATCGGATTTCTACCGTTGTGCCTTTTCCTTCTTCACTATCATACGAAATGCTTCCTTTATGATTACTAATGATTTTGTGACTCACCATCAATCCTAATCCTGTTCCTTTTTCTTTTGTTGTATAGAAAGGCTCGCTAATTCGTGTTAATCGATCTTTCGGCATGCCTTTTCCTTCATCTATCACTTGGATGACTACTTGATTTGTATCTGGATCAAATTTAGATACCACTAGAATAGACCCGGGGTCATCCATCGCTTCAATAGAATTTTTCACCATGTTGATAAATACTTGTTTCATATCTTTTTCAATACAATGAACAACAGGTAATTTTTCTTCAAAATCTGTTGAAATAGTAATGTTTTTAAGAATGGCCTGTGTATGCAGTAGTGTACATACGTCTTGAAGAATTAAATTTATCTGTTTATTTTCATATTTTACGACTTCGGGTTTGGCTAGAATGAGCAGTTCGCTAATAATCAGTTCTAAGCGGTTAAACTCGGACATCATGACATCCATATATTCTTTTTTATACGTTTCTTCTTGCATCATAAGCTGTAAAAAGCCCTTTAATGATGTAAGAGGGTTTCGTATTTCATGGGCAATGCCAGCAGCCAGCTGGCCAAGTGCTGACAGCATCTCTGAATTTTTGAGCATCATTTCCGACTGTTTGCGCTGTGAAATGTCTTCGCTTAACCCAATATAATGGATGATTTCATCCTGATCATTTTTAACAGGCATTAAGGCTAACTGTTCCCAAACGGTTTCTCCGTCTTCTTGAACGTAGGAAATTTCTCCGTTCCATTTTTCTCCTCTGTATACTTCATTCCAAATTTTAGGAAATCTTTTAACGCCCAGCTTTTTTGTATACAAGTCATAGAGATGTAGTCCAAATACTTCCTGTGGCGCATGCTTTTGCTCCATGAATTTTTGATTAATGTACTTAATTTTACCTTGATGATCGGTAATAAAAATGCCCGTAGGACTATGAGCTACTGCAAATGATGTAATAGCCAATTCTTCATTTGATCGTTTAATTTCTGTAATATTAATAAACGTAATAACTACACCGTTAATTAAATTCTCATTCGTACGATAAGGCATCATTTTCATGCTGTACCATTGATTATCATAGCTTTGAATTTCTTTTTGAAGGGTATTATTTGTTCTTAAAACGTGCATTGCGTCCTCGATTAGATGGTCATATCTAAAGTTATGCGAAATATGAAAGAAAGGTCTTCCGATATCTTGATGAAGAACGTTGATCACTGTTTTCGTTTCCGGCGTAAATAATTTAATATTCAGCTGCTCGTCTAAAAAGATGGTAGCAATAGTTGTACTGATTAATAAATTATCAATATCGTTGTTTAAGTCCGTTAATTCTTCAATCTTTCGCTCGTACTGATTGTTAACACTAATTAACTCTTCATTAACAGACTGCAATTCTTCATTTGTGGACTGCAGCTCTTCGTTGGAAGCAATCAGTTCTTCGTTCGTGGACTTTAGCTCCTCATTTGCTGTTTCTAGCTCTTCAATCGTCGTTTGCAAATGCTGCTGCGTGTAATGAAGCTCTTGCTCTAAATCTACTACAAGCTCACTAATGGAGCTTGTTTGATTAAGAGACAGGGGCTCTTCTTTATCAATAATGGCACCATCTGTCTGTTCATCAAACATAAGTAAGTAAAGAGAGTGATTTGTTGGAAGAGCAGATATCGTAATATTAAAGCGGCGCTGAACATTGTTTATGACAAACTCAATGTGCTGACAGCATACGCTCATACCTTGCTCTTTTACGCGTTTAATAGCTGCTCCAATGGCTAAAGAGACGTGAACTGGAACCATTTTAAAAATAGTATAGTTAATTTTACCTATAGGAACGTTAATAAGCTGAGTTGCTTCTTTTGAACAAAATATCACTTCATTGTACTCATTTAATACAAGACAAGGGCTCATAAAGTGATCAATCATCGACTGATACATCTCATCTAGTTTAAGTGAAGGAAGTGGCTTATAAAGTTGACTTGGCAGCGGCACGCTAGAAAAATCACTTTCATGCAAGTTTGCTTTTGAAAGATTAAAAGCACCTGTAATCTGCCGGCCTGCCGGCCCGGAACGCTTAAATATTTTCCACTTACTGTTGATAGGACGGAACAAATCAGACAAATTGCCTGTTGTTTCACTAGGGCCTAAAAAAAGTACGCCTTCTTCTGTCAAAGAAAAATGAAAAAGAGACAGAATACGCTGCTGCAGTTCAGCTTGGAAATAAATCATCATATTTCGACAGCTAATTAAGTCGACGTTTACAAAAGGCGAGTCTTTTCCTATATTATGCGGTGCAAAAACAATCATTTTGCGGATTGTTTTTTTTACTTGATAACCACCGTGTTTTGTTTGCTCAAAATATTCATTAATCTGAGCTGCTGAGAAGGAATGAACTTCCGCTTCTTCATAAATACCTTGACTAGCTCTTTTGATTGCATGACGATCGATGTCCGTAGCAAAGATTCGGACATCGAAATAACGGTTGATTGTTGATAAATAGTCATGAAGCAAAATAGCTAATGTGTATGCTTCTTGACCAGTAGAACAACCTGCTACCCAGATGCGGATTTCATCTTCTTGACTATGAATCTTTCTTTCAACTAATTGAGGGATGACTTGTTCTTCAATAATAGAGAATGCTTCTTTATCTCTAAGAAATTGTGTCACTCCAATCAGCAAGTCTCGCTGTAGTTCGACGATTTCTTCGGCTTCTTTACATAAATAGTCCCGGTATTCTTCCATCGTTTGAGAGGGCGGATCGAGTAAAGCCATTCTCTTTTCAAGTCGTCGCAGCACCGTGTTTTTTTTGTACATAGAGAAGTCGATGCCTGTTTTCTTCTTTATTAATGAATAAATGTATTGCAGCGTTTCTTCATTATATGTAAATTCAGTCTGGCTGACATGCGTTTGCACAAGGTCAGGCATATCAGCAGGAGAAAGAATATAATCAGCAAGGTGTGCATCAATAGCGCTTAGGGGCATATCTCTGTACTTTGCTGTGCTTTCATCTTGTACAAGTACAGTTCCGCCATACTCTCGTATCGTTTTTGCTCCTCCTGTTCCATCATTTCCTTTTCCCGATAAAATAATGGCTGTGCACCGGTGTTTTTTTACAGCAGCCAGAGAATGAAAAAAGGCGTCAATCGGATACTTTACCTGATCATTTTCTTCATAAGGACGAAGGCGAAGAGTATGATCAACAACGGTCACATAATGATGAGGAGGATTTAAATAAATTGTGTCTTCTTGTAAAGTCATCCCGTCTTGTGTCAGTTTGATATTCATTCCTGTTTTTTTTGCTAAAAGTTCTGGCATAAAACTTTTATATTTAGAGGAAAGGTGCTGCACAATAATAAACGCCATTCCATTTGGTGAAGGCATATTAGCGAAAAACTGCTCAATAGCTTCTAACCCTCCGGCAGAAGCGCCAATTCCCACAACGTGTAAATCCTGTTTCTCTATTCCTTCTGAAGACGATGGAACTGTAGAAAACGAGTTGTTCTTCATAATAGAACCTCCAATAATGTTTAGACACTTCCTAGATTGTATGTCGTTTTGTTTATTTTAATGTCGACAGCACAGCGTGGTTTACATCAAAAGTAAATTTTTTCAAAAAAACCAAGATGCTGGTACATAGGTTCATTTTAGCAAACCTATTATATTGTTCAAATAACGTTTTCAAAATTCCTCTATTTTTTCGCAAAAAAATTTTAAAGTCCAAACTATATAGTATGCCCCGATTTTCTTTATATAAACGTATTTTTATAAAAAAAATCGGTTTTTTTTGCAGAAAAAAATATTTAAAAAAGTTTTGTTTACGCTTACATATGCATAAGGTGATACGCTCAAGGAGGAAAAAAACGGTTAAATTCAACTTGACACTCTTTTTCAGCATGTTACTATAGGAACCGTTGAAAGAAACGAGAACAAAAATACGAACAAATGACAGGGGAGATTTGATGGATCAAAAACAAAAAGTTGCTTTTTTAGGTGCTGGATCAATGGCAGAAGCGATGATTTCTGGTATGGTCAATGCAAAGAAATTACCTGCTGAAAATATTATCGTAACAAATCGAAGTAATGATGCGCGACTGCACGAACTTGAAAATAGATATGGTATCACAGCAGTAAAGCGCAGCGAGCTGAAAACAGATGACATTGACGTTTTTATTCTAGCGATGAAGCCAAAAGGCGCTGAAGAGGCATTAAACGAATTAAAGCCTCAAATCAACAAAGACCAGCTTGTCCTATCTGTTCTTGCAGGGATTTCGTCTTCTTACATGGAAGAGTTATTGCATGATGAACAGCAGGTCATTCGAGTGATGCCGAATACATCAAGTATGATTCAGCAATCAGCAACGGCTATATCTCCAGGTCAATATGCTGCAATGGATGCTGTGCTAACAGCAAAAGAGCTGCTTTCTGCAATCGGAAAGGTATACGTGATTGATGAGCCTCAAATGGACATTTTCACAGGAATTGCCGGAAGTGGACCCGCTTATTTTTATTTCCTTATGGAGCATATCGAAAAAGCAGCTAAAGAAGAAGGTCTCGATCCTGAGCTAGCACGTGAAATTGGCGCCCAAACCATTTACGGTGCAGCAAGAATGATGATGGAAAGAGATGAAACGCCGACGGAGCTTCGTGAAAATGTGACGTCTCCAAACGGTACAACAGCAGCTGGTTTAGACGCCTTAGCTAAACACGGCGGCGGAGAAGCAATGATGCAAGCAGTCAAAGGAGCATCAAAGCGTTCAAAAGAAATGAGTGCTCAACTACAAAAAGTGGCAAGTACTAATTAATTCGTCACTTATCTTCTTCGTGAATTCCTCACCACAAAAAATAATCATAAACAAGAAAACATACAGAACACACTAGGAGTGATTTGATGAGTCCCGACAATAAGAAGCGGGTTGTAATTAAAATTGGAAGTAGTTCATTAACAAGTTCACACGGTGAAATCAGCAGACGGAAGCTCGAGCGCCTTGTGGATCAAGTCGTAGACTTAAAAGATAGCGGTCATGAAGTTCTATTGGTTTCATCAGGAGCTGTAGCTGCAGGCTACCGCAAGCTTGGCTGCTTAGAGCGACCTAGCTCTTTACCTGAAAAACAAGCAGCTGCCTCAATCGGTCAAGGACTGTTAATGGAGGCTTATTCAGAACTGTTTCTATCCCATGGATACGTTGCTTCTCAAATCTTAATTACGAGAGACGATTTTTCAGACGAAAATCGTTACAACAATGCACGAAATACAATTAACGTGCTGCTAGAACGCGGCATTGTGCCAATTGTCAATGAAAACGATACGGTAACCATCAATCGATTAAAATTTGGCGATAATGATACACTTTCAGCTAAAGTTGCTGGACTAGTGGATTCCGACCTGCTTATTATTTTATCGGATATCGATGGCTTATACAGCGCGGACCCTCGCCAGGATCCAAATGCAAAATTAGTTCCTCACGTAGGGGAAATCACGCAAGAAATCGAAGAATCTGCAGGAGATTCAGGAAGTTCAGTTGGAACAGGCGGTATGCGCTCGAAAATTGACGCGTTCAAAATCGCTATGGCGTCAGGAATTCCAGCATTTTTAGGAAGAGCTGGCGTGCCAAACATTTTAACACAAGCGGTTGACGGAGATGCAACAGGAACGTATTTTGAATCTGAAGATGATTCTGCGAACCTTAATCAGAAAAAGCAGTGGATTGCGTTTAACTCTGGTCCTGAAGGGGAAATAGTAGTCGAAGATGCCGCGAAACGTGCAATTATTGAAGATAAAGAGCCTTTACTTCGCGAGCACGTTAAATATATTAAAGGCCACTTTAGTGAACGAGCAGTTGTACGTATTCTAGATAAAGACGAAAATGAGCTGGCTCTTGGCGTGACAAATTATTCATCTGATGAACTTGCACAGAATGAGCCAATTGATCAACCGATTGTAGACAGCGAAGGTCTAGTGTGTCACTTAGAAATTCCAGTACCGGTCGGTTTGTAAGCAAACATGCTGTAAAGAAAAGGAGCCCTTCCTTTTCTTTGCATGATTGCATTTACCTCTTATGCCTCACACTTTAAAATCAAACAAAACTAAAACGAATCCAGGAGTGATTTGGTGTTACAAACAAATGAAAAGTATTCAGTAGAAGAACAAGCTATTTCAGCAAAAAAAGCAGCTAAGCAATTAAGTTTACTAACAACAGAACAAAAAAACGATGCGCTGTTAACCATTGCTTCTACACTTGAAAGCAACACGGAGTATATTTTAAAAGCAAATGAAGTAGACTTAAAAAACGGGAAAGAAAAAGGTTTTGATGAAGCGCTGATGGATCGCCTCGCTCTTTCAGCGGAACGTGTAAAAGAATTTGCAAATGGCCTTCGTGAGGTTGCTGAGTTAGATGATCCAACAGGAGATATTTTATCAAGCTGGACATTGGATAACGGTCTAGATGTAAAGCAAGTACGCGTGCCTCTTGGCGTTATCGGAATGATTTATGAAGCACGTCCAAACGTAACGGTAGATGCAACAGGGCTAGCGTTGAAATCTGGAAATGCCATTGTGTTAAAAGGCGGCTCTTCAGCTATTTCATCTAACCAAGCTATCGTGGACATTATTCATAAAGCTCTTGATGAAACTCCAATTCCTAAAGAAGCGGTACAGTTTATTTCAAGTACAGATCGTGCGGCTACGCAAGAACTATTTACAATGAAAGAGCATATTGACGTGCTAATTCCGCGCGGAGGGGCTTCATTGATTCAAGCGGTCGTCAATAACGCAACGGTTCCCGTGTTAGAAACGGGAGTCGGAAACTGCCATATTTATATCGATGAACAAGCTGACGTTAAGAAGGCCATTCCGATTTTGATTAATGCAAAAACAGATCGACCAGCGGTGTGTAACGCAGCAGAAACGGTTCTTGTACACAAGAACTGGCTCGATTCTCATAAAGATGAATTGATTCAAGCATTCAACGATCATAATATTGAAGTATATGGTGACAAAGTGACAGTAGGTGAAATTCCTGGAGCAAAACCAGCGGCTGAAAAAGACTGGGCTGAAGAGTATTTGCGCTTAGCAATCGCGATGAAAGTAGTAGAGAGTGTGGATGAAGCGATTGACCACATCGAAACATATGGAACAAAACACTCTGAAGCCATCATTTCAGAAGATGAACAAGCCGTTTCACGCTTCATGTCTTTAGTGGATGCAGCCGCACTGTATCATAATGCATCTACGCGTTTTACTGACGGAGGAGCTTTAGGATTTGGAGCTGAAATTGGGATTTCAACTCAAAAGCTTCATGCACGCGGTCCAATGGGACTTCCTGCGCTTACGACAATTAAATATATTATGAGTGGAAACGGACAAACTCGATAAGAAATGAAAAGCGAGCCTAATCATGTGCTCGCTCTTTTTTTTATGAAAAGCAAAACAAGTAAATGGAAGCTGATTTGTAAAAAAATATAAACTCTGTTATAATAGTAAAATATATAATTTTTGTGATCTTCATTTTTGTTCTTTTCAGACTATCCCGTTGTTTAAGAAAAGCAACTGCTATCTGCTTTGTTATAACTTCATTTTTATTTTAGTCTTTCAAGACGCCGTATGTATTCCTCAAAGATTGATTTACGGATGTATAGTATCACTTTATCTTGCACCATTTACCACATTTACACGCTAAGTTAATCTTCATTTATTATCCACTTAAAAAGTACTGTTTAAAGGAGACGATGTGTATGTATAATCGTAAAAATTTAGAGCCGGCTGTTATTGAAGAAACAAAAGTTTGGGAATGTACATCAGATACGTGTAATTGTTGGGTTCGAGATAACTTTAAAAGCGGAGATCAGCCAACTTGTCCAATTTGCAAAAGCGAAATGAAGCAAGCTGTAAAAGAACTGCAGGTTATTCATAATCCTAGAGTCATTGATTAATAACTTTTAGGAAGACGTTTTTTGAAAGGGGTTTGTGGATGTTTCTAGGAATTGATCATGTTCAGCTTCTTGGTCCAGAAGGATGCGAGCAAGAAGCAAGAAATTTTTATGAAAATCTTTTAGGAATGAAAACTGTTCTTAAGCCGGAAAATTTAAGGCACAGAGGCGGCATATGGTTTCAATGTGGGACTCAAGAAGTGCATATCAGTATTCAAGATGACTACATACCTGCTAAAAAAGCGCATCCAGCTTTTGTCGTGGAAGATATCAAGACGCTTAGACGTAAGTTGGCACATTGGGGCTGCGTTCTTTCTGAAGAAGAGCCTATTGCAGGGAGAGAGCGTTTTTTTGTCCACGACCCGTTCGGAAATCGATTAGAATTTTTACAATATGACAAATAAAAGACCTCCAAGCGGAGGTCTTTTATTTTAGGGCGTTATCTAAATACGTATATACCGTTTCTTTGCTAATTAATACTTCGTTCTCTCGGTCTTTATCTTTTTGCCACTTTTCCCGCGCTTTTGCTAATACCTTCTCGGCGTCATCCTTAGGAATGACAATGACTCCACCGTCGTCACCTGCAATAAAATCACCAGGATAGATTTTCACGCCCCCGCAGGAAATGGTTTCATTTACTGTTCCTTTTTCTTTTTTGCTGCTTGCTGCGATCGTAGAGCCCTTACAAAATACAGGGAAATTGAGCTTTTCAATGTCTTCCTGATCTCGTATAACACCATCTAGTACAATACCGCTTATTCCAACAAGCTTCGCCATGGCTACTACGAAATCTCCTGCTAAGGCACGGTTACAATAGCTTTTTCCATCAATAACGAGCACGCTTCCGGGCTCCGCTAGTCGAATCGCTTCAAGCACTGAGTAATTATTGCCAGCAGGCGTATTTACGGTAAGAGCCGGCCCAAATAGTTTGTAATGACGCTGCAATGGCTTAATAGAAAAGTCTAAGTGGTTGGCACCTTCCATTGCATCTGATAAATTTGCTGTTGATAATGGGAGCTGTTCATTCAACATCGTATCTCTCCTTTTTAACTTTAGTCTATCTATACATATTCATATAAGAGAAAGCTCTTATTTATGAGAGGGCAAGTAGATAACGTGAAGCATTGACCATCAATTAACTGCAAACGTACAGTATTAGAAGCTTTCAGAGCCAATTTTTAATGCATTGTCCTATATCTTTGAGGCGCTGTTTCCCGTATGGTATTCGTCATATAAGCACATATATCCTTTATTAGTAATAAAGGCGAAGGTTAGCCTATAAAGACATTATTAAAGAAGTGGAGAAACCAAAGAACTCTGCAAAAGTTACTTTAGATAATATTTTCGGCAAAGTATAAAATAAGCTGTATTTAACGAGGATGAAGGAAAGACCTTTGTTAGTTTTATGAATGTCTTTGATTTATACTTAAATGGTCTTATATACACACGAAATACGTGCAAATGTTTAATCCTGTGAACATTTGATGGAGCTTGATGCATTTTTATATAAAAAAGTGAAACCTTTTGGTATGATGAAACGTAGGAACATATATGGAAATCATATATGAAAAAACATATGTGACGTTAGTCATTTAGTGGAGGGAAAACAATGGTAAAAAAATTATTGGCCGCATTTATCGCATTAGCGGTTGTGTTTTCACCAGTCGGTGGATCACTTATTCATGACGGTTCAAACGTAGCAAGCGCAAAAGGGTATAAATCAGGAAAGCGCTCTTTTGACAGCGGAAGCAATAACCAATCAAGCTTATTTAAAAACAATAACAGTAATTCGGTTAAGCAAAACAATACGTCTAAAAACTCATCATCTAAAAGTACAGCGGCTAGCTCAAAGCGCGGCGGCTTAATGAAAGGTCTTTTAATGGGAGGAATTGCGGGCTTATTATTTGGAAGCTTACTATCTAGCTTAGGACCATTAGGCCCAATTTTAGGCTTTATGGTAAATATGCTTGTGATTGTAGCTTTAATTCTTCTTGTAGTAAAGTTATTCCAAAGCGTACGTAGCAACAAGCGTAAAAATGAGGAAGTGAAATCTTGGAGACAATAAAAATTTCTGAACAAGATATTATCAATGCGATGTGTTTGTATATCGCAGAAAAAAAACAAGTTCAGCCTCAAGAAGTAGAGATTGAGCTAATGTATGATGATGACTACGGTTTTTCAGCAGAGTCATACGTGCATGATCGTAAGCAGGTTCATATTACTTTGAACATCATTGAAGCGCTGCGCTTTTGGCTGGATACGGAAATGAACGTAGACCCATACGCAGCAGGACTAGAACTGGAATTAGACGATGAAGAAGGTATTATCGCTTTTGCTAAATTAAGTCGATAAACGAATCTTCAATGCAAAACCCGCTCAAGTGAGCGGGTTTTTTTATTATGATTTTAACTGTTCGTTGGAACTGGACTTATCGCGTTTTTTAGTGAAAAACCACCAGTTGGCATCTCCAAGTAATTTCATAAGAGAAGGGACAAGAAGCATTCTGACAATCGTTGCATCGATAAATATAGCTAAAGCAATTCCTACACCCATTTGTTTAACAGGTGTTACATCTGTAAAAGCAAAGGCTCCTGTAATCACAATCATAATTAAAGCAGCGCTCGTAATAATTTTACTAGTGGAAGCTAAGCCTTCTACCGTTGCCACATTATTATCGCGGGTTTGATGATACACTTCGTGAATGCGCGAAATCAAAAAGACTTCGTAGTCCATGCTAAGTCCAAATACAAGGCCAAAAACAAAGACCGGCAGCACTAAAGCAATATTGGATTGGGTAAGACCTAAATGTCCATTTTGAAACAGCCATACAAGTAAACCAAACGTAGCTGTTAAGCTTAAAATATTCATAATGATAGCCTTTAAAGGAATGAGGACAGAACGAAAAGCAATCATTAAAATGACATACGTTGAAAATAAAACAAGAGCCAAACCATACGGAGCTTTTTCATAAATTTCATCGAATATTTCTTGTTCAAATTTTGGATAGCCGCCAATATGAACGGTGAAAGGTGAACGTTTGTCTTTCCATTTTCGAACAAAATCTTTTGCTTGATCTGAATTTTGGTCTGTATCTAGCGTAGCTTTTATGAGCATATAATGTCCGTTAATGAACGAATCTACAGCTGGCTTTGTCTGCGCGCTTATCTGCGGGTTTTCCAGCATAGCTTGAAGCTGATTGCTTGATTTTACGTTTAAAGCGGTAGAAATAGAATCGACTTGCTTAACTAACGAATCTTCTTTTAATTGTTTTATAAAAGTAAAGGCATTTTTTAAAGGCTTTTCATTCAGCATATCTTGCTTAGCTTCTAACACAAAATAAACGTCTGCCGTGTTTTTATTTATAAACGTATCGTTATACGTGTCAAAAGCTTGACGGGACTCATATTTTGTTGGCAGCGCTTCTGAAGACGGTATTTCTAGATGCATGTCTCGAACGGGAATAAGTGCTACTAACAGAATGATAAGAGAAACAATAGTCATAGTTACAGGCTTTTTCATGACAAATGTAGCGAATGAACGCCACCTAGACTGACCGCCTTGTTCACTGACTTTTAAGATGCGTAAACGATTAATGCGTGTACCTAATATAGCCAGTATGGAAGGAAGCAGCGTAAGAGCTGAAAACACAGCAATAAAAACAACAGCCATTCCTCCAAGAGCGACGTTTTGAAAAATATCCACTTGAATAAACAGCATTCCTGCTAATCCAATAAATACGCATAATCCTGAGAAGATGACTGAGCGTCCCGCTGTTTGAATGGTGATTTTGATTGCTTGTTCTACCGATTTTGTTTGAATTTCTTCTTTAAAGCGATTAATAAACAAAAGGGCAAAGTCAATACTAAGAGCTAATCCAATCATTGGAATCACATTTAAAATAAAGATGGACAGCTCTGTGTACGGATGAAAGAAATACACAACACCCATGGTGGTAACGACGGTTACAATTCCTATCATAAGAGGGATTGCAGCGGCTACCACGCCGCCAAAAGCTAGAAGAAGCACAACTAAAGCAACAGGAATACCAATGGCTTCCGCTTTTGCTAAATCAGCTTGGCTTGCTGTATTCATATCTTTTTCAATAATAGGACCACCGGTTAATTTTACACTAACTTCTTTTTCTTCAGCTGAAAGAGTTCTGATCTTTTCCACTCGTTTATCCATCGTTCCATCATCGTGATTAAAGTGGATAATTCCATACGCTGTGCTTCGTTTTATCATCTTGTTAGAAGCCGTTGGTATGTCGACTTTCGACGCGTCTGATTTGTCCTTTGCTTTTTGCATATACTGAGCGATCGTTTGCTGGAATTTGGAGTCAGAAACTCCGTCTTTTTTTTCAAACAAAACGATGATCTGAGATTCGCTAACATCAAATTTATTAACTAAAAGCTGCTCGGTATCTTTATACATTCCTTTCATTTCAAATCCGTTTCCTCCTAGAACAGAAGGAAGCTTAGCCGCATAAAAGCCAAATCCGACAATTAGGATGACCCACAGTATTAATAAAATTTTTCTGCCCGCATATAATGCGTTCGCTACTTTATTCATATTAACCTCCAATTTTTTGTACAGTTACTAGACTATTTTATACTAACAGTTATTGTAATTAGAAGAAGTATTGTGTTTTTTGTTTTTCTTGCCTGAAAAAGCATTTTAGATAGATGAGCAGGGTTGTTTCCTCAGCAAAATCGTGTTTATGTTTCAAGCGATTTAGGGAACACTGTACATAAATGCACGAAGGGGGATAAAAAAGATGCAAATGAAACAGCCAGCTAAAATGACGAATAGTTATGGGTGTAAAAATGAGTATGATACATTAAAACGTGTGATTGTTTGCCCACCTACATATATGAAAATTGAAGAAATTATTAATGAAACACAAAAGCATTATGCGGACGAAAACATTGATGAGAGCTTGGCTTCAAAGCAGCACCGTCAATTTGTCGAATGCCTTCAAAAAGAAGGAGTGGAAGTCATCGGGCTATCTGCACAAGAGCCATTTCCAGAACAAGTATTTACGCGGGATATTGGCTATACGCTGGGAGAGACCATTATTGTCACGAAAATGGGAAGCGAAATTCGAAGTGGAGAAGAACAAGTGTTAGCAGAGTGGCTGCAGCGGCAAGGTATTCCTTTCCATCAGGTACCGGACCATCCCATTGAAGGTGGAGATGTGCTGATTGATGGACAAGCTATTTTTATAGCGCTCAGCGACCGTACAAGTAAAGAAGGCGTGGACCATATTCAAGAGCTGCTTCCAGCGTATGAGGTTGTTCCGATTCCTATTGATCGGTCTTATCTTCATCTTGATTGTGTGTTAAATATTTTATCACCTACAGAAGCGCTTGTATTTTCACCAGCTTTACATGAAAAAGAATTAAATTTACTTCGCATGAAATATGACTTAATTGAAGTAACAAAAGAAGAGCAGTTTACGATGGGAACCAATGTATTATCAATCGGTAATCAGCGGGTGATCAGCCTACCAATGAATACAGAAGTAAATGAAGAGTTAAGGAAACGAGGCTATAAAGTAATTGAAGTTGATATATCTGAAATTATTAAGTCCGGCGGTTCTTTCCGCTGCTGTACAATGCCTCTTGAACGAGTGTAAAAAAGCTTAAAAAGAAAAAAGATCTCGGCGATAGCCAGGGATCTTTTTTTGAAGGATGTTGTATAAAATTTCAAGTGAAAGGAACATTAACCTATATAAGCTGTTGAAGGAAAGGAGTGATAAACATGGCAAATCGTAATCCTATTTTAGTTCAAGGTGCTGAACAGCTTCTTGATCAGTTAAAAACGGAAATCGCAGGAAGACTTAACGTTCAGCTTGGCGCTGAGCAAACGGCTCGTGCAAATGGTTCTGTTGGTGGAGAAATGACGAAGCATCTTGTTGCAATGGCCCAACAGCAATTAAGTGGTGCACAAGGACACATTCGCTAGTCTGCTCTACATAAACACTCTGATGAAAAGTTCTGGCTCTTTTGAGCTGGAACTTTTTTGTGTAGGAAACATCATTCTACTTTCTCTTGGTCGTTTGATTTGAGATTTTGCTTGAAATTCTCCACTTTCAAGGTTGAAAAGTGCATAAAATGGGAAAAGAACAAAAAAAGAGAAAGTAGAGGTTTATCATGAAAAAGCTATTATCATTTGGAAAAAGTCTTGGTAAAGAAATTCAAGAAGACCAAGCAACGGGACTAGCGGCTGAGCAAGCGTATTATTATATGCTATCATTATTCCCTATGCTTATTTTACTGATATCGATTGTTCCGTATCTATCTATTAAACCGGAAGAGGCAATCGATGTCCTTCAAAGCGTTATGCCGGGAGAAACGGCTGCAATCTTTAAAGATAACGTAGCTCAATTTGTAAGCCAACCAAACGGCGGGTTACTGACTGTAGGGATTTTAGGAACCATTTGGTCCGCTTCAAACGGTATGAACGCCTTTATCCGTGCAATGAACCAAGCCTACGACGTGAAAGAACAGCGCTCGTTTATTAAAGTAAGAGGCTTGTCCATTCTTTTAACGATCGGATTAATTGTGACAATTGTTGTATCGCTTCTTTTACCAGTGTTTGGAGGGATTTTGTTAAATTGGATAAGCGAATGGTTTTCTCTCCCTTCAGGTACAACAGTGATTTTAAATATTCTGCGCTGGATTATCGGTGTCGGCATTATGGTACTTGTTTTATCCGTATTATACAGATTAGCTCCAAACAAAACGTTTCCTTTTGCTCATGTATGGCCCGGAGCACTCGCTGCTACGCTATTATGGCAGCTGACATCTTTAGGGTTCTCATTTTACGTAAGCAACTTTGGCAATTATTCTGCTACTTATGGAAGCTTAGGAGGCGTGATTGTTCTGATGCTTTGGCTATTTTTAACGGGGTTAATTCTCGTTATTGGAGGAGAGATTAACGCTATATATCACCGAAACAAAACGGCTGCCCCTCCTAAAGATACGTCTCAGGCGATGTAATAAAAAAGGAAACCTTTATAGAGGTTTCCTTTTTAACGTTTAAAGCTATTAACAAGCTGTTTAAATGAGTTGGCTGTATATTTGACCGAATCTTTTTTGTACTGTACATCGGTTTTAATAGCTGCTTGTGTTACTTTTAAGTGATTTGTTTTTTCTTTGATATGATCAGTTTCGTTTTGAAGATGTTGAGAAGTGGCATTTACAGAGTTCACAGTTGGCTTGATTTTTTTATTAAATGATACGCCTGCGTAAATAAGATACGCAAGTGATGCCAAAACAACAGCTAAGCTTATATACACAATAATCATCGTTGTGCCTCCTTTGTACGTATTTATATTTATATAGGTGAGAATAAAATATATATGAATATCATCCTCTTTATTTAATTGTTATACCCATTTTTAATAAAAACAAACAAAAGCCTGATGAGAAGACAATATATTGGATTTTTTCTGAAATTTCATTCATCATTACATATAGAGTTACCTTGAAAGGAGAGAGAAGAAGAATGCCGTTAGATCCGCATATTCAAATATTTCTAAATCAATATAATGAAATGCCCCGTCCTTCTTTAGAGGACGTTACACCCCCTCAGCTGAGAGAAATGGAAAAGATGTCTTTAACTCCTTCCAAAGAAGCAGTTAAAAAAGTATATAATCAAGAAATCCAATTAAATGAACGTCCGCTCACTATACGAGTGTATGAACCTGAAGGAACAGGGCCATTTCCCGCTCTTGTTTATTATCACGGAGGAGGCTGGGTATTAGGAAGTTTAGATAGCCATGACTCCATATGCAGATCGTATGCAAATGAAACAAACTGTATTGTGGTTTCTGTTGATTACCGCCTTGCTCCTGAGTATAAATTTCCCGCTGCAGTGAACGATGCCTATGATGCCTTGGAGTGGATTTCAGCTCACGCGTCTCAATTAAATATCGATTCAAACAAAATTGCCGTTGGAGGAGATAGCGCCGGTGGCAACCTTGCTGCGGTTGTGAGCATTTTAGCAAAAGAAAGACAAGGTCCATCCATTGTTCACCAGCTGCTTATTTATCCGTCTGTAGGATTTAAAAATCAGCACCCTGCCTCTATGAAAGAAAATGAGGAAGGATATTTTCTTTCAAAAGATCTCATGGATTGGTTTCGCCTTCAGTACTTAAATAATAAAGAAGAAGAACAGCATCCCTATAACGCTCCGGTATTACTAGAAGATTTATCGAGTCTACCAAGCGCTACCATTATTACAGCACAGTATGATCCTTTAAGAGATAGCGGAAAAGACTACGCGGACGCATTAAAAAATCACGGTGTCCCTGTCACCTATGAAAATTATGAAACAATGATTCACGGGTTTTTAGGGTTTCATGAATTTGTCCCACTCGCTCAGCAGGCGATCAATAAAAGCGCAGCTCAACTTCGTCAAGTATTTGACTCTATTTAAGGCGCAAAGATATATAGTGTCATAAATTATATGAACTTGGGAGAAGCAGCACATGGATGTGCTGCTTTTCTGTGTTGATAGGGAGAAAAGATTGAAAAGAGTTTAAAAATAGCCCATTATCCCTTTTAAAGTCATTTTGTTTGGAGTATAGTAGAAAAGTAGGATAAAAACATTTATTGACATTAAGTAAGGTGATTTTTTGAATGATAAAAAACAAGTAGGTCAGCTGATTCAAGATCTGCGAAAGATTGCGGAAATGACAACTGTCGCTTGCTAAATGTTGATACAACAAGGTTTTTAATGTATAGGTAAATAGTCCTCTAGACTAAAACTTGTTCATGATAAAAAAACTACCTAAATTGTTAAGGCAACTTCCACTATTTAAAGAGGAGGTTGCCTTTTTATGTGTGCAAAAAGATTGAGAAAAGGAACAAAGTTAAATCAAGTTAATCTAAGTGATGCAAAGGACAGAATAATAAGGATAAAAAAGCTGGAAGGCGTGGCACAGTCCACTATCAATCAGTACAACATAGTATTTAATGATCTAATCAGATTCTTTGGAGAAGAGAAGTTAATCGTTTTGATTGAGCTGAACAATGCGAGAGACTTTGTAGATTGGTTACTACATGAAAAATCTGATGAGAAGAGTAGATTTAAACAAGTGGCTAAAAAGGGAGTTAAGCCTTCTAGTGCTAATAATTATCTACAGAAATTACGTGCGGCTTTTAACATTCTAATGCGTGAAGGAATATTGAATGAAAATGTTTTTAGTCAAATCAAGAACATTAAATTTCAGAAAAAAAAGGTTGAGGTTTTAACTGTAGAGGAGATAAAGCGAATTTTTGATGCTTTTAATAAGAGCTACTACGCTCAATTTAGATCTTATGTACTCTTACATACCTTGTTAGACACATTAGGAAGAGTTGAAGAAACAGTTCATTTAAAAAAGCAGGATGTGGACTTTGAAAAAAGATCCATAACATTTCAAAATACAAAATCAAAGAAGTTTAGGATAGTTCCTGTTTCGATTAAAACTACACAACTTCTCCAAGAACTCATCGCAGATAATGAGGAGTTATTCAGTAGCGAATATATTTTTCTAACGAATGATGGAAATAGATTGCGACCAAGTACATTCAGAGCGCATTTAGAAAAGGTCTTGAAAAACGCAGGTATCAATAAACGCTTTCATCCTCATCTATGTCGCCATACTGGATCTGAAATGTTTCTACGGCAATCGGGTAACATCAGAGTCTTGCAACAGCTCTTAGGTCATTCTGAGTTATCTATTACAGCTAAGGTGTACGCTCATGTATTGGATACCACAATTAGAGATGAACATAAGAAATATTCGGCAATAAATCTGATAGAAAACCATAAAGAAAAAATTGTTAAACGGAAATAAAAATAGTTAATTTGGACAAAAAAAAAGAGAGCAGATGCTCACAACATCTACTCTCCATCTTGCATAGTCAAATACACAAGATTTACGCAATAAGAGTATATGATAATTATTGAAAAAAATCAATAATGTCATACGCTTATTTGACTATGCCCTAAAAATAAAAACATGGGGGCAATGTTAAATATGAAGTCTGGAAATATAAATCAATTTAAGCATCTATCGAAATTCGATTCACTTAAGCAGTTTAACTCCTCAATGGAACAGTGGTACATTGATATTCATCAACAAAAATTACTTACTAAATCAGAATTAATTGCTTTAAAACGACTTGTGCGCTTTTCTGCAAGTGTATTTGGTGTATGTAACGCAAAGATAAGCACAATTGTTTCAGCAACTCACAACGATGCTGTAGGGATTTCACGCTCGTCATTCAAACGTATGTTATTGAAAGTGCAGGCAATGGAATTACTTACAATTCATCATACCTTTAACCATGGTAAACAAGGTCATTCTGTATATGTATTTAATTACTACCCACCAAAAGGAGAAGGTAATTTAAATCCTTTATCCGATTCAATTGAACCACTGCACCAGGAACAAATTGAACCACCTAAAACTAGTAATCTCTCTAAAACTAATAACAATAATATAAACATACGTACAGATAATACGATTCCTAGTATTCCTACTAAATTTCAAGAGTTAGTTAAGTGTTATTATGAGCCGAAGCAGGTTATTGAACTATGGAAATGTGTTGAAAATAGTACACGTTATTTAACATACTATGATGAACATCAAAAGGTTAATTTAGGTATCAACGCATTCAAACAGATGATATGTAATTTGAAGTTAGGATATAAAGTTAAGAAATCAATCTATTCATACTACTGGGGAATTTTGAATAAAAAGCTTAATAATGAGCATATGGAAATCGTACGTAGTGCTTAATTTAATAATAGTACACTTTTAAAACTTATGTATAACTTTAAATTAGTTGAAATTAAAAAAATGTTAAAAACATAGTAAAATTTAGATAGACTAAAAGTTTAAAATACTCAGCATAGAAAGAGGGTTTTAATAATGAGTCAAGATTTCCGTAATTTTAAATTAAAAGTAGATTGGAAGCCTGCCCCATTCAGAGGATACAGTGTACGAAAAAGTATTTCACAGAGTTTATGGACTAAAATTAGAAAGAAAACACTAGAAGAGAATGAATGTAAGTGCAGAATTTGTGGATACGAACCAGACGAACAAAATCTGAAATACTTAGACATGCACGAGATTGAAAAGTATGATGAAGAAAATTTAATCTGTGTTCTTGAAGGTATAGATCTAATTTGTAGAAGATGTCATGCCTTTCACCATTTAGGTTTTACATATAGTAGAACAACTAAAGAACAGTTTGATGAGTTAGTCCAGCATTTTATCAAGGTGAATAATTGTACTGAAGAAGATTTTAGAAATCATTTTAAAGCTGTTCGAGATAAAAAATTTCAAGGGGTTCTAGGTTTAGCTGAAATGAAAAAGATAAGAGAAGACACAAGAGTAGTTAGATACAGTATAACTGGAGATATACCGTATAAAGAGGATGTAGTAGCCCAGTTAAAGAAAAAAGATTTGTATGTTCATTAGTAAACAAGGGAGATGGACTAACATATCAAGTTTAAGAACATTTATGAAAATGGCTGGATGAAAATTTGAGATTATTAGAAACAATGAGCTTACTAATGAATTTGAAGGGTTACGGAATCGGGAGGCAGCAACAAATATTCCATATGTAGGTTTTTACCCAGAAACGGATGTAAGAGCTGGTGACTGGATAAAAGAGGTGCAATCTAGGAGTCTCTTTTATATTAAGGATATAAAAACTGATATAATACGATCTAAATCTCTTCAATTAAAAGCGTATTATCTTACCAAAGCAGAATATGATAAGAAAGAAGAAGAGAAAAACAGAGAACGGCAACAAAATTTGACTTATTGCTATTTAAACGGTGACAATGCAAAGGTAAACAATAATTCAACAGATCAGTCTATAAATATTGTCAATACTAACTCAGAAGATTTATTTGATAATATTAGAAAAGTTTTAAAAGAACATTTAGCTGAAGAAGAAAGATAAGCCCTTAGAGAAGTCATAAAGAGAATAGAACAGACTCAGGGAACATCACGCTTACACAAAATTTATTACTAGTACAGCTAATCACATGAAAGTTATAACATCTTTCCTTCCAGCATTATCGCAAATGATTCATTCATCTTAAGGCTAACTCATGCTAAAAGATATAAACTATTAAAATGATCTCCATTACTGGGAGGCATTTCTCTTATTCCTAAAAGTATTCGGGCATTATAACAAAATTTAACAGGGTATCTCAACGATTTCTAGAAATATTACTTATCAAAGGTTCATATAAATATTTCCAATTATGATAAAAGCAGGTGATTAAATGGAACGAAAAAAATTTATTGACCACATTGATAAGTTAATAGAACAATCTGATGCGTGGAGAAAAGACGCAGAGAAAAGAGAAGATTGGAATAGTGCATGTTTTTATCAGGGTGAAGTGAAGGCTTATGAACGAGTAAAGAGGGTAATTCAAAGAGAGTTTGATCAACCGTTACATGTATAAATTAAAATAACACTAATCTAGGTTTGTAATAACTTGTAAAAATGCCGTCATTACTTCATTAATCCTTATCCGAGGGATGGAGTTTTGGCGGTATTTTTACGTGTGACCACCTTTTTCCTGTATTAATATCTGTTATTGTTCCCCTAGATACTCCGTACATTTCTGCAATCTGCTTATGAAGGTAGTTGCCTTCTTGTAGTAATATTTTTATCTCAGTAACTTTTTTCTCATTCAGCTTAGTCGATATACTTCTGTGGTCAATAACCCTAAGTTCTGGTGGTGCTTCTACGTGTGACCATCTTACACCACGTTTAATTTGTGAGATGCTTGACTCAGTCACACCAAACATATCTCCAATTTCTCGGTGACTATAAATTCCAAGCTTAAGCATTCCTTTTATCTCGATAACCTTTTCTTCATCAAGTTTAAGTGGAGTACCCTTCTTGCCAGATGAGCGAAGTTCTTGCATTGTCTCTTCATCTAATTCTTTTTTTAGATACTCTGTTACAGTGCCTCTATGTAGCCCTAAAATTTCAGCTATTTCTTTATTTAAGTGTCCTTTATATTTAAGCTCAAATACTTTTTTAATTAGCTCTTGTTTTTTTGGATTATAGACAGAAGAAGTAATTTTGGTATAAGTCGTTTTACTTATCCCAAACATATTGATTATCTCTGCTTTTGGAGTTCCCCTCATAAACTCTTCTCTAACAAGATTGTGAAGGTTTCATCGTTCTGCTTCTTTCTTTTCCAACTCCTTTTTTAATACATTCGAAACTATCTTTGAATCACACTGAAGCATTTTGGCTATGTTAATTACTCTATGTCCCTTTTCCCATAGTTCGAAAATTTTCTTCTCCCTTTTTTCACGCTCCATATCACGCTTATTCATTAGCTCGTCATTTAACTCTGGAAGCACCCATTCCCAATTGGTACACCTTGCAATCTTATTTATTGTTGTGATATCAACCTTGAATATTGTAACTAATTCCTGTGGAACTATGTTTAGTATTAGAGCCATTTTAATCTCTCTCACATCATTAATTGTTAATTTATCACTTGATCCTCTATTTATTAGTCTCATAAATTCAACCATCTCTGGTGACTGCTTCCTTCCAAACATTGGATTACCTGCACCTGTGATTGCCTCTATTCTCTCTTTAGAATATGTTTTCCCTGCATTTCCACCACTCTCTAGATTAAATCCCTTGTCTCTAACCATTGAACCAAATTCTTTGATCCAATATACCTCTCTATCATTCAGATCGCATTGCAGACACTCTTCAATAAGTTCAAATTCAACGTTTTCTATCCCATATTTATTAACATGGTTCTGAAGATATTTATTTTCATGCTTGTTCTGTCTTAGCAATCTTTTATGCGTTCTCAATCTACCCTTAACATCGTTGCTTTGACCAACGTAAACTCTTCCTGTAATCTTACATCTAATTTCATAAATTCCTATTATTATCATTTCTCTTGCTCTCCTCTTGATAAAATAACGGTTTTATTAGGTATTATATATTATAATATCTTCTTCTTAATTGAGGAGGATTTTTTATTTAGTGAATCTTTTACACTATAAAAAGTAAGAAAGTAACATTTTGTATTTCTTTTGTAGTATATTAGATTTTAAAAAGGAGTTTTCTGGGTGAGTAAGAAAATATTAAGTGCAATTTCAATAATTATAATGAGTAGTAGTCTGCTAATTTCATGT
This sequence comes from Priestia megaterium, assembly GCF_023824195.1. NCBI lineage: Bacteria > Bacillati > Bacillota > Bacilli > Caryophanales > Bacillaceae > Priestia > Priestia megaterium. Next base: position 2,404,372 of record NZ_CP085442.1, read on the forward strand.
AGTAATGGCAATAATGCTGGACAAATTAGCTCTGCAAGAGAAGAACAAAAAGATAAGGGAATTTTGCTAAAGAAAGAGATTAATCAAGCCAAGCAATACATTAGGGAGAAGGAATATTCTAAGGTTAATGATTTAAGCACCAAGGTATACAATCAGAACGGAAAGGTAAATAAAGATCAATACGAAGAATTTAAGGTGTTAGATAGTATTGCCAGTGTGTTTGGTTCAAATTTAACTTATGTTAAATCATCAAATATCAGTAATATCCCAGTAAATTATAAAGGCGAGTTCAAAGCTCAATTAAATCAAGAAAGAAAAGCGTTAAAGGAATCTCTAATTAATGACCTTGCAAAAAAAGACTTTAAAACTAATAACTATACTTATACCAAGGCTTACCAACCAGAATATTATTTGTCGTTATACTTTACAAGTATGAAAAATTACAATATGGAAGAGTACACTTATGCCTACGACATCATTAAAAAGATACCTAATAGTTATAAAGGTAAATATGCAGAAGACATAGAAATTGCTAAGACTCAAATTAAAAGAAAGTCAGATGGAGTGACAGACGAGTGGGATGTTCAGGAAAAACAAGAAAAAATTCAAAATACTGATCCTCAAATTGGAATGACAAAGGAAGAAGTAATAAATGATACTCGATGGGGTAAGCCGAATGATGTTAATCGTACCATTACAAAACACGGAGTAGAGGAACAATGGGTTTACAACGTTTATGGGTATCTTTATTTTGAAGATGATAAGGTAACTGTAATTCAAGATTGAGAAAATGCGTTGTATCCTAGGAAAAAAGGGAGTTATTTGATTGAATAATAAAATATTGAGATTAATTCCAACAATTATAATATGTAGTAGCTTGTTGGTTTCGTGTAGTAACGGTGATAAGTAAGTTAGTGGTACAAATGAGAAGGTTTCAATACAAAAAGAAATTAATCAAGCTGAAAAATATATAAGCAACAAAGAATATTCTAAAGTTGAAGATCTTAAAAGTCAGATATACGAAAAAGATGGAAAGATAGATTCTAAAGATCAACAGAAATTTGATGGGCTATATAGTATATCGAAGTTGTTGTCAGAAGATGAGGTGTTCTCCAAAACATCTAACCTATCTCATCTTCCTACCGATTACGATGGGGAATTTTCGAAAGAAGTGAAGGAAAGTAGAGAACAACTGAAACAATCATTATTTAAGGATATTCAAAATAAAGACTTTATAACAAATGACTATAATTATCCAAAAGAATATCAACCTGAATATTACTTATCTTTATATGTGGGTGCGATGAGTAATTTTGAAGATGAAGATTACAAACATGCTTACAATAACATTAAAAAAATCCCAAATGATTATAATGGGCAATTTGCAGAAGAAATTAGTTTAGCAAGAAAGAAGTTAAAAGATCGATATGAGGTTGATAAAGAAGAAACAGAAAAAAGTAACGAAATACTGGCAGATGCTCAAAAGCAATACGATCTTCAACATACAAAACCTCAAATAGGTATGACTCAAGAAGAAGTTATTAACAAAACTGGATGGGGTAAGCCTGACGATATTAACCGTACAACAACAAAATATGGCGTCGAAGAACAATGGGTTTATAATATCTATGGTTATGTTTACTTTGAAGATGGGAAGGTTACCGCAATTCAAGAATGAAAGATATTGTTATAAAATAACAATTATAAAATGGAAAAATTATAAGACACTGCATATTCAGTGTCTTTGATTTTCCATTAGGTGAGGTGCTTATCGAATATGAATTATAGGCTGTTTAGCAAGTTGTTGGCTAGGCATTAGTTCTAGGGCGTATGCTGCATTTTTTAATTCTGTACTGTGAGGCAAATCATAAGGATCTATAGACTCAAAATATTGAATTTGTTCATCTGTCAAAAGATTAAGTGGAATGCACACATCCACAACGGCTCTAATAATAGTTATACCTAGCTTCTTTGCTAAATATGGTCTATGATTACCTCCATTACTAACGCAGAAATCACCGTTTGGAAATAATGTTAGATTAATATCCATATGAGAGGAACTAGTTGTTACATATCCATGATTCTCGATCGATTTAAGAAGACGATTTAACTTTTCTACAGACAAAACATTATCATGAGTCAATCCTTTTATTCTTGAAACTGGCACCAACATTGAGCCAACATGATGAATTAAGTAGTTTCTACCATAAATTTCTGTATAGTCATCATAAAATCTCCAGCCTGTGTATTCAATTTTCATAAGAACCTACTTCACGCTTGCCGATGCCTTTCTTGTAATTTTTCATACGTGAAGAAGCAGACGATAATTTTGACACAATATAACCTTGTGGATCAGCACGCAAGTTACTATTCACAAGGTTCTCAATTTTATCATTTGCGAACATGTTAGCAACTCTTGCTAAATGATCAATTGTATCCATAAGTTCTGGATAGTCATGATAATTAGAAATAGCAGTAGAGTGAATTTCTTGTAAATCATCACGAATCTTTTTTAAGGTTTCAATATCAAATCTGCTCATCAATATCATCTCCCGTTGTCTTAAATACAATAAATGATATTAAGTTCATTGTGAAATTAGAACATAGTATCTACTTTTAATAATGTCTAGAAAGGTTGGTTGTATAATAATCGATGAACTTTATCAGAAAATATTAGATGGAGAACTCAGTGATGAAGAAATATTACGTATTACTGAAGGAGATGATGAACCTTTAGCTAGTAATTAACGAGTAATGTTGGTTGAGTATTTAATGAGTTTACAAGGTTTAACCAAGAATGAAGCTTATCAAGTTACTTTTGAATATATCAATTATTAGTTTACATTCTATCAAAAGTGTATGTGAATTATATGTAAATTAAATGTTGTAATAAAAAGCATCCTTATACGTAGCGATGCTTTTCAAAGTGTATTTGTATTTCCACTTCCTAAAGTAGGCGTCTGAGTAGGTGTTGAACTAGGTGACTGTTGAGAAGAAGTGTTTTGAGAGCCTGTTACTGAACTTGAACTAGGACTTGCATTTGATCCCGAACCTGTTTGTGAATTGGATTCTGTACTTGTAACGGGACATACTTGATTTACATTTCCAAAAATAAAAGTTCCTCCAGAAATGTAACCAATCGTAAGTGAATTGATTTTAGCTACCATACGTTCTCATCCTTTCATCGATGAAGAAAATAGAATATACACTAACATATGTTTAGCTTGTCAATTATGTATAGACGGGCTAGAGAAATAGGCGTGGTTATTATTGTTATAACTTCATAAATTGAATTCGGATTTACCTATGTGGGAAAGAATCTTGAAAATTGATTAATATTTAAAAAAGTGAGAATAACTAGCCTTTTGTAGAATAAAATAGTCTACACAAAAGGTGGGAATATTAATGGGGAAAAGTAAAAACTGGATGGATGCTTATGTTTCTAAAGTTTCAGGAAAACATTTCGAATTGTTATCGGTTCGAAGTGTCATTGATTCTTTTATTGACATGTTAAATGTAAAATTAAATGAAAACCAACAACCTGAAGTTGAATTTATTAAAGAGGAAAATAAAATTTCATTTCCAGATTGTTCAGTTCTTTTAAAAGTTCAAGGCTCTATATTGAGTTTGAGTAAAGTTTTAAAATCTAACAATCAAGTTGCTGGTGGAATTAAAATTTTCGATACAGGTTTAGCTTATCAGCTAAAAACTGGTTCAAAGTTGATTGAAGAGGTTGAAACTATACCTGAAGCATTAGATAGGGCACTAAGTTATTTACTTGTAGAGCTGAGGTGAAAGTTAATATTTTTATAAGTTTAAGTCACTCATTTAGAGTGGCTTTTTATTTTGTAGAAGTTAATATGCTGAAACATAAAATCATTATTAAGAATGGAGCTAATATTAATGAATCAAGTACTCTTCGAACAGTTGTTAGAGGGAAATATTGAATATGAAGATGTTCCAGAAGATACGGACATAGAGTTAACTGATGAGCAAAGGCATGAAATGAGATTATGGTTAGTTGGAGTTTATGGTTTTTCGTATGGAGCAGCTAAAAGTTATATTGATTAATGATAGCTGAAAATATTCTTTTAGTAATATATAGAGAAGGATTATTACACTTTTTGTAGAAATTATTAGGTAGAAAGTCGGTGGTTAGAGAATGAAAATTCAATTTGATTTTAAAGTACTAAATGTTGTAGAGGAAAATGGCGTAAAGTCCTACATTGTGCAATGCTCAAGTGAGAATTTCCGACGTGTTATTAAAGCTCAATATGACGGAAGTGTATATATACCAGATTACCATCAACAATTATGGGAAATACAATCTCATGAAAGAACAGTTCTTGATATTGGACTAGCAAGCTTTATAATAAAAAATGAGAAACGCACAGTATAGGTAAATTCACATTCGAGCATAATATTAATGGTCAGTACTTCTTTTGCTGACGAATCGTTTTCTCCTTTAACATGTTAAGTGTATAAAAAGCACTCATAGCTTGGGTGTTTTTTATTTTGTGCAAATAATAAAAAGTTGTTGAAAATGATGATTCACAATAAAAGAAAAGCTCTCATACCTTAATGAAGGATTTTTTTTACATGCTGGAACAAAGTAGGTGATTAAATGTTCTATTCTAATTTTTATACTCCTTTTAACTATGCTTTCTATCCTTATTTCATGCCTTCCTTTGGACGTCCTACTGGATATGTACTGAATTCTAGTGGTGAAGTTGAAAGTTGGTGGGGGAATTATCCATTGGGGTATCCTGCTAAAGCTCCAAAATTTTTGGGTGGGGGACAGACGCCTATTTCAGGACCTGCCATACCTTTTAGTTTCAGGGGTTACTATTGAACTGATTACAAGGGTTACTGCCTCAAAAGGTAAGAAAGATATATACAAAATTAAAGCAGTATTTAAAGTGCCTGGAAGAGATGATATTTAGTTCCGTAAAGAAAGTCGATCATAAGGTCGGCTTTTTATTTTAGGGAGTTAACAAGTTTAATTTGGTTAAAACAGGGAAAATCATAGGTAACTAAAAGGAGATGGAGTTATGAATTATGAACAGAAGGATTATTATATTAGTGCAAAAGAAAATGAGTATTATAAGGTATTAAATGTAGTAGATCATATGTTAGAAGAAGCAAAAAGTAATGACAGATACCCTGTATGGGGTGAAAAGCTAGGAAATGAATTGAAAGAAAGTGCTGGAAATAATCTTACTCCATGGCATTTTAATATGATAATATCCGCACTTTTAGATTATGTACCTGAAGAAGTAAAGAATAAATCTAATGCTAAGTCACTCTGATGAGTGGCTTTTTATTATGTCTATAGTATGTAAATTGAAATATGTGCTAAATAATAAAGAGTAAAAAAGGTGGCTGAACAACATGCCTAAAAAGTCACCTAAGATATGTAACACAGAGGAATGTCGTCAATTAGCTTATGATACATATTGTGACAAGTGCAGGAAAATACTCATAAAGAGTACAAGGGACAGAGAGTAGAGAAGAAAGAGCAAGCCTTTTATTCTAGTAGCTCATGGATTAAATTACGCAATAGGAAGAAGAGGTTAAATCCTTTATGTGAAGTCTGTCTTGAAGAAGGCAGGCTTACTCTTGTTATCACCTTATAGAAATGAAAGAGGATTAGAGTAAACGTTTATTTATTGGTAACTTATAAAGTGTTTGTAAAGAACATCATCATAAGATTCACTTTGGAGTAGATGGTAAGAAGTAAACGAAGATTAAGAAGGTAAGAGAACCTATGAGAGAATGCTCATCTACAGAAGAGAAAGGAAAAGAATTATTAAAAGTTATAGAAAGTATGATGGTGGATTACATTAGTTATAGAGAAGAAGATGCAGAGAATGGGGATGATTCCAAAAGAAAATTATCGAAAAACAAAGAAGAAAAACAATTGAAATTATAACAAAAATAACCTTTTTCGTGGTATCATTTACTTATCAAGGGGGCTGTTTGTTGTGAATGAACAATTGAAACCTGAGGAAATTAGCATAGAAATTAAACTTGAGCTTCTAAAGATATGTAATAACGTAATGAACAATAGTTGCAGCCCTAAAGAATTAATCATTGACTTAGAAAAATTAATTAGTCAAATTAGTTTATCAGTTTAATGTAACACTCTATACAGAGAAAAGTTAAGGGGAGAATGTTGTGAAAAAGTTGTTAGTTGGTAGTGTTTTGTTGTCCTTGAGTTTGACTATGGGAGCATGTGACCAAGTGGAAGAGAAGAACGTTGAAACTTCTAAGAAAGAAACTATTACTAAGTCAGAAGAAAAGAAAAGTACTGAGAAACAACCTAATAAGAAATTAGAAGCCCAACAGATTCAAAATGAGAAAAAGGACTTACGAGCGCAAGCTAGAGAAGTAGAGCTAGAAGAAAGAGAAGCTAAAGAGTTAGCCGAACGCAAACGTCAAGCGGAAATAGCTGAGCAACAAAGACAACAAAAGATTGCCGAACAACAACGTATCGCAGCACAACAAGCAGAAGAACAAAAGAAACAAAAAGCTCAAGTAGCACAGAGTCAACAGCAACAAACAAATGATGAAGAAATATCTCATACTGACCAATATGAAGAACCTGAAGTAAATGAAGATATTTCTGCTCCAGATCAATACGAAGAAGAGATTCGTCAACAACAAGAAGAAAATTTTACGGATGAAACAAAGCAACAAATTAATCAAGAGATGGAAGAAAATGATGGATATAGTTCGACTTTATGGCGATGTGATCAAGTGTTATATGGAGTGCAAGAAGGGTACATTTCAAAAGAAGAAGCAGGAGATTGTTTGAAATAATTTAGTTATAATTAGAAGAATAATTCTTGGAATATTTTTCTTGATTCTATTGATAAAAAAACTATCTAAGTGGTACAATATACGTACAAATATATCATGGAACGTTGTTTTGACAGGGTTTATTGACATTAAGTAAGGTGATTTTTTGAATGATAAAAAACAAGTAGGTCAGCTGATTCAAGATCTGCGAAAGATTGCGGAAATGACAACTGTCGAGTTATCAGAAGGAATTTGTACAGAAGAAGAGCTACATCGATTTGAACAAGGTGAAATTCATGCAAGCAGTGAAGTTCTCTATCATTTATCGAAACGCTTAGGAGTTCCGATGAATTATTTTTTTGAAGCAGGAGAGCTAACGCCCAACGATTATTCAAAAGAAATTAAATCGACCATTAGGCATTATATACGAAAACGCGATTATGAAACCGTGTTACATATGGTGAACAAAGAAAAAGATAATCCTATGTTTCAAGATCCTTTTCACGCACAATTTTTCCTATGGCACGAAGCCATATGTGATTATTATATTGGAAATAAATTTGAACAAGCGCTTCGTAAATTGGAAAAAGCAATTGCGTTCACGCGTACGAGCGAACAGTTTTATTCAGAAAAAGAGATTGCTATTTTAAATAGTATCGCCATTATTTACGAAGAAGAAGGTCATTTAAAAAAAGCGTTCAGTACGTTTATGGAAGGATTGCAGCATATTGCTTTGCTTCCTAAGTTAAAAGATCCTCTTGTCAAAATTCGAATTTTATATGGATTATCGCGTGCGCTTTTGCAAATGGAGCGTTACGAAAAGTCGGTTAAATATGCACAAGCAGGACTAGAGCTATGTATTCAGCATGAGACGCTTTATTTATTAGGAGAACTGCATTATCAAATTGGAGAAGCCCTCTGTCAGCTTGGTGAGCTTAAAGAAGGAATAGCCTACCTAGAAAAAGCTGTTACTGTTTTTGAAATTGAGCAAAATGAAGCGTTTGTGACCATTATTCAAGAAGAGATGTCTAAATATCATGAAATAAAAAAGAAGAGCTGATAGCTCTTCTTTTTTTATCTCCAATACACTGGGTGTGGGTAAAACGGGCGAGGACGAGGGTAAAAGTAAGGGGAATGGTAATAAATAGGACGAGGATAAGGGTAAGGATAAAATGGACGTGGGCGAGGATATGGATAATAACCATAAGGGAATCTTTCGTCAGTTTCATGGGGATTCGAATAATAATCATAGCCATATTGATATTCTTCTAAAGGTTGTTCCGGGTAATATTGATAATTCACTATTTTCACCGCCTAAATTTTTATGCTTTTTACTGTATTCAACATAGAAAGAATTGGAGTATGTACCATCAAACTTTTAATTTGAAAAAGGCGCGAGACAAGGAGTATTTTGAAAATAAAAACAAATTAGCTTTCCTTCTCGTTTTCTTGTGAGTTATCAGTATCGGGAGGGTTGGGAAGTTCGAAGCTTTTAATAAAAGAAGCGTAAGCAATCGTGTCTTTAATAGGATTTACATAAGATAATTGTTGACCTCGATAGCTGAAATTAAATGTAATCCAAGCAAAATCTTTATTATTATTGGAAATCAGTGTTGCATTATGTATAAAAGCAGATGCGGCAATCATCGCATCCGGACCTTTAATTTTTTTATTGGATTCTATTTTAGCTTTTCGGCGGATTTGGGCTGCTAGCTGCGCGATTTCACTTGTAACGTCTACGATCTTATCTGTCATATCGTAAATATAATGATATTTTACTGCTTTGACTTGAGGATTTGTTTCTACTTCCCAATGCGACAGAAGTTCCATTTCTACAACGGTAGGCATTAAAAATTCCGCATTATTTGAAATAAGTTCATTAATATATTCCACAACTTCTGGATAATTAAGCGCATGTGAAGCCCAAATGTTTGTATCAATGATTACTTTTTCATCCAACACAAATCGTTCACTCCTCTCTACTAGCCATTCGTACCAGCTCTTCTAACCCAAAAGGTGAGTAAAGAGCCGCAGATTCTGAAAGCTGATTGCTTAATAGAAGCTTTTCATGTTTAGTTAATCTAGTTTTTGCAGATTTTATGAGCTTTTCTTGTGTGTCATTTAATGTTTTATCTTTTTTATCATACGTGCGTAGAACTTTATTTTGAGGTTTGTATTTAAGATTTTTCTTCTGCATAGGGGGTGAGGAAGGTGATTGTGGCGAGGGTTGTGTATAAATTTTTCCATTTATTTTTAGTTTAAAGTGCTTCTGAACTTCCTTGCTGTATGTTCCTTTTTGGTCATCTACCAAGCGCTGTGCTTTCATGATATCCCTGCCTTTTATATAAATTTATATAGTATATGTGATGAAATTTTCTCTTACTATTCCTTTTATATAAAAAGATTAAAAAAATTAGCTTCCGGGAGTTATTAAATTAACTAATGTTTGCCTGGTGGGTGATAATCTCAGCGAATACCGGACAAAGGTTTAAAAACATGATATCGTATAAGAGAAATAAATCAGTATAGGTTAGAGAAGGAACTACAAAAAAGGGGATGCAAAATGAAAACAGAAAAACAAAAAATGCTGGATGGAGAATTATATCTTTCCGCTGATCCGCAATTAATGAAAGAACGTGAAAACGCTCGAAGATTAACAAGGCTTTATAACCAAACAACAGAAAGGGAAGAAGAAATACGTACAAACTTATTAAAAGAACTGTTTGGTTCTACGGGAAATTCTCTTTACATTGAGCCTACTTTCCGCTGTGACTACGGTTCTAACATTCATGTTGGAGAAAATTTTTATGCTAACTTTGATTGCGTACTTTTAGATGTATGTGAAATAAGAATAGGAGATAATTGTTTTCTTGCACCAGGTGTACATATCTATACAGCAACTCATCCTTTGCATGCCCTTGAAAGAATTTCAGGAGCTGAGTTTGGAAAGCGCGTAGAAATAGGAAATAACGTCTGGATTGGGGGAAGAGCCATTATTAATCCAGGAGTGAAAATAGGCAACAATGCGGTAATTGCTTCGGGTGCCGTTGTGACAAAGAATGTTCCTGATAACGTGGTAGTCGGAGGCAATCCTGCGGTTATAATCAAGCGTATTGAAGATTAAAGAATAAACAAAGAGCTTTTGAATTGTAAAAGCTCTTTGTTTATACGGTGTTTTATTGCGGATTTGGCTCGTCCTCATTTATAATGTTTTGGTTAAATGTAAAAATATACATATTTCCTTCCGAGATCATCCATACTTTATTGACAAAGGAAAATTAATCATGGTATATTATCTTTAATTAAAGATATTTAAATTAAAGATAAATAATGAATGATAAACTAGACGATTTATCCGGAGGAATGTAGAATGAACCACTTAAAAGGAATACACCACGTAACGGCTATTACAAGCAGTGCAGAAAAGAATTATGAATTTTTCACATATGTGTTAGGTATGCGCTTAGTTAAAAAAACGGTCAATCAAGATGATATTCAAACGTATCATTTATTTTTCGCAGATGATAAAGGCAGCGCCGGAACGGACATGACTTTTTTTGATTTTCCTGGCATTCCAAAAGGTTCTCACGGAACAAATGAAATTTCAAAAACATCTTTCCGCGTTCCAAATGATGCGGCTTTAGACTATTGGGTAAAGCGCTTTGATCGCCTAGAAGTAAAGCATACGGGGATTCAAGAGCTATTTGGGAAAAAGACGCTTTCGTTTGTTGATTTTGACGATCAGCAGTATCAGTTAATTTCCGATGAAGGAAATCAAGGAGTTGAATCAGGCACTCCTTGGCAAAAAGGCCCTGTACCTCTTCAATACGCTATTACGGGACTCGGTCCTATCTTTATTCGTATTGCCGAGTTTAATTACTTTAAAGAAATGATGGAAAAAGTCCTTTTATTTAAAGAGATTGCTCAAGAGGGAGATCTTCACCTATTTGAAGTAGGAGAAGGAGGAAACGGTGCGCAAGTAGTAGTCGAACACAATGAAAAACTTCCGCAGGCTCAGCAAGGTTTTGGAACGGTTCATCACGTTGCTTTTCGCGTAGAAAATCGACAGGCTCTTGAGGAATGGATTAACCGAATGCCAAGCTTTGGTTTCCATACGTCTGGTTATGTGAATCGTCACTTCTTTGAATCGTTGTATGCAAGAGTGGCTCCGCAAATTTTATTTGAATTTGCGACAGATGGACCAGGATTTATGGGAGATGAACCTTACGAAACGCTCGGAGAAAAATTATCACTGCCTCCGTTTTTAGAGCCAAAACGTGCAGAAATTGAGAAGCTCGTCCGTCCGATTGATACAGTAAGAAGTACAAAAGAGTTTGTGAAAGAATAGTACACAAAAAACACTCAAATAGCTATTTGAGTGTTTTTTGCTGTTTCGAAGACGAATCAGCTTTCAAAACGCTAAAAAAAACGTGTTTTTGATATCTTCTACTTTTATATATACCTGTCGCGAATGTTTACTTAAAAAATGCCAATGTTCTACAAGGAAGGAGTAGGAGTGGGTTGTGCATAGCCTTCTTTATATTTTTCATCGATGTCTTTGCGAATATCTTTTATTGATTTGCCTCGGTTATAGTCGAGCATAGCTTTAGCTGCAATTTCTATACACAATCCGCATTTTGTTCCATGATCATCCCAGACAACTGCTCCATTTCTTTTGTTTTTAAAAATAAAGCAGTCATAGCTATTTTTGTGATTCGCTTCCATGCCACATCCGCAGTAGCAAGGGATTTTTTCAAGTAGTTCACGGTTTTTAGCAACGGATAGATAAACTAGTTTCATATCTTTAGGCTGGTTCTTCAAAAACTGTGGTAAAACATCTGCTCCTGAAGTCTCTTCTCGAATATCAGCAACTGCAGCTTTATGATGTTCATGACCTGAATGTGCAGAAGAGTTTGTGGCAGAAGAAGTTGTTGCATTGTTTGAACAAGCGGATAATCCAATACTTGTAGCGAGAATCCCCAACAAAATAATTGATTTTTTCAATACAATTAACATCCTTTCATGTGAAAATAAATGATAGTTGCATCATACACGGCAGTTTATCTATGTAGATAATCAAATACCTGCTTGTTTATATCTAATTCTCTATAAGTATGCAGAGCGGTTATCGTGTATGATAGAGATGGACGAGGAAAAAATATGAAGCATGAATTTATCATAAGGTGCGTTTTGTAAGTAATTGGACAGAAGGAGAAAGTGAACGGAGGTTAAACAGTAGTGAGTGAACAAAATCAACGTCTTTTTGAATATATTTTAGAGAATTCAGCCTCTATCAGTGAAGAATGGCTGCGCCAAAGAAGTAATATAAAAGGATCGATTTACTCAAAGGACGCAGATGCTTCAGTTGAGAAAAAGCTGCGCGAGCAGCATCTTTATACGATCGAAACAATTGCGAGCGGCTTTCTTGACGATCAAGAGATTTTTAAACAACGTATGATGAAATGGACGACGGAAGTAGTAAACAGCAGAATTAAATTTGATACGCCGATTTACGAAGTAGTAGAAGCGCTAAGCAAAACAAGAAAAATTATTTGGACGTATGTCAAAACATATAGTCTGATACATTCATCTATTACAAAAGAAGATATACTGTCTTGGAGTGAAGTTTATCATACAACATTTGATAAACTCATTAATGAATTCTCCGAACAGTATTATAAAATCACAAGGCAAAAAATAAGTCTTCAGCAAGAGCTAATCGACGAAACGAGTTTTCCTGTCATTCCAATTGTAGATCACATCGCGGTCTTGCCTTTGGTAGGGCTTATTGATGAAATCAAAGGTGATTCTATTATCGAGGTTGTTCCAAAAAGGTGTGCAGAAAAACATATAAGGCATCTAGTCATTGACTTATCGGGTGTAAATTATGTAGATACGTATGTTGCTCACAAATTTTTTGATTTGATTAACATTTTGCAGCTGCTAGGCATCCATGCGATTATGTCAGGAGTGAGTCCTGACATGGCTCAGACGGCTGTTAATGTAGGAATTAGTTTTAATAAAATTGAAACGTTTGGACATTTAAAACAAGCTCTCTCTTCGCTTGGTGTAAAGAAAAAAGAAGAAGAATAAAGTATAGAAATGCTAGATCGAAACGGAACTGTTTGAGACCTTTACTCTCAGTTCCGTTTCTTTTTGTTTGTCTATATTCTGCTGCATTCAAAATCTTGTAAGCATGCCTTACAAACTCCTTTTCACATGGGGACAAATGGAAGATACTAAGGAGCAAACAAACGGCGGTTTTCTATGCCAAACGTCTCGTTTAGTTCAAGAATGGAGGTGTAAAGAGAAGAATAAGAGAAGTACATAATGAGATAGTTAAAGTTCTAGATAAGCACTGATAAGCCGTGTGATTAAGGAGGAGTTCTATGAAAATAATTTATCTTCTTTGCCTGCTTCCGTTTGTAGGAATATTAGGTTTATTACCTTTTGTTAACAAAGTGACGCCGTTTATTTTAGGGATGCCTTTTTTTCTCTTTTGGATTGTTATGTGGGTAATCCTTACGTCTTTTATTATGGGTATTGTGTACAAGCTCGATCCTGCTGTTAAAGGAGGAGATAAATAATGAATACCGCTCTGATTATTATTTTTGGTTTTTTACTTTTAGCTATTTATCTTGGAATTCGAGCTACGCGAGGCAAAAAAATGGATTTAGAACAGTGGAGCGTAGGCGGCAGAGGTTTTGGAACTATTTTTGTCTTCTTTTTGATGGCGGGTGAAATCTATACTACTTTTACGTTTCTAGGAGGAAGCGCTTGGGCATATGGAAAAGGAGGGCCAGCGTTTTATATTTTAGCCTATATTTCTTTAGCGTACGTGTTAGGGTATTGGATTGGTCCGCAAATATGGCGATATGCGAAGAAACATAAGCTCATGTCTCAGCCGGATTTTTTTGTTTCAAAATACAACAGCCCGTTTCTAGGCATCGTTGTTTCTTGCGCAGGGGTGCTGGCAATTGTTCCTTATATTATTTTACAATTCAAAGGCTTAGGTATTATTGTATCTGAAGCTTCTTATGGCTCTATCTCTTCAACCGCAGCCATTTGGATTGGAGCCATATCATTAACGGTTTACTTAATGATATCAGGCATACATGGTTCCGCGTGGACGGCTATTGTCAAAGATATTATGATTTTTATTGTCGTATTATTTTTAGGAATATATATGCCGTTTCATTATTACGGAGGCTTACAGCCAATGTTTGAGGCTGTGCATCAAGCAAATCCAACGTTTCTTACTCTTCCCAAGACAGGGCTAAGTATTTCGTGGTTTATTTCTACAGTCATGCTGACCGTATTAGGATTTTACATGTGGCCGCATACGTTTAATGCAACGTATTCAGCTGAAAACGAGAATGTATTTCGAAAGAATTCTATTATAAGTCCTATTTATACGTTAATGCTGCTTTTTGTCTTTTTTGTAGGGTTTACTGCTCTTATGCAGGTACCTGGACTACAAGGCGCAGAAGCGGACTTGTCACTGCTTCGTCTTTCCATTCAAACATTTGATCCGTGGATTGTCGGCTTTATTGGCGCAGCTGGTTTATTAACAGCACTTGTGCCTGGATCGATGCTTTTGATGGCAGCTTCTACGTCACTATCTAAAAACGTTTATGGCGTTCTTGTTCCCTCAGCGACGGGCAAACAAATTTCGATACTGGCTAAATGCTTCGTACCGGTCATTGCGCTTGTTTCAGTCTATTTTACGCTTCATGGAGGGAATACGATTGTAACGCTTTTACTAATGGGCTACAGCATTGTGACGCAGCTGTTTCCTGCTTTTATTTTTAGTTTAATGAAAAACAATATCGTGACTAAATACGGGGCGTGTGCAGGTATTGTTGCCGGCATTGCGTCTGTGATGTATATAACGATTACTGAAACAACGCTTGGCACGTTGTTTCCTGCGTTGCCACAAATCATTAAAGATACAAATGTCGGCGTTATTTCTTTATTTATTAATTTAGTTGTATTAATGGTGGTCAGTTTAGCAACGAAAAAAATCACCGCACAGCCGCATTTTGAAAGCGGGGCAGTAGATGGAAAACAAATTTTGTGAAAATCTTTTTCTAATTGCGTTTTAAGAACATCATGAAGGGTATAAAAGTAGTGCATCACCAAAATGTTCAATATGGCTGCAAGACATACAAAAAGCAGCCTTCTCGATAAAATGTAACGATTGCGTTGTTTTTAAACATAGGTAACGAGTGTGAAAAGCAACAAGACGTATGCCACAAGCGGTGTACGTCTTTTCTATGAAAGATATTTACCTAAAAAAGGAGATGATAACATGACATCTGAAAAAGCATTTGAGCAAAAGAAAGATCTTTTAATGAATCAAATTATTGAATCGGGTTACTTTAAAGCAGAAGACGGGAGACATTTGTACGAATTGAATTTAAGTGAACTAGAACAAACGCATCACGATCTTCAAAACCAAAAGATAAGAGAAGTATAATTAAAATCTCCCAGATTATTAGAAATTCAGCTGATTTCGTCCAGCTGTTCAGTTTGTTCCTCCGCGGCTTTTTTGCTTGAAAGCAGGCACTTTTCTTTTTCTTCCGGTGCGTTTACAACCTCGCTGTTTCCAATCATACTCCTCAAACATATAACTCAACACTTAAGAAACATGCGAATAAAAACAAAAAAAGCGCAGAAGCTGCGCTTTTTTTGTTGAGTTAAAAACGAGTGGAAGCCGCTGTTTTTTTAGGTTTGCTCATTGCTTTTTTTAATACTTCAGAAAAATAGGGCTCTCCGCTAGGATTTTGCTGTCTAAGCAAGTCAATGGTTCCTTTCACATCATCCATAGCTCTGTGAGCGTGCTCTCTCTCAATATTATGATGATCAAGAAGCGTTGTTAGTTTTTTATTAGGAAAGCCGTACTCTTTCCATTTGACAGCACGCATAGAGCAGTGCCATTTTTGGTTAAATAAAGATGGATACCGTTTTAAAAGAAAACTGCGGTCGAAAGAAGCATTATGAGCGATGATAGCCGAAACGCTAGTTAACAGCGATTCCACTTTTTTATCGTCTAATGTTTTATTTTTGACCATCTCATTTGTAATTCCCGTTAAGTTTGTAATGTACGGGAAAATGGGAGTTGAAGGCATATTAAATTCTTCATATTCTTCTACAATGTCGATTATTTCTCCGGTAGAAGAATCATAAGAAACAACAGCAATGGCTAGTTCGATAATATCGCATGTTTGAGCACTTAATCCCGTTGTTTCAACATCTAAAACGGCTGCTAATTTCACTTGTTCAGTTGACAACTCGTCGCCCTCCCTTTCTATTTATCATTCTATTAGCTTATCATTTTTTAACAGAAAACGTTAGTAAAAAAGATGAGGGAGCACGTACATGGGTTTATTTTATACGCCCACGTGGAAAAGGAATTTACTTTTTTAAAGGAGATGACGATAGGAAAGGAGAATAGTAATATTTACTCATCTAAATTAAGTCTTCATTGAAAATAATGAAATGAAGGAAGAAGGGGATCGTTATCATGCAATTGCTGTATATGGTACTTTTTCTTGTCTTAATTTTTTGGGGAATTACATCTTTTATTCATTACAGGAATCAAACTATTAAAGTTCGTTTGAACAAACATTATACGAATGCAGTAGAATGGATTGAAGCTGTTAAACAAGAGCTAGAAAAGCAAGGGAAATCCGTGAGTTATGAAGGGGATTTCTTGTTTAAAATTGATGAAAAACCTTATGAAATCGCAGCGCGTAATATATCTATTTGGAGCATGTCACTCTATCATATCTTGCTGCAGCGTCAAAAAGAACATTCTTAAATACAGAGATCATCACTTCTCGTCTATCGAGAAGTGATTTTTTTATCTTTCTGTATCCATAATGGGGAATTTTTGTTTTTATATAATAGTAATACGGAAAAGATGGTTCTAATTTCCTAAAAAAATACGCTTCATGTATTTTTAGTTTTGGTTATCGATTTGGCATGTAATTTGCATATGTAAGAAGGGTTTATCAGACATTTTAATTGTCAGGCAAAGAAAACTAGCTACATACTATAAAACTATTTTACATTATCTACTAGAATAAAAAAATTTTAATAATATAGTAAAATGTAGTTGACCTTCCTAGTTTTAGAATATAAAATAAATCTTGCTAATAGTTTGAAAATTCTAAAATGGAGGGGTTTACTTGAAAAGCTGGAAAAAGATTTTGGGGACATCTTTTCTTGCCACAACTGTTACATTAAGCGGAGTGGGGCTAGTACTTATGAATGGAAGTACTGCTTCAGCTAAAACCGCACAATCGGAGGAACTTCCGAGTTCACCAATTGATATGAATACAGTACCGGAAGAAAGATTGGCTAACGCACTGAAAAACCAAGGAGTTATTTCTCAAAGTGCAACACCGCAAGAAGTGAAGAAAGCCGTTACTTCTTACATAAACAAAAAAGATGCACATAAAGAGAGCATGAAGGGACATAAAGCTAGCAAAATTGATTTGAAAGCTAAAGAAATGCAAACAAAACAAAAAGAAAAGTTTCAACGAGGCGAATTTGCTAATATTAAGTCTCAAGGAAACAATTCGGGGAACGGGGTAAACGTTAAACCTGCAGCTCAGGCAAAATATAAAGGACAAGTGAGAAAAGATAAAGTTCTTGTTCTTTTAGTCGAATACGCAGACTTTAAGCACAACAATGTCGTTCAAGAACCTGGTTACATGTATGCAAAAGATTTTAACCGAAATCACTATCAGCAATTAATGTTTGGAAAGAAAGACTTTACGCTATTTAACGGAAAGAAAATTAAAACGTTTAAACAATATTATGAAGAACAGTCTGGAGGTAGTTACACAGTAGATGGAACGGTTTCTGACTGGTTAACTGTACCTGGAAACGCAAAAGAATACGGAGCAGACAATCCAGCGGGAGGAAACGATAATGCGCCTGGATCTAAAGGGCCCCGTAATCTTGTAAAAGAAGCGCTTGCTGCAGCAGCAAAGAGCGGCATTAACCTTTCAGATTATGATCAATTCGATCAATATGATATCGATGGAGACGGCAACCGCAATGAGCCTGACGGCATAGTGGACCACTTAATGGTCATTCATGCTGGAACTGGGCAAGAAGCAGGTGGAGGTAAACTAGGAAACGATGCTATCTGGTCTCATCGCTCTACTTTGGGACAAGTGTATAAAGTTCCTGAAACAAACATGGCTGCTTATGATTATACAATTGAACCAGAAGACGGAGCAGTTGGCGTTTTTGCTCATGAATTTGGCCATGATTTAGGTTTGCCGGATGAGTATGATACACAGTATACGGGTCAAGGTGAGCCGGTAGGCGTTTGGTCAATTATGAGCGGAGGGAGCTGGGCTGGTGAAGTAGCTGGAACAGAACCGACAAGTTTCTCCCCGCAAAATAAAGAGTTTTTCCAAGCAAATATGGGTGGAAACTGGGCAAATATCCAACAAATCAACAGCAAAAACATTACAAAATCGGGCTCTGTAAGTGTGGTTGATCAAAGCGTCACAAAGTCTAAACGACCGGGTATTGTAAAGATTAATTTACCTAAAAAAGCTGTTCAAGGGATTAAGCCAGAGTTTGGAAGCAATTATTACTACAGTAAACGCGGAGACGATCTGCATACGATAATGACGACGCCAGAGTTTGATTTAACAACGGCCAAAACAGCGACGTTCAATTATAAAGCGTTCTATGAAGTAGAGGCAGAATACGATTATTTATATGTAAATGCGATTCTTCCTGACGGTTCAAAAGTTCTGTTAGATACAATTGGTGATAAAGCGAATAATGCAGACGGTTCCGCAGAAACCTCCGGCGGAAAATGGGAAGATAAAAGCTATGACTTAACGAAGGTTCTAGGTAAAAAAATCAAGCTTCAATTTGAATACGTAACAGACGGAGGACTTGCTCTTCAAGGATTTGCACTTGATAATGCCAGTTTAGTAGTAGATGGAAAAACGGTATTTACGGACGATGCTGAAGGAGCGCCAAAAGTAACGTTAGATGGATTTGAAAAGACAAACGGCATCAGCTATAAAGACAACTATTATTACCTTGAGTGGAGAAACTATGCAGGCAGTGATAAAGCACTTCAATTCGCGCGCGGTGCAAAATATAATACAGGCATGCTGCTTTGGTACGCAGATGAAAGCTATCTTGATAACTGGGTAGGACAACATCCGGGTGAAGGATTCCTTGGTGTAGTTGATTCACATGCTCATAAAGTTCTTTACTTTAATGTGAATGGGATTAGCACTACAGCAAATTCAAGCCGATATCAAATTGCAGACGCGGCGTTCTCATTTGATAAATCACTTGCTTGGTCATATTCTCATAAAACGTGGGGAACTATTTCATCTAAAGAATCAAATGGAGTTACAAGCTTCAACGACAAAAAATCGTATTTAGATGAAAGAATTAAAGATGCAGGCCGCTTGCTTCCTCAAAACGGATTAAAATTAGACGTAATTGGTGAAGCAAAAGACAATTCAGCTGGTGCTGTATGGATTCATAAGTAAAATTAGACGTATTCAAAAAAGATCTGAAGAGCGTATTCTTCAGATCTTTTTTTATGTTAAGAAATCAAAATAAACTATGAGCTAAATAATCAAATTATTTAAGACCGTTTAAAAAATAAAATAAAGGGAATTTTCAACAGTGAATAATTGTTATTATGTCATGAAATTCATCCATATAATCAATACTAATAGGTAAAGAAAATATTGAAAAGGAGTTCTAACTATGAGCTATCGTATCGAAAGAGATTCAATTGGAGAAATCAAAGTGGCAGAAGATAAACTATGGGGAGCGCAAACGCAAAGAAGTAAAGAAAACTTTCCAATAGGGATTGAAAAAATGCCGGTTGAAGTAATACGCGCTTTTGCAGTTTTGAAGAAAAGCGCGGCTATTAGTAATCATAAACTAGGCAAACTATCAGCAGGGAAATCGGAAGCCATCGTACAAGCTGCTAACGAAATTATTGAAGGGAAATGGAATGAACATTTTCCTTTAGTGGTATGGCAGACAGGAAGCGGAACGCAATCAAACATGAATGTAAATGAAGTGATTTCCCACCGAGGAAACCAGCTAATAAATGGCGACGAAACGCTCCATCCAAATGATGATGTCAATATGTCACAAAGCTCTAACGATACTTTTCCTACAGCTCTTCATATTGCAGCTGTACTAGAAGTCGAAGATCAATTATTGCCTGCTCTAAAAACATTAAAAGAAACGTTCGCTGCGAAGCAAGAGCAGTTTAAAGATATTATTAAAATAGGCAGAACCCATTTACAAGATGCTACACCGCTAACACTAGGACAAGAAATTAGCGGATGGCATCACATGCTCGAAAAGAATGAAGAAATGATTAAACAAAGCGTAGAGTATATGAAGGAGCTAGCTATTGGCGGTACAGCTGTTGGGACGGGGATAAATGCACACCCTGACTTCGGCAATGAAGTAGCGAAAGAAATCAGCAGCACGCTTGGAAAAACATTTATCTCAGCACCTAATAAATTTCATGCATTAACAAGTCACGATCAAGTGGTTTATGCCCACGGTGCACTCAAAGCCTTAGCAGCTGACTTAATGAAAATCGCCAATGACGTACGCTGGCTGGCAAGCGGTCCTCGGAGCGGATTAGGTGAAATTACGATTCCTGCTAACGAACCAGGAAGTTCTATTATGCCTGGAAAAGTAAATCCAACTCAAAGTGAAGCTCTAACAATGGTTTCTGCACAAGTGTTAGGGAATGACGTGACGATTGGCATTGCGGCTAGTCAAGGAAACTTTGAATTAAATGTATTTAAGCCGGTTATTATTTATAATTTTTTACAATCAGTCAGATTGCTGACAGATTCCATGCAGGCTTTTAACGATAAATGCGCAGTAGGAATTGAACCCAACAAAGAAAAGATTCAGCATAATCTAGAAAATTCTCTTATGCTTGTAACAGCATTAAATCCGCACATAGGTTATGAAAATGCGGCTAAAATCGCCAAGCTGGCCCATCAGGAAGGAACGACATTAAAAGAAGCAGCGGTCAAAACAGGCCTTCTGACAGAAGAACAATTTGAGCAATGGGTAAATCCAGCTAATATGATTCATCCATCAAAATAAAAAAAGAAGCCAAGCATTCTGAGCTGCTTGGCTTCTTTTTTTAATAAAATAAACATTGTTCTAAATAAACACAAAAAAGAAAATGCGGATTAAAAGGAATTTTACACTTCCTTATACTAGATTCAAGTACATACGATTAGGGTATGTACATGTTTATAAAGGAGGAATTCAAGTGACGTACGAAGTGAAGTTTTATTTTGGAAATGAAAAATCAATCAGTACATTGGTTGAATCAGAAAATGTAAAAGAGCTTGAGGAATCTATTATTCATACGCAAGGATGGTATCGTTATTATGACAAAAAACATGAAGCTTATTTAGCCATTCAAATGAGCAACGTTTTACACATTGTTATAAAAGAATATCAGGATCCAGAAAAAACAGGGGTTTTGAGAGATTCGTCGTATACATAAGGAAGCTAGCAAAAGAGGTGAAAACTATGCAAAGGCGACATTCAAATAATCCTATTATTCTCGACGTTTCTCATCATCAAGGAATCATTAATTGGAAAGAAATAAAAAACACCTCAGTAAAAGGGGTGTATATAAAGTTAACAGAAGGGGGAACTTTTGTAGACCCTAGATCCTATGAAAATTATATAGGTGCTAAAAATGCGGGCTTGAGAGTAGGATTTTATCATTATGCTCACTGTACAAATAGTCCGGAGAAAGAAGCTGCTTTTTTTATTACTCAGCTTGGACAAATGAAACTAGACCTTCCGCCGTGTTTGGATCTAGAAGAAGATAAGAAAAAGTCCAAAGAATTTGTTTCTCGCTTTGCCGTAAGCTGGCTCGAGCATGTTCACAAAACAACAGGGATTAAGCCTATCGTATATACGAACTATCATTTTGCTAAAACTTTTTTTACAAACGAAATAAGTAAGTATCCTTTGTGGGTAGCAAGATATAGTGCAGCCAACAGACAAGGCGGTATGCAACACCCTGGTGAGCTAAGTCAATGGCAGCGATGGGCAATGTTTCAGTATACGGATTCTGGCAGAGTAAAAGGCATTTCTACAAATGTGGATATAAACGAAATGGACTACTCATTTTTTAAAGAAGTTACGACGAATCTCTCTGTGACAAATAATACAAAAGGACCTTTTGTGTATTCCAAAGGTGATAAAGGGATAGGAGTCAAACAAATTCAGCAAAATTTACTTGCACTAGGTTTTTTTCTTCCAAGGTTTGGAGCAGACGGTTTCTACGGAGATGAATTAATCGCTGCAGTGAAAAAATTTCAGGATCGATATGGCCTTTTTTCAGATGGAATAGCAGGAGCGGATACGCTGCTGCGTCTTGTTAAAGAAGTGAATAATCTGAATAATCGGGTTTGAGAGATTACCTGAGGGGGAAAAGTTATTGTAAGATTCAAAAAGGTACAAGGAAGGAGCTATTATGAGAAAACGAAAACAAAAAGCATTGATATCAGGTATTACGCTATCAACGGTAGGAGTCGGCATTACGTCTTATATATTAAGTGATGCTGCGAAACGTCGAAAAGTAAAAGGGCTTGTTCGAAGTGCTAAAGTCAAACTTTCAAGTTTATCTAAAAAACAGCAGGTAAATGCTAGCCTAAATAAAGATGCTCATTCAGATCCTACGTACGTTTCTGAAAGTAATATGATTTCAGAAGGACCTATGTATCAAGACCAACATAGATAATAAAAAAACTAGTCTTGCCTCGGGCGAGACTAGTTTTTTTATTATCTTAGAAAGAGTTGCGTCTATTCATGTTACACTCTCTATATAAGGGAATTTTTTAATGTCTATGTACAAGTAAAGGAGGAATAAAAGGCGTGATTAGTAGCGGATTATTTGTTAACTTATGTATTTTCTCATTTTTGGTTAGCATTATGATTGCAATACGGATATTTTTGCTGCAACGTCTAGCCCAAAAATACAAATTGGTTAGCGGTATTTATGCAAGTATCGTTTCTGCTATTCTCATGGTGTATAGCGTTACCTATCAAGAGGTTACATATGATTTGCGATTTCTTCCTCTTATTTTGACCCTTCTATATTTTGGTTATAGAGCCGGTGCAATTGCGGGTATTAGTATGGCTGTGTGCAGTATCTATTTAGAAAGTCATTGGATACTGACTATTTTAATTTTAATTTTCACCTTTTTGCTTTCCCTTCCTCTTATCCGATATAGAAAGCAGTTTTCTTTTTCAAAACAATCTTTTCTTTATTTCTTTATTCATTTTATCGTTCATGTCTTACTGACAAATTACTTCTGGAATACACCTATTCGGTCGCCGTTTTATACCGAATTAGAATATTTCCTTTTTGGGATTCTTGGACTAGGAGTCGGCGTGGCCACGATAGAATTTTATCGTAAGTTTTACGCCGTAGCAGAAGAAGCTGCCTATGCTGCATCAGATTCATGCAAGGAGAGAGAAGATTCTATATTTGTCAGAATAATAAAAAAAGAGTTAGAGTATACAAAAGAACAGCTAGAGTCTTTTATTAATCATCACATGGATGCGGTGATTATAACTGATTTAGAAGGGCGGATTTTGCGAGTTAATGAAGCGTATGAAAAAGTATATGGGTGGAAAGCCCATGAAGTGATTGGGAAAAAATATTACGATATAGCAGGAGCTTTTAGTGAGGATGTAAGTGAGAATATAAAAAAGACGGTCGCTAAAAAGGAAGCAATCAATCGAGTAGAAGTTGTAAGAGCTCGTAAAGATGGAAGTTTAGTAGACCTTCGCATCACTATTTCTCCAATTTTTAATGGGAAAGATGAGTTAATAGGTCTGTCTGGAGTATGTGTGGATATATCTGAAGCTAAAAAAGCTAGAATAGAGCTTGACTTGCTGCATCGTAAGCTTAAGGAAAGTGAGTTAAAGTACCGCACGTTATTTGAATATGCAAACGACGCAATTTATTTACTTGAAATAGGTTCGAATCATTTTCCTTCTCGTTTTGTTGAAGTAAATGAAGCTGGCTGTAAGCGCTTTGGATATACGAGAGAAGAGCTTTTATCCATGCCTTGCCAAGATATTATACCTAGAGATTCTGACATTGTTCAAAAAACAGTCGAAGAAATTCGCAAAGGAAATCTTTCTTTTACGCTGCAATCGCAGTTTACATTTAAGTCTGGAGAAGTAAAGAAACTAGAATATAGTGGCAAATTGTTCAATATAGAAAACAAAAAAGTGCTTCTTATTGTTTCAAGAGACAGGACAGAATACTTGAAAACAGAAGAGTTGCTGCAGAAATCTGAGAAATTAGCAGCGGTCGGGCAGCTTGCTACAGCTATTGCTCATGAAATTAGAAATCCTTTAACGGCCATCAAAGGGTTTGTGCAGCTATTAACTGAAAAAGCGAGTAAAGAAGAGTTAATCTATATGAACATTATATCCTCTGAAATTGAGCGTATTGAAATGATTACAGATGAATTCATGTCTGTGGCAAAACCACAGGCCGTAACATTTCAGTCGATTGATTTACAGCTATTAATTCAACAAGTGATTTTATTGCTGCAGCCTCAAGCAACCATGAAAAACATCTTTATTGAACTTAACTTATATGGAGAAATGCCTTTTGTATATTGCGAAAGCAATCAAATGAAACAAGTGTTTATAAACATTCTTAAGAATGCGATTGAAGCAATGCCTTCCGGAGGAGAAATTAGAGTTGAGCTGAGAAAAAAGGACAACAATCATATTCATATTCAAATTATTGATGAAGGTGTAGGAATTTCAAAAGAACGCATCAAACATTTAGGTGAACCATTTTACAGTATTAAAGAAGACGGAATCGGGTTAGGGTTAATGATCTGCTTTAATATTATCCAACAGCATAAAGGAACTCTTAGTATTGAAAGTGAAGTAAACAAAGGGACGAGTGTGGAAATTTGTTTACCGTTAGAATAAAAGGTAATCAGTTAAAGGAAGAAGAAATTTTGCAACAAGTTGTTTAGTAAAGTTATAATATTCTATGTTGGAGTAAAACAAGCAAAGGAGTGGTTACGATTAAACAGAAAAAGTGGATTAACATATTTCGTATTCTGTATATTATTTTTGCTATTATTGCGATTGGAGCATCTTTTGGAGACTATTCTTTTGGGCTTAATAATCCCCGCATAGTCAGTTTAACGGCTCTCATTTTGGCGGTTATCTGTATTGTTCCGTATTACATACTTCGCTTTAAAGAACAAGCTTCTAAAAGTAAATAAGTTAATATTTATTATCTTAAAAGAGGCTGGGACAAAAGTATTTTAGTTGAAGGAAGATCCGAACGATTCATCGTTCGGATTTCTTTATTGTTATGGTGAACATGAGTTTCATCTAGTTAGTTGCTTCTAGGGGTTGGTTGGAGGGTAAGGCGGAGACTCCTGTGGAAAGCGAAGTCTTGCACGGAAATCAACAGCGCTGGAACAAGCGATCCTTATCTCATTTGTTCGTCTGTAGATTGGTTTGATTTCGTTATGTCTCAATCTCTTTTTTATCGTCATAAAAGGGCGATAAATGGGCGAGCATTTTTTCTAGCCTGTACATATGCTATAGAGTAAACAGGCTACGGAGGTGAAGTGAAATGGGATTTTACAACTGGGGTTACGGCGGTGGTTATGGCTACGGCGGCTACGGTAGTTACGGTGGCGGTTTTGCATTAATCGTTGTACTATTTGTTTTATTAGTTATCGTTGGTTGTACATGCTTGAAATAAACAGAAAAAGCACGGATTTACAAAGATTTTAATAGATTCGTGCTTTTTTATGTTCATAAGAAGGGCAGTACTATAATAAAATAATGTTGTGCACGTACATAAAAAACATATAAAAAATTTAATTAATAGATTAAAAAAATAAAATAATGAAGAGGAAGAGTAAATTTAAGCCATAAAAACGGTCTGAAATTTATAATTTTCCTTATAAGTAATTTTTGTAAAATGCTTCGCAGGACTGATAGTAAGACCGAATAACACTCCCTAGGCGCTAGCTTTTATAAGCTGACTAGAAGAATTATTTTACTTGTATGAAAATCAACATAAATGATTTTCATATAGTTTAAATAGGTAAAAAAGACTTATTGCAAAAGGTTTATTCTTAATTTCCATAATAATAGGAATATTAAAATAATATATAGACGTAGTAATTTTTAGTTGCTATAATGTTGCTAATTATCGAAATTAACAGAAAAATTGCGGTAATTAAATTTACTAGGGATAGGGAGAAAAAACTATGAAAAAGAAAAAACAGGCTTTAAAGGTATTATTATCAGTTGGTATCCTTTCTTCATCATTTGCTTTTGCACATACGAGCAGTGCCGCGCCAAATAATGTACTTTCAACCGAAAAGTATAACAAAGAAATTAAATCTCCTGAATTTATTTCTGGAAAGCTTTCAGGCCCATCATCACAGAAAGCTCAAGACGTCGTATTTCACTATATGAATACAAATAAAGACAAATATAAATTAGGAAACGAAAATGCTCAAAACTCATTTAAAGTGACAGAAGTAGTGAAAGATCCCGTTAAACAAGCAACCGTTGTACGCTTGCAGCAGGTATATAATAATATTCCTGTTTGGGGATCTACTCAATTAGCACACGTAGCGCAAGATGGAACCTTAAAAGTTGTATCAGGTACAGTAGCTCCTGATTTAGATAAAAAGGAAAAGCTAAAAGGACAAAAGCAAGTTGACAGCAAAAAGGCGATTCAAGCAGCTGAAAAAGATTTAGGCTTTAAACCGACGTATGAAAAATCCCCTTCATCTGAACTGTATGTTTATCAAAATGGTTCAGACACAACGTATGCTTATGTAGTAAATTTAAATTTCTTAAGCCCTGAACCAGGCAACTATTATTACTTTGTTGATGCTACTAGCGGTAAAGTGCTAAATAAGTACAATACGATTGATTCCGTAGCTGGTCCAAAAGCCGATGTGAAGCAAGCGGCAAAGCCGGCAGCGAAACCTGTAACAGGCACAAATGCTATTGGCTCAGGTAAAGGAGTGCTTGGAGATACTAAATCCTTAAAGACAACGTTATCTAGTTCTACTTACTACTTACAAGATAATACAAGAGGCGCCACAATCTATACGTACGATGCAAAAAATCGTACATCTCTTCCGGGTACGCTATGGGCAGATACCGATAATACGTACAATGCAACCCGCGATGCAGCTGCAGTAGATGCTCACTATTATGCAGGCGTGACATATGATTATTATAAAAACAAATTTAACCGCAACTCCTATGACAATGCAGGAGCTCCCCTAAAATCGACTGTTCATTATAGCAGCGGCTACAACAATGCGTTTTGGAATGGCTCTCAAATGGTATATGGAGATGGAGATGGATATACTTTTGTTCCGTTATCAGGAGGATTAGATGTTATCGGACATGAATTGACGCATGCAGTCACAGAAAGAAGTTCTAATTTAATCTATCAATATGAATCAGGTGCATTAAACGAAGCGATTTCCGATATTTTCGGAACGTTGGTAGAATACTATGACAACCGAAATCCAGATTGGGAAATTGGAGAAGATATTTATACGCCTGGAACAAGCGGTGATGCGCTTCGTTCAATGAGTAGCCCAGCAAAATATGGAGATCCGGATCATTATTCAAAGCGCTATACAGGTTCTAGTGACAACGGCGGAGTTCATACAAACAGTGGTATTATCAACAAAGCTGCCTACTTGCTAGCTAACGGAGGAACGCATTACGGGGTTACTGTAACAGGCATCGGCGGCGATAAGCTAGGAAAAATTTATTACCGTGCTAATACGCTATACTTCACTCAGTCTACAACGTTTAGCCAAGCTCGTGCAGGTTTAGCACAAGCTGCTGCTGATCTATACGGTTCAGGCTCTCAAGAAGTAATTTCAGTAGGTAAGTCATTTGACGCAGTTGGTGTTCAATAAGTTATAAACCAAAAGTCTCAAGATAAATGAGGTATCTTACGACTCTCTATACTACCTCACTACCAATAAAGGAGTACTCGTATAAATATATTACAGTACTCCTTTATTTTATGTTAATAAATAAGGAAGACAGA
Organism: Priestia megaterium; assembly: GCF_023824195.1. Taxonomy (NCBI): domain Bacteria; kingdom Bacillati; phylum Bacillota; class Bacilli; order Caryophanales; family Bacillaceae; genus Priestia; species Priestia megaterium. Next base: position 2,432,336 of record NZ_CP085442.1, read on the forward strand.
TTTCTTCTTGGTCTATAAAAATCCACTTCTTATTCCTCCCTTTTATGTCCATTCGAATTATACCGTTGTTTGTTAAATGAAGAGGACCCGTTTTAGTAAACGGTCTTATTATAAAATGTTATAATAAAGAAAAGAATTGAATACATACATATGAAAAAGGAGTGGAGGAATCAATGGACAAAATTGCTGTTATTTCAGATATCCACGGAAATCTTCCTGCATTAGAAGCAGTTTTAGCTGACATACAACAACGAGATATCCATCGCATCATTTGTCTAGGTGATTTAGTAGGAAAAGGACCGGATTCAAGTAAAGCGATTGATATCATAAAAGAAAAGTGCGAAGTAACAGTCATGGGAAACTGGGATGACTTCATTACAAAGCCTGCGGAATTTGAAGCGTTGAAATGGCATCAGAAGAAGTTAAGTTCAACCCAAGAGGCATACTTAAAAGAACTTCCTTTTTCTGTTGAGTTTATGATGAGCGGAAAATTAATTAGAATGTTTCACGCTTCACCTAGAAGTCTTTATGACCGAATTCAACCCTGGGATTCACTTGAAAAGCGCCTTAGTCTATTTGCTAATACGGAATATACGGAAAATATAAAAGGATCAAGAGAGCCGGATGTCATCTGTTACGGAGATGTACATAATGCATTTATTCAACATATTAAAGGGAAAACGCTATGTAATGTAGGAAGTGTAGGAAACCCGCTTGATTTACCACAAGCTTCCTATCTTATCTTAGAAGGAAAGGATCAAGACGAAAGTCCTTCAGCATTTTCTATTCAATTTGTGCGTATTCCATACGATATTGAAAAAGCGATCGAATTGGCGAGAGCTGTAGAGATGCCGGACTTTGAACCCTACGTTCAAGAATTAAAAACAGCTCGCTATAGAGGACTAAAAAATTAAGAATAGAATGTATCTCAACCTTCAGCATAAATGCTGAAGGTTTTTTAGTGGAGTATATGAGGGGTTTTTCAACATCATTAGTATGATACATGCAAATAAAAGTTATTCCGATGAGTTTAAAGGAGGGAAAACTTGGAGAAAAACATACAGCATTTGAAAGGAAATAAATTTTATTTTATGAAGACAATATGAAGAGGGCAATTCCATTTGAACATAAAGTCATGCAAAAACGCCCCTGAAAAGCTGTTTTTAACATAACGATTGGAGGAATACATGATGAAATTTTTTATTGATACAGCTAACCTAGAAGATATTAAAAAAGCATATAAAATTGGGGTATTATCAGGTGTTACTACAAACCCATCGCTAGTAGCTAAAGAAGGCGTAAAGTTTGAAGATCGCATCGAAGAAATTTTAAAAACAGTCCCGGAAGTAGAATCTGTTTCAGCAGAAGTGACGCCGGATACAGTAACAGCAGACGACATGATTGCTCAAGCAGAAGAGCTTATAAAAATTAATGGAGGAGACAAAAATATAACGATTAAACTTCCTATGACCATTGCTGGATTGGAAGCAACCCGTTATCTAGCTAAAAAAGGCGTAAAAACAAACGTCACGTTAATTTTTACAGTGAATCAAGCGCTTCTAGCAGCCCGTGCCGGTGCCACATACGTATCGCCATTTTTAGGACGCTTAGATGATATTTCAGAAGACGGTGTTTATCTGGTATCTCGAATTGCGGAGCTATTTCGAATTCAACACATTGACTCACAAATTATAGCAGCGTCAGTGAGACACCCGGATCACGTTACACGAGTAGCTCTTGCTGGGGCTCATATTGCTACAATTCCGTATGCCGTAATTGAACAATTAGTAAAACACCCGTTAACAGAACAAGGAATTGAAAAATTTGCATCAGACTGGGAAAAAGCTGTAAAAAGTTAAATTCACTTAAGGAGAAGACATCATTTTAGTGTCTTCTCTGGTTAAAGGGTATACGAAGATTCTTTTTTTGTATTTTGCAGCAAACAACTTATTATTAATAGGCGAACATCCTATACATATATGCAGAGATGACATACGTTAATAGAAACGAAAGAGGTGTTAAAATGGGCTGTATTATTAACATTGAGAATATCGTGACTAACGGGTTAAAAGACAATTCGAATGTAAGCGTAGGCTGTGTTGTACAAAATAGCCACACGGCAAATACAAAATCAGTAGGAGCTTGTTTTTCGTTTGGAAATGGCTCTCCTGCTATTGCGTCTATGACAAACAGTAATATCGACTTTTGTAAAGATGAAGAAAATAAAGAGCAACAATCTTAAAAACAATTCCAGAAAGAGTATTTCTGGAATTGTTTTTTAGTAAGTGATAGAGTTTTGTTAACAAGGTGTTTTGGCTTTTAAAAGAAAAACATTCATGAGGAAGGGGTTTGAGCGGTGCTATGAGCATTATTTCTATGATTCCTTATACATACGTTGAAAGAAAAATAAAACGAACACAAAAGGTGACGATTCAGCATTCAAAAGACATGTGCTTATATACTGATAATATTCAAACAGAGAATGATTGCTTTCACATTAACAGCGTATTTGACATCTCTTACAAATGCGTTTCAAAAGAAAGCGGCTTTTTATACTTACATACAAATCAAGGGATGTTCGCCTATACCATACATACCGATCCTGCCGCCTTTATAGCAGCATATAAAGATATAAAAAAGAAGGGGTAACATTGCTGTCAGCCCTTCTTTTTTTGTTATTATTTTATCCACTGTACAACTTGATCCATACTTCTTCTTGTTTTTCCGCGTTTAGGTTCATGAATTCGGTAGCCGAACGCAACCATAACGGAAATATCAAACTTACCGTCTTCCAGTAATCCTTCTTCTTCTAGAATTTCATGTACTTGGTCATAGTTAAAGCCTTCAATCGGGCAAGAATCAATACCAATTTGAGCAGCTGATGTCATCATATTAGCTAGTGCAATATAAGATTGTTTGCTAGCCCAATCAAATAGCGCTCGCTTGCTTTCGAACAAGTGAAAATCATTTTCTTGGAAATCTTTATAACGAGGCATTAATGTCTCTAATACATCATCTGGCATTTCTTTTACATTTTTCTGAAGATCCAATACATATTCAGAGTCATATCTTGCGTCTGTACGAGAAAGAATAATAACAAAATGACTTGCTGTAGGAATTTGGCCTTGTGCTCCCCAAGAAACAGCTTTTAATTTTTCTTTTAAATCTTCATTTTCAACAACTAAAAATTTCCACGGCTCGTAACCTACTGAGCTTGGAGACAAGCGCCCGGTTTCTAAAATGAATTGGAAATCTTCATCGGAAATTTTCTTCGTTGGATCAAACTCTTTTGTAGCATGACGAAAGTTAAACGCATCTAAAATTTCTTGTTTTTTATCTGTATTGTTCATGTGTAAACAACCTTTCTGTAAAAATATTTAGTAATGAACTGTTCAGAGTATCCTATACCCTGTATAGCTTACAACTAACAGCTAGTTAACATACAATTTGCCATAAAAACCGTTTGCAGATTTATCATAAATCATATAATTTATCTTAACAAGTACGCACATTTTTGTTGTATAGTATACTTTTTTATACCATTGATCCAATTTTATAAGAAGCAGAAAGGAGGAAACGATCTGTGGAGTTTGTTTTTGAAAAAATAGTTAAGAAGGAGAAAAAGGAGAAGAGTACTCTTCTCCTTTTTAATTAAATTTTGGTATTTGATTTTTTCGCTTTGTTTTCAAGTTCACTTTTCGGTTCTGTTGAAAACTCAACATCTTTTCCGTGTCCTTGAGGGTTAACACCAGGAGCTACTTGACCTCGGTTAGCAGATTTTTTTGTACCCATTTTCGTCACCTCCGTTCGGTTAGTATGTGCAAAAAAGTGAAACAAAAATCAGGAAATAAAGAGTGAAAGCAGAGTCCATAAAAAAACACCCCTAAAAGGGTGCTTTTCTGTTTACGAATTTGAGCTTGTTGTTCTTTCTGCATATGGATAGATAGGATCTTTTAATTGAAATTCGTAAGTCACTCCATCTACAAGTCCTACCGTTTTATTGCTATCATAAAGATCTAACATAAAAGCAGCCATCTCTTTTGACGTATGAAACTTAGGTACTCGTCCTTCGTATTCAAAATCACTCATATCCATCGAACGCTGTGCGAATTCTGTTTCAGTAGCAGCTGGAGCTAGAACTTTAGCCTGCATTTTTGCTCCTCTTCCTTTTAATTCTTGAGAAAGACCTTCTGTAAATGCACTTACGTAGAATTTTGTTGCGCAATAAGTGACTGCATCAGCAACAATGGTATAGCCGCCTCCCGAAGAGACATTAATAAGCTGTGTACCTTCAACGTTTTCATAATCTCTTACAAATAGAGATGAAAGAATGGTTAAGGCTTCAATATTTAAATGAAGCATTGTTTCAATTTTAGTTAACTTTTGTTCACCGACAGAAGCAAAGTTTCCGAATCCAGCATTGTTAATCCACGTTTCTAATTCATATTCTTTAAGTGACTCATAAAACGTATGAGCATTTTCTGCCACGGATAAATCAACCGACTGGACAATAACATTTACATCTTGGTTCAGTTCTTCAATCTTTCCTTTTAACTCATCCAGTTTGTCCTCTCTACGTGCAGCTAATATAAGATTTTTTCCGCGCGCTGCGAAAGCTAAAGCTGTTTCATATCCAATTCCCGAACTTGCGCCAGTGATTACTGTATATTTCATGTTGATTCCTCCATTTTCGCTGTTTTCGAATTTATTATAATTGTTAAAGTATACTTTAAGTCAAGCGTTTATTCGGCCTATTTTTCCCTTTTGAAGTCTGTTTATAAACATTTAAAGTTTGGTGCTAAACTTCCTTTTTTTTATGCTACACTTGAAATAACAGCCGGAATTTCATTTCATTAAAAGGAGGAATGTATGCGTTTTCTTCACATGAATAGAAGACCTAGCTTACTTGCCCAAATTACTTTACTCATCACGGTAGTTATTCTTGTTAGTACCGTCCTTGTATGCATTTTATTTTCTGCAATGGTAGATGAAATTGTCGAAAAATATGTGGGTAAGCAAGCTATGACATTAGCAAAATTAGCTTCTGAAGACAAAATGATTGTAAAAGCTTTTAAGAATAAAAATCCTTCTGAGAACATCCAACCTGTTGCAGAAAAAATAAGAAAAACCACTGGGGCAGATTACGTCACCATCGCTAATGATAAAGGAATCCGCTATTCTCATCCCAATAGTAGCTATATTGGAAAACATACCAAGACAAGCAACGAAGCTGCTTTAAAGGAGCATCAATCCATTATTTATAAAGGAAAAGGAATTTCAGGATTTGCAATTAAAGCCAAAACCCCCATATGGGATAGCCGAGGAAACGTAATAGGCGTTTCTTCGGTAGGGTTTCTTGTAAGCAATATAGAAAAACAGATTAATGATTATAGAATAAAAATTATTAAACTGTCCTGTATTCCTTTTCTTATTGGATCATTTGGAGCTTTTTTCATCGCAAGGCGGGTAAAAAGACTAATATTTGGACTTGAACCGGAGGAAATTTCCTTTCTTTTTAAAGAAAAAGAGGCTACCCTCGAATCCATTCGAGATGCTACTGTTACTGTAAATGTCGAAAAATATGTAACGTCGATGAACAGAAGGGCTAGAGAACTATTTGGTCATCTTCAAATAGGAGGAGAGATAAAGAACGCCCGTTTAGGACAGCTAATTGATCAAGCGATAGAAAAGCAGCGGGTGTATTCTAACCAGTCCCTTGTACTAGATGGTCAGCAGTATATTTTAGATTTATCTCCTATTGTAAGAAAAAAAGAAGTGCAGGGTATCGTCCTTACTATAAGAACTTTATCTCAAATTGAAGAATTGACAGAAGAGATTTCTAAAATTAAAATGTTTTCTGATAATTTACGTGCTCAAAATCACGAATTTTTAAATAAGCTGAACGTGATTTATGGATTGTTAAAGTTAAAGAAGTATGAGCATGTCATGCAAATGATTTCATCAGAGGTAAAGGAACGCCAAGATATTATTTCTTTTTTAATGTCTTCTGTAAAGGATCCTTTGATTGCGGCATGCTTACTTGGAAAGATCAATCGTTCGAAAGAATTAGACGTTACTTTAGAAATTGACCAAGATAGTAACTTAACAAGTACTTTAGATATCGAAGACGCAAAAAACGTTGTTTCTATCTTGGGGAATTTAATTGATAATGCGCTCGAGGCTGTGCGAGAACATAAAGGGAACGTGCTGGTATCTTTTACAGATGTAGGAAATGACCTGATTTTTGAAGTTGAAGACAATGGACAAGGGATATCAAAAGAAGTAGAAAATATGATTTTTATAGATGGTTACACAACGAAAAAAGGTGAAAATCACGGAATTGGATTGACTATTGTTAAAAGATCTGTAGAGCTGCTTAAAGGTGAACTATACATAAGCAAAAGTATGTTACAAGGAGCAAGATTCACATTAGTTATCCCAAAGCTATTAAATAATGAAAAGGAAGAATCGATATGACTGAAAATCAAATTAATGTCATGATTATAGAAGATGATTCTACAGCTGCACAAATTTATGAACAGTTTACTAAGAAACTAGAGCATTTCACTGTTGTTGCGACAGCAGGATCTGGAGAACAGGCTTTAGAATTACTAACAATATTTACGCCGCAATTAATTTTATTAGACGTCTTTTTACCAGATATCAACGGAGTGGAACTGCTATGGGAAATCAGAAAGAAGTATCGAGGAATCGACATTATTTTAATAACAGCAGCCAATGATGTTAAGACAGTAGGGGAAGCAATAAGAGGAGGAGCATTTGGTTATTTGGTGAAACCTGTAATTATTGATAAATTTTTATCTACTTTAAAACATTATCAGTCTACGAGAACAGAATTAACTGAAAATAAAATGATTAACCAAGATAAAATAGACCATTTATTTAGAACACATCATAACCGCCACAATCAATCAGCGGCTGCAGTAACAGAATTCCCTAAAGGTATTGATAAACATACTCTTCGTTTAGTAAGAGATAAAGTTCGCGAAGTTCAGAAAAGCTTGAATGTAGATGAGTTTGCTCAATTAGTGGGTATCAGCTATTCAACAATGAGAAGGTATTTAGAGTATTTAGTATCGTGTAAGGAAATGCAGGTGGAAATAGTGTATGGAAGTGTAGGGAGGCCTGAGCGGAAATACCGAGTAACTAATCTTATATAAAAACGAGATAGCGGACAAAGAACCGCTATCTCGTTTTTATGTAGAAATTATGCATGAAAAAAATGAAAAGAATTACTTTTATAAAAGATATTAAACTTATGTTGGTTATCTATGAACCTGTTTTAACAACTGATACCTTTTTAGTAACGTGTAGTAAATAAAAATGAAAACGTTATCGAAAAAGGAGGAAAAATATCTATGCTTTCTTTATTAGGATTTTTAATGGTTGCAGTGTTCATGTATTTAATTATGTCAAAGCGACTTACCCCAATGGTTGCTCTTATAATTATTCCAATCATATTTGGTCTAATAGGTGGTTTTGCTAGTGGAATGGGACCTATGATGCTAGAGGGTGTAAAAGACATTGCCCCTACAGCTATTATGATTTTATTTGCTATTTTATATTTTGGATTAATGATTGATTCAGGATTGTTTGACCCTCTTGTTTCATTTATTTTAAAGGTTGTAAAAGGAGATCCTCTAAAAATCGTTGTCGGAACTGCTGTGCTTTCAATGATGGTTGCTTTAGATGGGGATGGAACTACTACCTATATGATAACGGTCTCTTCTTTGCTTCCGCTATATAAACGTCTAGAAATGAATCCACTTATCCTGGCAGGAGTTGCGATGCTATCTATGGGAGTCATGAATATGACCCCATGGGGAGGTGCTTCTGCTATGGCTATGAGTTCATTAAATTTAGATTCGTCTCAGTTGTTTTTGCCTTTGATACCTGTAATGGGTTTTGGACTTCTATGGGTGCTGCTTGTTTCTTTTGTCCTTGGAAGAAGGGAAAGAAAAAGGTTAGGAGTTATCAATATTAAACATTCTGCAAATGAAATTGCACACGCACATGAATTAGAGGGGACAGCGCAACACCCAGACTATCGACGTCCTAAGTTAGTATGGTTTAATTTTCTCCTTACCGTTAGTCTTATGGTGTGCTTAATTATGGACTTTATGTCGCTGATGCTTTTGTTCATGGTAGCGTTTGCTATTGCATTATTAATAAATTATCCAAACATCAAAGATCAACAGCAGCGAATTTCATCTCATGCAAATAATGCGGTAGCCGTCGTTTCAATTGTTATTGCAGCAGGTATTTTTACAGGAATTATGTCTGGAACAAAGATGATTGATGCTATGGCAAATACACTTGTAGGAATAATCCCAGATGCAATGGGCCCTTTTTTGCCAGTTGTAGTAGCATTTTTAAGTGCTCCTTTTACATTTTTTATGTCTAATAATGCCTTTTATTTTGGCGTATTGCCGATTATTGCTCAAGCTGCCGAAAGTTATGGCATTAGCGCAGCTGAAATTGGAAGAGCTGCTATCTTAGGACAACCTGTTCACGTGATAAGTCCCTTGGTAGCAGCAGCTCACTTATTAATTGGAATGGTAGGAATTGAATTTAGTGATTTGCAACGCTTTTTAATTAAGTGGGCGCTAGGAACTACGGCAGTGATGACAATAGCTGCATTAATTTTAGGCGTTATTTCTATTGGATAAAAAAAGACCCCGAAGGGTCTTTTTTTATACTCTTACGTTGAACTAGACTGTTCGCTGCAGCTGCTTTTTTTAAAATAGAACTTATAAATTAAAAATCCGCATACAGCCACTACCGCTGCAATTAGAATATAGGTTTGTGCATCTGAGATAAAAGATTGAATGGACTTAAAGTTTCCGATTTGTCCTAACCAAAGCATAGCAATATTCAAAGGAAAGATACCAAGAAACGTGAGCAGAGCAAACGGCATAGGTTTTACTTTAGATAGCCCTGAAAGGTAGGAAATGTAGTTGCCGAGCCCTAAAGGACGAGCAATAGCAATACTCCATAATCCGCATTTTTTAAACCATTTTTGTGATTTCTCAAATGCTTTTTTCTTTTTTGATAATTTTTTCTTTACCTTATCTTCTAATTTATAGCCTATCCCATACGGTATAAAGCTAAAAGCTGTATAAACGGCGCTTCCTGCAAAAGCAATTAATAATAATTTCACTATGTGCATGTTTAATAAGTATCCGTAGGTAAGGGTGAGAAGAGAACCAGGAAACGGCAGGGAGGAAGCCTCAATGGCCAGTCCGCTTAAAAGTCCCCAAATTCCAAATTGTTTCAGTAAGTCTGTTATGAAATGTAGCATAAGATCGCCTCTTTTTCTGTGTCATAACATTCAAATACCCATCTATATGTTCGGAAAAACTTATAAGAGAAAAGAAAATAAAGGAAGAAAGCGGGATGTGACAGAAAAAACTTAGCTTGTACAAAGAAAAAGGAAGGAAGTGTATTTTATAGCTTCTACTCAGAGTAAAATTATAGGGGAAAAATAACCGAGTGTAAATTTCAAAATAAAATACGACTTTTATTCATAGTTTTGATTCCTTTTATTCATTTTACTTATAAAACTAACGGGTGTAAACTTGTTGTGTTGTGAAATAATCCATTATGTATAAGTATTAAAAGGAAAGGAGGTTACCGTGTGGTTATTATTGTAGGATTGTTATTGTTGATGTTTTTTGCTTATCTAGGATGGTCTATTATCTGGGTGGCACCTGTTGTAGCTACGTTCGTTGCTTATTTTAGCGGTTTAAAAGTACTGCCTACTTATACAGATGTTTATATGGGAGGGTTTGTAGATTTCGCTGCAAAATGGTTCCCCATCTTTTTATTAGGAGCCGTCTTTGGAAAGCTAATGGAAGATACAGGCGCAGCTAAATCGTTGGCGCAGCGTATTGCTAAATTATTTGGAAGTAAAAGAGCCATTTTAGGGGTGCTGATTGCTTCAGCCATTTTGACATACGGCGGAGTGAGTCTATTCGTTGTTGTCTTTGCGATTTATCCTTTAGCAATCGCGCTATTTCGAGAAGCTAACGTATCGCGAAATTTACTGCCAGCAACCATTGCACTCGGAGCATTTACGTTTACAATGACAGCGATTCCAGGTACGCCTCAAATTCAAAATCTGATTCCGACTGCTACATTTAAAACCAATGCAATGTCCGGTTCGATTATTGGAATTGTCTCGGGTCTTATTATGGCGGTAGGAGGATATTTATGGTTAGCTTATCGCGATAAAAAATTAAAAGCTAAAAATCAAGGGTTTACCGAGCCTAATGAATCATCGGTCGCAGCGAGTGAAGAGCAGGACTCGATGAATGTAATATTAGCTATTTTACCGCTGATTGTCGTTGTCGTGACATTAAACGTTTTAAAATGGGAGCCTATCGTTTCGTTATTAATTGGTATTTTTTCTATTTTACTTATTAATTTTAAACACTATAAGAAGTTTATTTCTTCTATAAATGAAGGAGCAAAAGGATCCGTGATGGCTGTTATTAACACGAGTGCAGCAGTAGGTTTTGGCTCGGTTATTACAGCAGTGCCAGAGTTTAAAGATGTCACGCATGTGTTGCTAAACGTTTCGAGTAATCCGCTCGTTTCAGAAGCGTTAAGCGTTCAAGTGCTAGCGATGATCACGGGTTCAGCATCTGGTGGTATGGGTATTGCACTTCAAGCATTAGGAGATACGTGGTATCACTTGTCTCAAACGACGAATTTAAGTGCCGATGCTCTTCACCGTATTGCAAGTGTTGCGTCAGGTGCATCTATTTTACCGCATAACGGTGCATTGTTAACGCTCTTAGCTGTAACTGGTCTTCGGCATAAAGAAACGTATAAAGACGTATTTGTTGTTGCATTTATCATCCCGACAATCGCTTTATTTGCAGGAGTCGCATTAGCGGCAGCCGGTATTATTTAAAAACAGGAGGAGAATACACATGGTTGAAAATCAAGTAATTGTAATCACAGGAGCAGCAAGAGGAATTGGGTTTGAAATAGGTAAACGATTCGCAGAAAACGGCGGAAAAATTGTGTTATCCGACATTGATCAAGCTGCTGTAGAAGTTGCAACACAAAATCTTCGTGAAGCTGGATTTGAAGCGCTTGGTGTCAAAGCCGATGTAACAAAAGAAGAAGAAATCAAACATTTAATTGAAACAGCAAACGCACATTTTGGAGCGGTTCATACGTTCATTAATAACGCTGGTTTGCAGCATGTTTCTCCAATCGAAGAGTTTCCAACTGAAAAATATGAGTTAATGATTAAAATTATGCTAACAGCTCCATTTATGGCGATTAAGCACGCGTTTCCGATTATGAAAAAACAAGGTTTCGGTCGTATTATTAACGTTTCTTCTATCAACGGTTTAATCGGTTTTGCGGGCAAAGCAGCTTATAACAGTGCTAAACATGGTGTAATTGGCTTAACAAAAGTAGCGGCTCTTGAAGGCGCAGCACACGGTATTACGGTTAATGCACTTTGTCCTGGCTATGTGGATACACCATTAGTTAGAGGTCAGTTAGATGGTTTAGCTAAAACAAGAAACGTACCATTGGAAAGCGTTCTTGAAGAAGTTATTTATCCTTTAGTCCCTCAAAAAAGATTACTAGACGTGAGCGAAATTGCTGACTATGCTATCTTCTTGGCTAGTGATAAAGCAAAAGGTGTAACTGGTCAAGCGGTAGTAATGGACGGCGGATATACAGCTCAATAAAAAATAGAATAAATCATCAAAAGCATAAAGGAGTCTAATGAGTTCCTTTATGCTTTTTTAGGTTATATCTATTCTATTGAGTTAATCAACGTTAGAATATAACTAGGCTATACATAAAAAAGCCTCATATGCTATTTCTACTGTAAAGATAAATAGTATGATAAAAAAGCGTACAGATTAGAAAGGATGATACATATGGTGCAAACAGTAAATGACTTAATTAAACATCCGGTTTTTTATTTCTTTAACGAAATTTCAGCTATTCCTAGAGAATCTGGAAATGAAAAGAAAATTAGTGACTATTTAGTTTCTTTTGCAAAAGAAAGAAGCCTTGAAGTTATACAAGACGAGGCTTTAAATGTAATCATTAAAAAGCCGGCAGCTAAAGGATATGAAGATGCTCCAGCCATCATTTTGCAAGGACATATGGACATGGTATGCGAGTTAAATAAAGGAACTGTCCATGATTTCGAAAAAGATCCGCTTCAACTGCGAATTGTGGAAGATATGCTTTATGCAAATGGTACTACGCTAGGAGCTGACAACGGGATTGCAGTGGCGTATGCACTGGCTTTACTAGATGCTCACAATATAGCGCACCCCCCTCTTGAAGTAGTCATTACTACTGAGGAAGAAACAACTATGGGCGGAGCCATTACTGTAAATCCAGCTCATTTTGAAGGGGAAATCTTTATTAATCTTGATACAGAAGAAGATGGAAAGCTGCTTGTCAGCAGCGCAGGCGGGGTAAAAGGCGTGCTTCGTATTCCTGTAAACTGGGAATCGTCTTCCGATAACTCAGAAACATACAGCTTAAGCATCGGTGGATTGCGCGGCGGACATTCCGGAATGGAAATTGACAAAGAAAGAGGAAATGCTAATAAACTGCTAGGTAGGGTGCTATATGATTTACAACAAGAACTTTCCTACTCCTTAAGCAGCATTAGTGGAGGATTAAAATCAAATGCGGTTCCCCGTGAATCAGAAGCAATTCTAACGGTCGAGCCTTCTGAGGTAGGGAAGCTAGAAGATAAGGTTCGTAAGTGGAACGAAATAGTAAAAAATGAATTACAAGCGGCTGATCCGAGCGTGTATGTGGAAATGAACAAATCTTCTTCCGTTAAGAAATGTTTTACAAAAGAAACAACAGAACGAATTGTACAAGCCATTATGCTAACACCAAACGGCGTTCAAAGCATGAGTATGAATATTGAAGGATTAGTAGAATCTTCTACCAACTTAGGTGTGATTACGACGACAGAGTCTGAGATTGTTTTTCAAAATGAAATCCGCAGCTCAGTAAAAAGCTTAAAAGAAAAAATAGTAAGCCAAGTGCGCATACTTGCTCAAGTAGTCGGAGGAAGAGTTGAAACAAAAGGTAATTATCCTGAATGGGCGTACAATGGAGATTCAAAAATTCGTGAATTATGTAAAAAGGTTTACAAAGAAAAGTATGGAGAAGAGGCGGAGATCATAGCCATCCATGCTGGAATTGAATGCGGTATTTTTCTAGAAAAAATCCCTGGATTAGACGCCATTTCGCTCGGACCCGATATGTACGACGTTCATACACCTGATGAACACCTGAGCATTCCGTCTACTATTAAGACGTGGGAATATTTATTAGCAGTATTAAAAGAAGCAAATAAGATATAAAGTCATCATCATTCCTATAGTTTTTTTTAGAGGCTGGGACAAAAGTCGGTTCGTTAACGTTAACCACGAACTATCTATTAAAAATGGATAAATAGTTCGTGGTTTTTTATGATCATGGTGATCGTAGATTTCGTGTATGCAGGTCCTTCTAGCTGTTGGTTGGAGGGCAAGGCGAAGACACCTGCGGGAAAAGCGGAGCCATGCACGGAAATCAACAGTGGTGTCACAAGCAGTCCAGCTCATTTATCCCGATTTTCCGTCTTTAGATTGGATTCATTTCGTTATACCTCACTCTCTTTTTTCATTCGTCATTTATCAGATAATAAGCAGGGTTCCGTCAACATGTCAGGCAATTGAGAACATTTATGTAAGCGTTTTACAAATAAAGGTTTTAAAACGGGCCTAAAAGAGGTAAACAATTACTAAAACGATAGACAAATGAATTCAAAACAAGCTCTGCAACTAATAAATTAGTAGGGAGAGAATGTATATGAATGATAATAGTCTTATCAAGGATCCCTTTTTGGAAAAAGGAGAAATTGAATTTTTAGAATTAAAGAAAGACGAAATACGTTATCTAAAGTTCGATCGGTTTTTGAAAGTGATTAAAGCACTTAATCAACGCAGTGATAAAGGCTACCAGAGTCTTATGCTTTCCGTTGATGGCTTTAAAGGTAATTCAAGAGAATTATATGAGATAGAGGAGTTTCGCAGATACGTAAATTTGTTAATTAATCAAGTTCCTCAAATATTATTTTATATTCATGATAAAAACAAAATGACTAATCAAATTTTGAAAAGTCTATCAAACAATAGCAGCCAACCGGCCTCTATAGATCCTAAAAGAGCACGTTTAATGATTGATGCCATACAGGAGCAAGTAGAGAAAACAGAGGATAAAGAGATAAAGGAGAATCTTTCTGAATTCGTATGTAAAATCCAGAGCTTTGTGAATCAGTATTAACAGTTCCCAATAGAAAAGCAGAATCCATATTATAAAAAAGTACGAGAACTCAAAGTTTCTCGTGCTTTTTTATTGGAAAAACTGTAGAAAGAGAAAAGGATTATCAACATATATTGATAAATAATAATGGTAAAGCTTCATATTCTGCCGTGAAATAACAAGGAGGAATGAACATTGCATCATATTGAAATAAGAAGACCAAAAATAGAAGACAGCGCAGAACTCCACGAGCTTTTTAATGAAGTGATCACAGATACCTTTCATAGAGAGGGTCTATCTGACATGGTGAACGATATACAAATAGAAATTGAAAGTAAAGAACAATATTTAAAAAGCGACCTTGATAGCGATGGAAAACATCGATTCTTTTGGCTCGGAATAGATACGTGCACCAATAAGATTATTGGTTGTATTGAATATGGTCCTGCTAGTGAATTAATTACGGCGTGTACAAAAGGAGAGCTGCAAGGATGGATTGAAATCGGCACAGTTTTTGTTCATCCAAAGTACCAAAGAAAAGGTGTAGGGACACTGCTTTTACATACTATGCTGCTTACGCTTCAAAGCAGAGAAATTAAAAAAATTTGTTTGGACAGCGGATACAAAAATGCTCAGGAAGTATGGAAAAACATATTTGGAGCACCACATTATTTAGTAAAAGATTACTGGAGTAAAGGATACCATCACATGATTTGGAAAATAGAAACAGAACGTATCCCGATAGTATTTAAGTCTAGTCATAACGAATAATAAATTGTCTTCTAGAAAATAGCCGGTAAAAACGTACCGGCTATTTTCTACTGGTTGAGCTGTTTACATATATGCGCAATTATAAATCAAAGTAGTTTATTAAATATAATACCTTTACTGTCATAGTAATATGATTTAAATTATACATAAAGAGGTGATACTTTGGTATATGCAAAAATGTCTTCAGATTTACTTCGGGGACATACAGATACAATGATTTTGAAATTACTTCTCAGCGGCGATAAGTATGGTTATGAAATTAGTAAGCTTATTTATACCTACTCTAAAGAGCAGTATGAATTAAAAGAAGCCACAATGTATTCAAGCTTGAAGCGCCTGGAAAAAGACGGTCATATTCTTTCTTACTGGGGAGATGCTGTACAAGGCGGTCGCAGAAAATACTATAAAATTACAGAACAAGGAAAAAGCGTATATAAACAAAACAAAGAAAACTGGGAGCAAGCGAAAAAAATTATTGATTTATTGTTGTAAGAAAGGATGATGTTATAAATGAACGAAAAAATAAAAAATCATGTGCATAACATTTTGGCTCCTTATCAGGATGTAAAAAATGTTCAAGATCTAGAAGAAGAATTATCACAGAACTTGCAGGAAAAATTTACAGATTACAAAAAAGACGGACATAATGAAGAACAGGCTTATTATATGACAATCAATTCTATCGGTGATATCACAGAGCTTATTCAATCAATGAATGTAGAAACAAAGGAATTGAAGCAAACCGTCCCTATGGATTTTTCAAAGACCGAGCTTACAAAATCTGATTTTCGTTCTGTATCGGTGTATAAAGGGAAATTTAATGCAAGTAATTTGAATGAATCTGATTTTAGCTACGCAGATCTTACAGACTGCATGTTTAAAAGCAGCAATTTAACGAAAGCAATATTTCATCACGTTAATTTGACAGGCGTACAATTTAAATGGGCAAATTTTAAACAGGCCAGTTTTAAAGACTGTATCTATGACAGTACGTACTTTAAGCAATGTAATTTAACAGACATTGTATTTGACGAAGAAATATTTAACGGAACAATCTTTGAAGGAACATCATTAAAAAAAGCCTCATTTCGCAACGCAACTTTGCTAAATGTACAGTTTCGAGGATCAGATTTAAAGAAATCCGATTTTGAAGGTGCAAAAATGGATAAATTGACATATAACTTTTTAAAAAGTGCCAAGATAGATCTTAGTAAAGTTACGATGATTTAAAGATAAAAAAGACCTCTCTGAAGGTCTTTTTTTTATGGACATATAACAATTCTTTTTAAGAGCGAGCAGGATAGTTTATTAGAGAGCTAGAACACATTCATAATACGAACGATTACGGCAACAAGCTGGATATGAGAAGAACATATTCGTATCTTTGAAACAATAATAAAGCTTTTATCACTTATGTGGAGGAGTATGGAAATGTCTATATATGAAATTTGGAATGAAGTGGATCTTTATATGAATGATAAGCTTATACAACCTGACCCCATTCTTGATGAGGTATTGAAGGCAAATCAAGAGGCTGGATTACCTGCCATCGACGTATCGCCTAGTCAAGGAAAGTTTCTGCATTTGTTAGCTTCATTAAAAGGAGCTAAACGCATTTTGGAAATTGGTACTCTTGGAGGGTACAGCACGATTTGGCTAGCCAGAGCTCTTCCGAAAGACGGACAGCTGATTACACTCGAGTTAAGCGCTCAGCATGCGGAAGTAGCAAGAGCTAATTTAAAAAGAGCGGGAGTAAGTCACTTAGTAGAAGTCATTGTCGGCCCCGGGCTTGATACATTAGCTGTATTAAAGGATAGGGGAACAGAGCCGTTTGATCTTATCTTTATTGATGCTGACAAGCCGAATAACCCAAATTACTTAAAGTGGGCTCTAGAATTATCGAAAAAAGGAAGTCTGATTATTTGTGATAATGTTGTTCGTCAAGGGCATGTGGTGAACTCAGAAAGTAAAGATGAAAATGTAAAGGGGATTCGCCAATTTATGAATGCTCTGGCTCAAGAAAAACGAATCAGCGCCACAGCTATACAAACCGTTGGAAGCAAAGGCTATGATGGATTCATTTTAGGGATTGTTGAATGATAAAATTTGTATTACACATAAAAAGAGACGGAGACATAACTAAATCCATCCAATCTAAAGATGAACAAATGGGATCAATGAGCTCGTATGGATTACTTGTCACAACGCTGTTGATTTCCGTGCAAGACTTCGCTTTCCGCGGGCGGCCGGTGAGCCTCCTCGTCGCTTCCGCTCCTGTGGGGTCTCACCTATTCCGCTTTTCCCGCAGGAGTCTCCGCCTTGCCCTCCAATCAACAGCTAGAAGCAAATACATACATGAAACCTACGTTCATCATCACCCTAAAAAAATCCGAACGAGTTGGATTCTCAATCAAACTCGTTCGGATTGTCCTTCAACTAACATACTTTTGTTCCAGCCTCTTTTTTAAATGGGCCTCAATTTATCTGTCATTTGTTTTTCGGTTAAAAAATTAATCAATTCTCGTACAGCGAATGAACTGTAGCGCTCTTTTAACAGAATAATTCCAAGTTCCCACATCATTTCAGGATCTGCAATAGGTATCGTAATAATATTAGGATCTTTCACTTTGGCATAAAGCGATTCAGGTAAAATAGCAATACCTAGTTCTGCCGCTGTTAATTCAATAATTAAATCCCATTGAGAACTTTTATACGCTATAGAAGGCACAAAGCCTGATTTTAAAGCATCTTGAATTAACCGGTCGTGCAGCGTAAATTCTTCACTGAACATAATGAATTTTTCATGCTCCAATTCTTTCATCCAAACGGAAGAACGTTTTGCTAAAGGATGGTTTTTATGCGCGTATAAAAGGAATCTCTCCTTAACGAACGGGTATACGTGAAAATGTTCATCATGACCGCTTGTGAGAGGAAGCATAACAATCCCCATATCTACACCAGCCTCCTCCACAAGTGCTTCAATTTTTTTTGCTCCAAATTCAATAAGCTCTAGAGATACTTTAGGGTATTGTTCATTAAATGCTTTTGCAATCTTCGGGAAAAACAAGGTCCCGATGAGCGGAGGGACTCCCATCTTGATTTGCCCTGTTTGCAAGTTCATTAAATCTCCCAACAAGTGAGGCATGTCTTTTAACACCGACAGAGCTTTAGTTGCCTGATGATACACAACTTTTCCTGCATCGGTTAGCTTTAATTCTCTTGTCGAACGATCAAGAAGCTCAAATCCTAGTTCATTTTCTACTTTTTTGACGGCTTTACTTAAAGCCGTTTGTGACAAATGAACTTGCAGCGCTGCCTTTGTAAAATTTTTATGATTTGCTACCTCTATAAAGTATTCTAAGTCTCTGATTTCCATGTGAAACTCCATTTCTGCAAACTGCTTATCCTTTTTCTTTACTCTTTATTTTAACCATTAAATTATTTACTGTAAATGCGCTGATTAAAAAGAGGGGGATGTATCCAATGAATAAAAACAGGGAAAGGAAATGAACTAAAGTTTCTGTCGAAATTGATTTATAAAACGAATAATCTTTTTAGAGAGAAACATAGATTTTGCTACTAGCTGATGAGGGATATAAAGATTTTTGCATGGACGTTCGGGCAAAAATGCAAAACTTATCAAAATAACTGAAAGTCCAAAGGCTGCGGCTGTAATCTCTAGCCAGGAAAACACCATACTATTCCTCCTTTTACAAACCTATTAATAGAATATGTAAAAGTTTAAAAGGAGGTTGTACGATATACCTATAACGAGCGGTGTTATGAAGCCTTGTCTAAAAAAATTACGTCAAAGAACGCAGGGGTTGTGCCAAACGTTCTTTGACGTAATTTTATTTTCGCTCTTCAGCCTGATGCTCTTGTTTGTTTTGCTCAGTGAGACGTTTTTGATGAGCTTTTGTTTCTGCACTTACGTGATTTGCATCATTCGGTTGATTCTTCTTTGAACCTCCTGCAGCGTTACTCATTAGACGACACCTCCAGTCCGGTTATGAAACATACCTATAGAATGTGCGTATTTACAGACTTTATACACCGCTATCGATATTACTGCACAAGAAAAAAGCAAAGGGAGAGTCACTAAGACTGTTCCTTTTGCTTTTTTACTAGGCGACTTTATCGGTGGTGATAATTTTGTTAATCCAGTCTTTTCCTTCTGTAAACCTTGTAACAAGCATCGCTGTTACTGTATTTCCCGTACTGTTTAAGAGCGTAGCAGGGGCGTCAATAATTGTGGAAATGACCGCAATAATGGGCAGAACTTCTGGCGAAAATCCGTAAATTGTAATAATTAACATTTCGCCAATCATACCGCCTCCAGGGATTGCTCCCATTACGGCTCCAACTAAAAAGGCTACGCCTAAAATGCTCAAAATACTCGTAGCAGAGGTCATATCTTTGCCAAACAAACTGAATAAGAAAACAATTTTTAGAATACCACCGATAACAGAACCATCTTTATGCGTGTTTGCTCCTAATGGAATCACCGTTTCAGCAATATCCAGCGGCACACCCATTTTCTTTGTTGCATCTAAGTTGACTGGAATAGATGCAGCAGAAGAACAGGTAGCAATAGCGGTGATAGAAGGAGCAGCTGCATTTTTCCAAAACAGCTTAATTCCTGCTTTACCGCCAGCAATCCATGCGTATAGCGTAAAGAAGCCAAAATAGTAAACGATTGCAATTAATAAATAAAGAATAAATGCTCTAGCGTACCCTTGTAAGATCTTTGGTCCAAGTTCTCCTACTACAGTAGCAAAATAGCAACCTAAACCAATTGGAGCATAGTACATCACAATTTTAACAACCTTCATCGATACTTCTTGACCTGAAGTCAGAAATTTCGCCATAGGCTGTCCTTTTTCACCGGCCATTGTGGTAGCAATACCGAAAATGACGGCAAAGACAATTAATTGTAAAATATGCTCTTTCGAAAATAACTGAACAAAATCAGGTACAGTAAATGTGCTAACAAGCTGAGTTAAAAACGTCATTTTTTCAGCTGTATTTTCACTGTCACCCATTAATTCTTTAATGGCAGAAGTATCTACGTTGTGCAGCGGATTGTAAAGTGATGCACCTAAAAAGCCGAGAACAGCTGAAACAGCAGCAGTAGCGATAAACACAACGGCGATACCTAGCATAATTTTACCGAGACGTTTCATTTCGTTCATGTTTGCAATTGCCGAAGCCACACTAAAAAAGACAAGGGGAACGATAATCATGAACATTAAATTAAGAAACAAATCACCAAAGGGCTTTACGACTGCCACATCGGGCCCGATAGCATATCCTGCTATCCCGCCAATTAAAATAGCGAGAAGCAGAATAAGCGATGATCTGTACGTTTTAAACACACTTAAAACCATAGTTAGATTTCCTCCAAACAACAATAGCTTCTTTACTACGCAAGAACAGCTATTATTTGCTCATTGCATACGTAGTAACGACTGGTCTTACATCTTTTCGCACCAAATCTTCGTATGTTTCTCGCTCTACAGCAAGACGAGCTTCTCCATTTTTCACAAATACAACAGCAGGGCGCGGAATGCGGTTGTAATTGCTAGCCATTGAATAGTTGTAGGCACCTGTAGAGGACACTGCTAATAAATCTCCTTGATTAACGCGCGGTAAATCGATATCCCAAATAAGCATATCTCCTGATTCGCAGCATTTCCCCGCAATCGATACCGTTTCATCTTTTTTATCCGTCACTCTATTAGCTAAGACAGCTTCATGCTTTGCATCATACAGAGCAGGACGAATATTATCGGTCATGCCGCCGTCAATTCCCACGTATTTGCGTACACCTGGAATCTCCTTCGTTGAGCCAATTGTATAAAGCGTTGTACCTGCTTCTCCTACGATGCTTCTTCCAGGCTCAATCCAGACTTCCGGAAGGGTATAATTTTGTTCAGTTAACGTACGGCTTAGCTTTTCTGTCAGTGCATCTACATAATACTCAACTGGAAGAGGAGAGTCGCTTTCGGTATAACGAATACCAAAACCACCACCTACGTTTAAAACTTTTACTTCAAATTCCATTTTATCACGAATGCTGAATAAGAAATCAGTTAAAATATCAATGGCGCGAGAAAAACCATCTACTTCAAAAATTTGCGAACCAATATGACAATGAATGCCTAAAAGATCATAGTAAGGTTTTTCTAATGCAGAACTTACTGCTTTCATGGCTTGGTCATTGGAAAGACCAAATCCAAACTTGGAGTCTTCCTGTCCGGTCATAATATATTCATGTGTATGGGCTTCAATCCCTGGAGTAACACGCAGAAGAATAGATGCTTTCTGTTTTCGCTCAGCTGCTAAGGCATGCAAAACTTCAAGTTCGGTGAAGTTATCTACAACAAAACAGCCAATATTCGCATCAAGTGCCATTTCAATTTCTTCAATCGTTTTGTTATTTCCGTGAAAATGAATGCGTTCAGCTGGATATCCAGCTTCAAGAGCTGTAAATAATTCGCCTCCTGAGACCACATCTAATGACATATCAAGCTTCGTTAAAAGGCTAGCCATTTCCATACAAAGAAACGCTTTCCCTGCATAGGCGATTTGATATGAAAATCCGCTTCTTTGAAAGGCTGAATGGAAGGCCTTGCATTTCGTCTCAATTAATTCTTGATCGTAGATGTATAGGGGAGTGCCGTATTGTTTTTTCAGTTCGACCGTATCGCACTGCCCAATTTCTAAATGATTGCTGCTGTTAATTTTACTCGTTCCATGTAAGTACATAATCCGTATCCCTCCATTTGAATCATTCAACTATAACTTTGATGGTCAGTAGAAAAACACAAAAAAGACCCGTGAAGTGATGTTCACGCGTCTTGGTTTCATAATAATAAAGTATTATTACATTCTAGGCATCAACATCTCTTCAATAGCTCTCCACAAACCAAATGGTTTGTGACAGCTCAGCATTTATTCAATACTGAACCAGTATATGAACACAATGGATGTTTATATACTTCGGCACGAAATCCCTTTTACTTATCTTCACAGACTCCATTAGTCTCCAATAAGTGACTCTTGATTTCATGCACCTCTATTCTCAGAGAGGAAAATTATATTTAAATGTAACTCCTATTATATTTCCTTTTCCTCCGTCTAGTCAATGAAAAGTTAAGGCATAGGAATATCAAAGAAAATAAATAAAAAAGCTATGAAGCTTCCAGATAGTATCCAAGCAGCCAGCGCTGTCTTCTGATGAATTACTAAAAGTGAGAACGTGACAATATTGAAGAGAAAAGAACACAGCAGCGACCATCCATAATGATGAGTGATACTGTGATTAACATAAGCAATGAACTCAATCACAGTAAATAAAAGCGCCCACAAAAGAATCCACCACAGCCGGCCGCTTACATGCAGCGGCAGCCTTCCTAAAAATACCGGTATGACAAACGGATAAATAATTAAGGTTATTCCAAGGGAAACCATTAGGTGATCGGGTAGAAAAAGGTGATCAATACCAACAGGGTGAAATACCCATACCCGGTGATGAAACAGCAGCACTTCATAAAGCAAATTCCCCGTAATCCAAAACAGCAAAGTAGGATAGTATTCTTGATACCTTCGCCACTTGCCAAATAGTAAACCAAGAATGATAAAAAATAATACAAATGAAGATTGCATGCGCTCTCCTTAAAATAATGGTTATTTCTTTTTATTTACATATTATAGTGGTTTTATTCTTTTATCTTTTTATTCAGAACCTATAATAGAAAAGCGTTAAAAATGTACTATCACTATTTATGTTTCGCTTCATCCTGCTATAGTCTCGGTAAAGGAGCTTAAATGAAAGGAGCAATACGTCAAATTCAGCAAGATTCAAAAATAAGCTAAAAATAGCTTCGCCTAGTATGTGGCTTCTTTTTTTGCTATGCTAAAATTGCATACATATAGCATGAGAATACTAGAAGAAAGAAAAGGGTGTTTTGGTATGAAAACATACATCGTAGTTGGAGCTGGGATACTTGGAGCTTCTACAGCATATCATTTAGCAAAAGCAGGGGCAGATGTGACATTAATAGATCGCAAGGATGCCGGTCAAGCTACTGATGCAGCAGCAGGAATCGTTTGTCCATGGCTTTCACAGCGTCGAAATAAAGCATGGTACCGCTTAGCAAAAGGCGGCGCCAAGTACTATCAAACATTAATTCAGCAATTAGAAGAAGATGGAGAAACGGATACGGGATATAAGCGAGTAGGAGCAATTAGCTTACAAACTGATGAACAAAAGATTAAAAAAATGGAAGAAAGAGCATATAAGCGTCGGGAAGAAGCTCCCGAAATAGGCGAGATTACACGTTTATCCGCTAAAGAAACACAGGCTTTGTTTCCGGTTCTTTCGGAAGAATACAGTTCAGTTCATATTAGTGGAGCCGCTCGCGTTAACGGAAGAGCTCTTCGAAACGCACTTGTGAATGCAGCGAAGAAAAACGGTGCAAAAATAATAGAAGGAAACGCAGAACTACTTTATGAAAATAATCAAGTAACGGGCGTTGCCGTAAATGGACAAACCCTTCTAGCAAGTACAACAATCGTGACAGCAGGAGCGTGGGCAAATCAATTACTAGAGCCTCTTGGAGTGAAATTTTTAGCAAGCTTTCAAAAAGCGCAAATTGTCCACTTGCATCTTCCTGATTTAGATACAAAAGACTGGCCCGTTGTGATGCCTCCAAGCGACCAATATATTCTTTCGTTTGAACAAGGTCAAATTGTCATTGGAGCAACACATGAAAACGACACGGGTTATGACTTGAGAGTAACTGCTGGAGGGCTTCACGAAATTTTTTCAAAGGCCTTATCAATTGCTCCCGGCTTAACAGAAAGCACGATCTTAGAAACAAGGGTAGGGTTTCGACCATTTACTCCAGGCTTCTTGCCAGTCATTGGGGCTCTTCCGGCTTACGAAGGAATACTAGTAGCGAATGGTCTCGGAGCTTCAGGCTTAACGTCGGGCCCTTATCTTGGTTCAGAGCTTGCTAAATTAGCACTTGAAATGGAAATGGAAATTGATCTTAGCGACTATGATGTAAGAGGAGCTATCGAGTCTTAAGCAAATAGAATGAATGAAAACAAATAGAAGTTCGCAAACTATAACTACTATATGATGAAAGGAAGTAGATTGTTTGCGAAAGATTATGATAAGTGCAGCAGCAGCTTTTTTATTTATGAGTGCGACGCCTGTATTAGCGGAAAACAATCCTCAGCCAGAAACAAAAGACGTGCAGCTGACTTCTCAGCAAAAGCAGGAACTGTCCGTGCTGTACAAAGAAATGTTCGAAAAAAAGAAAGAAATACTTTCAAAATATGTCGAGTACGGCGTGCTAAGCAAAACGGAGAGTCAAAAAATTTCTTCACATATGGAAAATCGCTATCAGCATATGGAGCAAAATGGTTTTATCCCGAAGCGGCACTGTCATAAAACACATCATCCAAAGTAATTCATATTCCCATAAAGAAAGCGCCTATACAGGCGCTTTCTTTGCGTGAGTGAATGGAAAATATCCGCTTCTTTATCTAGTAAATTCTAAAATCCTCATGTAAAATTAAGAGAATGAGAACGATTAGGAAAGATGCTAGTGAGGGGTAGGTAAATATGAACGATGAACGAAAATAAAAAAATAGTTCGATTACATGCAGAAAATCATTCAGCTGAGGCGCTAGGAATCATATTTGCTTACAAACAAAAAGACGACCATCTTGTTTACAGTATGTATCAAGGTGAAAGCGTTCATGAGCAAAAAATACCTCTAGAAGAATGGGTCTCGTATGAGCATTTTTTCGAAGCACTAAATAAAAAGAAAAAGCTTATGTACGAGCTTCAAATAAATGATAAACGCTATGTAGTAAACTTAACCCCTTTATCTTACACAGAAAAGCCTGAAATTATGGGACATTGCGTGAATATAACTAGTTATCAGGAGAAAAAAGAACAGATTCAGCCTTTTATTTATCATAACGCAGATGCTGTTGCAATCGTTGACTTAGAAGGGAAAACACTTCAAGTGAACCCTGCGTTTGAGAATACATTTGGCTGGACGTTTGAAGAAATTTATCAAAAGCCCCTTCCGATTATACCTTCGTTTTTAAAGGAGCCAGTGTGCGAACTTCATAAAACTATTCAATCAGGGGAATCGAAAACGGAATTTGAGACGGTCAGACAGCATAAAGACGGGCATTTAATTAATGTAAGCGTCACACTATTCCGCGTTGAAAATATGAATGATTGGCCGCTATGCATTGCTTTTGTCTATCGAGATATAACATCGCGCAAGCAGGATGAGACGGCTTTAAAAGAAAGCGAACAACGCTACCGAAGCTTGATTGAGTTATCCCCGGAAGCGATTATCGTTCATAGTGAAGAGAAAATTGATTATATCAACCCTGCAGGAGCCAAAGCGCTAGGATACAAGAATCCTCAAGACGTATTAGGAGCTTGTGTTTATCAATTTGTTCACCCTGATTACTATGATGTTGTAAAACAGCGAATTTATCGAATGAAAACAGAAAATAAATCTGTAGACCTACAGGAAGAAAAGTTTATTCATAAAGACGGTCATACGATTGATGCCGAAACCATTGCTTTTCCTATTCCCTATATGGGAAAGCAGGCCATTCAAGTTTTGTTTCGTGATATTACAGAACGTAAAAAAACTGAAAAATTGCTGCGTGAATCTGCTCAGCTTTCCTTAGTCGGACAGTTAGCAGCGGGTATCGCTCACGAAATTCGAAACCCTCTGACGGCGGTAAAAGGATTTATGCAGTTATTAAAAGAAACGAGCGATCAGCCTTACTATGTAGAAATGATAAATCATGAGTTAGATAGAATTGAATTGATTGCCGATGAGTTCTTGAGTCTTGCAAAGCCTCAGGCGAAAACCTACAAAGACAAGCGCGTCCAAGATATTTTAGAGAATACTTTAAAGCTAGCTGAGGTGCAGCGGATTACAGAGAAAATTCACGTAAAAAAAGAAATTGATCTTCATCTTCCTCTCGTATTATGCGAAGAAAATCAGTTGAAGCAGGTATTTAGCAATATATTTAAAAATGCAGTCGAATCTATGCCAAGTGGAGGAACCGTAACGATTCAATTAAAAAGATTTAATCAGGAGAACCTTGTTGTCCGGTTTAGCGACGAGGGGCCTGGCATCACGCAGGAAAGAATGCAGCATTTAGGAAAACCTTTTTATAGTACCAAAGAGAAAGGAACGGGGCTTGGACTGATGGTGTGCTATAAGATCATTCGAGAGCATAGAGGAGAAATTAACTTTGTAAGTGAACTTGGAAAAGGAACTACCGTAGACATTCTTTTGCCTTTTAAAAAGTAGATTCTACTTTTATAAGCATGAAACCTTTTCTAAAGGGGAATACATGTTAGTGAACGAATAATGAGGTTAAAATAGGAGGGAATAAGATGGAACGCATTGAAACGGGAGAGATTTTTACAATTTTAGATGAAAATGATCAAGAGCAAGATATTGAAGTGCTTGGAAAAATGACGATTGAAGGGCACGATTATATTGCTGTTGCGTTTGTGGAAGAAGTTTTAATTGAAACAGAAGAAGAAATTGATGTTTTCTTTTTAAAAATTGAAGATGATGGTGAATGGTCTTCAATTGAAGATGATGATGAGTTTGAAAAGGTATCAGCCGTATTTGAGGAAATGACATCCGCGTAAAAAGAGAGGTTAAAACCTCTCTTTTTTTATTTTTAAATAATATAATATTTAGAATTTTTCTAAAAATATCTTGCTGAATTATTTCCCTTCATTTATGATGAATATGTAACATACCAACCGGTTAGTAAGTAAATGAAAGCGAGGGAATACCGTGTATTTTTCTTACTCTGACAAAGTAGTGAAGCTGCAAAAAGAATTGAACTCTTTTATGGAAGAGCATATTTACCCAAATGAACAGCTATACGAACAACAGCTGAATGAACAGCCGTCTAGATGGTCAGCTGTTCCTCCGATCATGGAAGAGTTAAAAGAAAAAGCAAAGCAAGCTGGATTATGGAACTTATTTTTGCCAGAAAGCGAATACGGAGCGGGTCTAACAAATGTCGAATATGCCCCCCTTTGCGAAATTATGGGCCGTTCTATTATTGGACCAGAAGCTTTTAACTGCGGAGCTCCTGACACCGGCAATATGGAAGTACTGGTTCGATACGGAACGCCCGAACAGAAAGAAAAATGGCTAAAGCCGCTGTTAAATGGAGACATTCGCTCCTGCTTTTCTATGACAGAACCAGATGTAGGTTCTTCTGATGCCACAAACATTCAGTGCAGTATTGTAAGAGAAGGCGATGAATATGTAATCAACGGAAGAAAATGGTGGTCTTCAGGTGCGGGAGATCCTCGCTGCAAAATTGCTATTGTCATGGGAAAAAGCGATTTTACCGCATCTAAATATGAACAGCAGTCTATGATTCTAGTTCCATTAAATACTCCAGGAGTTAAAATTGAACGAATGATTCCAGTTTTTGGATACGATCACGCTCCTCATGGACATGCTGAAATTCATTATGACAATGTGCGTGTGCCAGCATCCAATATGCTTTTAGGCGAAGGAAAAGGGTTTGCTATTGCTCAAGGCAGATTAGGGCCTGGACGTATTCATCACTGCATGCGTCTAATAGGAGCAGCTGAAAGAGCGCTTGAAGAATTATGTAAGCGTATTCAAAGTCGTTCTACATTTAATAAGTTGCTTTCCCAGCAAGGGGTTATTCAAGAATGGGTGGCAGAATCGCGTATTGAAATTGAGCAAGCTCGCTTATTAACATTAAAAGCTGCTTATATGATGGACACAGTTGGAAATAAAAAAGCGCGGAAAGAAATTGCTATGATTAAAGTAATGGCTCCTGCTATGGCTTTAAAAGTCATTGATCGCGCTATTCAAGCATTTGGAGCAGCAGGTGTTTCAGAAGACACGCCGCTTGCGGCACTTTGGGCAAATGCCCGCACTCTTCGCCTCGCTGATGGCCCAGACGAAGTGCACAAAGCACAGCTTGCAAGACTTGAGCTAAAACCCTATCAAGAAAAGGAGGCAACATATGCACATAAAGGATTTGTTTGATTTAACTGGGAAAACAGCTATTATTACCGGCGGAGGCAGAGGATTAGGAGAACAAATGGCAGAAGGGCTTGCAGAGGCAGGGGCAAATATTGTTCTATGTTCGAGAAAAAAAGAAGCATGTCAGCAAGTGGCCGATCGATTGGCCACAATGGGCGTAAAAACCCTCGCTCTAGCATGTAACATCAGTCAGCCTGAAGATATTAAAAATGTCGTGCATGAAACGATTGAAACATTTGGACGTATTGATATTTTAATTAATAACAGTGGAGCTACGTGGGGTGCTCCAGTTGAAGAAATGCCTCTTGAAGCATGGCAAAAAGTGATGAATATTAACGTTACAGGAACGTTTTTAATGTCCCAAGAAGCTGGAAAAGAAATGATTAAACAAAAAGCTGGTAAGATTATTAACATTGCTTCAATTGCCGGTCTTGGAGGAACAGATCCTCAGTATATGGATACAATCGGGTACAACACGAGTAAAGGAGCGGTCATTACGTTTACGAAAGATTTAGCTGTCAAATGGGGACAACATAATATTCAAGTTAATGCGATTGCTCCGGGATTTTTCCCTACTAAAATGTCAGGTGCTATTATGGAACAAGGCAAAGATTATTTTCTAAGTCAAACCCCTTTAAAACGCTTTGGCTCCGAAGCTGATTTAAAAGGAGCGGCTGTTTTTCTTGCTTCTGCAGCGTCTAATTATATTACGGGAGATATTCTGACTGTAGACGGTGGAGTTCATGCTATGTGAATAAGAAAGGAGTAACTTGATGGAAGACGTTAAAAAGTGGTTTACACCTTATCCAGAAGCCTACACTCATGACATTCACATCGAAGATATTTCACTATTTGATATGCTGAAAGAAGCAGCCGAACGTTATCCTGCTCACACGGCAACGCGCATGTATCAGCATACGTTAACGTACCAGGAGCTGTATCACTCAGTTCGCGTATTTGCAGGAGCACTACAGAAAAAAGGGATTAAAAAAGGGGATCGTGTAGCAATTATGCTGCCAAACTGTCCGCAATATATAATAAGCTATTTCGGCATTGTAGCAGCGGGCGGCATTGTTACTCAGGTCAACCCTATGCTTGTCGAACAAGAGCTAGAGCATATTTTAAACGATTCCGGGGCAAAAAAAATAATTCTACTCGATGATTTTTATACGAGACTTCAAGAGATAAGAAACCGCGTTGATATAGAAGAAGCGATAACTGTCAGCTTGCAAAAACCTTTTGTTCCTACATCACCAGACCTTTCCTTCCTAGATTTTCTAACCATCAAGCATGAATTTAATCAGCCGGTCATCCATCCAGCACACGATATTGCTGTTCTTCAGTATACGGGAGGAACGACCGGACCATCTAAAGGTGCGATGCTTACACATACAAACATTTACACAAACGCAGTTCAATCATACGAAATATTTAAGCATGATATTGAATTAGGAAAAGAAAAATGCTTAACCGTTATTCCATTGTTTCACGTATTTGGCATGACTTCCTGTATGCATTTATCGATTCTTTGCGGAAATGAAATATTGCTATTGCCGCGTTTTGATTTGGAAGAAGTACTAAATACAATAAAAAAAGAGCAGCCTAGTATTTTTCCTGGCGTGCCAACTATGTATGTTGCTATTACAAATCATCCGCGGGCAGAAGAATACAACATCGAAAGTATTCGCATCTGCAACAGCGGCAGTGCGCCGATGCCTGTTGAGCTGATGAAAGAGTTCGAACGAAAAACGGGCGCTAAAGTGTTAGAAGGGTACGGCTTATCAGAAGCATCCCCCGTGACGCATTGTAACCTGCCGTTTTGTGAGAGAAAGCCAGGTACAGTCGGACTTGGCGTTCCGCAAACTGCTTATAAAATTGTAGACGTGGCTACAGGAACAAAAGAACTGCCAAGAGGAGAGCTTGGAGAAATAGTGATTAAAGGCCCTCAAGTTATGAAAGGCTATTGGAATCAGCCTGAAGAGACAGCTCACGCGCTTAGAAACGGCTGGCTGTACACCGGAGATATTGGACAGATAGATGAAGACGGGTATTTATCCATTGTTGATCGCAAAAAAGATATGATTATTGCAAGTGGGTTTAATGTGTACCCTCGAGATATTGAAGAAGTTTTATATGAACACAGTCACATTAAAGAAGCCGTTGTAATTGGTGCGCCGCATCCTTACAGAGGAGAAACAATTAAAGCGATTTTGGTAGTGAAAGAAGGGAAATCTCTTTCCGAAGAAGAGCTTACTTCTTATTGTCGACATCACCTTGCAGCTTACAAAATTCCGCGAATCTTTGAGTTTCGCGCTGAGCTTCCTAAGACCAATGTAGGAAAAATTTTGCGACGGGCACTACGAGAAGAAGTGGTGAAAGAAACGATGTAAATAAGCTGAACATAAACAAACTTTTTCAAAACCTCCCTCTAAGCCATGGTATAATTTGTGAAAATGAGAAAAGACAGAGAGGGTTTGACGATGAAAGATTTGATGATGGAACGAAGCATTCAGCTTTTTGCTCAAAAAGGTTTCAAAGAAACGTCTATTCAAGATATTGTAAATGAATTAAACGTCACAAAAGGAACGTTTTATTATTATTTTAAAAGCAAACAAGAGCTTTTAATGGATATTCACCTTCAATATATTGAAAGATTAATAGAAAACCAAGAGACGATTCTTGCAGATAAGACAACATCTTATCCAGAAAAGCTGCACAGCATTATTTTTAAACTTGTTCATGATATTGAGAAAGAAGGCCTTCGAGCTAAAGTGTTTTTTCGAGAGATGCGTCATTTGAGTGAAGAACACTTAGAACAAATCATTCCAAAGCGCGATCGTTTTAAAGAAAACGTACAGGAAATTATTGAAAAAGGAATGGAAGCAGAGCAATTCCGTTCAGATTTGCCTTCAGATATCGTGACGCTAGGCATATTAGGAATGACAAATTGGAGCTATTTTTGGTTTCAGCCGGATGGAGAAAAATCAGATCGAGAAGTTGCGGCTATTTTTTATAAGATGCTGATGAAAGGTATTCAGTCATAGTAGCTGCTAGGCTAGACAGTGCTCGTACAAGGCGGGAAAGTATAAGCTCTTTCTCTCCTTTTATATTAAAAGGAGGCTATAACATGAATAGTAAAGATATACAGCGTATTGCTGTTATTGGAGCAGGACAAATGGGACATCAAATCGGTATGCTTTGTGCACTTGGAGGATATGAAACAATTATTCAAGATATGAATGAACAATCACTCATTGATGCAAAAAATAAGCTGGAAGCAATTATAGGCAAGTGGGTTCATAAAGGCAAAATCTCTTCTGATGCTAAAGAAGCCGCATTTCGAAGATTGTCTTTTACAAACATATTAAGGGAAGCGATTTCAAATGCTGATTTTGTGATTGAAGCCGTGGTAGAAAAGTTAGATGTAAAACAAAGTGTCTTTAAAGAAATAGATGAGTACGCACCAAGTCACGCCATTTTAGCATCGAATAGTTCAACAATTGTTAACTCGCTTATTGCAAGTGCCACAAACCGTCCGGAGCAAATCGTGAACATGCATTTCTTTTTTCCTCCCCTTGTAATGGACTGCGTAGAAGTTGTGATGAGTGAAAAGACAAGTGAACAAACAGCTCAAACGACAATGCAAGTTTGCAAACAAATTAATCGCACAGCAGTCCTTCTGAAAAAAGAAATCTCAGGTTTTATTGCTAATCGAATCTTAGGAGCGTTGCAAAAAGAAGCCGTTTTCCTTTACGAAAATGGATACGCAGATTTTGAAGACATTGATACGATTTGCAAAAAAGCGCTCAATCACCCGATCGGTCCTTTTGAATTGATGGATCTCTCGGGAATTGACGTCGGATATTTTGTGATGCAGCAGCGCTATAGCGAAACGGGGGATCCAGAGGACAAGCCAGCTGCGTGCATTGAAGAAAAAGTTCAAAAAGGCGAGCTTGGACGCAAAACAGGAAAAGGTTTTTACACATACCACACACAAGGAGTGAAGTAATGATGAAAAAATTTGTGCGTATTGAAAAAGAAGAGAAAACGGCAATTGTAACCATTGATAATCCGCCTTTAAATGTAATGAGCCAGGCTGTTGTGCAGCAGCTTGAAGAAACGTATGAAGAGCTTAGTAAAGATCCTGATGTAATTACAATCATTTTAACAGGAGCAGGCGACCGGGCGTTTATGGCTGGAGCTGATATTAAAGAGTTTCCTCAGTTAATGGGGCAAAGCGGCATTAAAGAAGAGTTTATGAAAACCCATCGTGTTTTGCAAAAACTTGAAAACATTGAAAAACCAACAATTGTGGTGTTAAACGGTTTAACGTTTGGAGGAGGATGCGAACTTTCGCTCACTGCTGATATACGTATTGCCGAAGAACATGCTCAAATCGGTCTTCCAGAAGTGAAGCTCGGATTGTTTCCTGGAGGCGGCGGAACTCAGCGCCTTCCACGCGTAATCGGCGTTTCTAAAGCTAAAGAGTGGATGTTTGCCGGCAGTCCTGTTTCTGCAGAAGAAGCGCTTCATGCAGGCTTTGCCAATCATGTAACGCCTAAAGGAAAAGGGCTCGAAAAAGCAAAAGAGCTGGCTAAGAAATTTAACCGTCACTCTCTTCCGTCACTTTCTCGAATTAAGACAGCGGTAAACGAAGGAATGAATCGTACATTATCTGAAGGCCTTGAACTTGAGGCAGAGCTGTTTGAAGAAGTCTTTCAAACAGAAGATATTAAAGAAGGAGTATCAGCATTTATTGAAAAGCGTCCCGCTGTTTTTTCACATAAGTAAAGGAGGAGAAGATCATGTATGAAACACAGGTCAAAGTGCGCTTTTGCGAAACAGACGCACTGGGTCACATTAACAATACGAGCTATTTCATTTATTTAGAAGAGGCCCGGATTGCTTTCTTTGAAGAAATGGGAGCATCTATGCATACAAAAAAGTGGGAGTATATTTTAGCGTCTACTAAATGTGATTTTGTTGCGCAGGGTTATTTTAATCAAGTGCTAATGATTAAAACCTTTGTATCTAGAGTCGGCAATAAAAGCTTTACAATTGGCCATGAAATTACCGACAGCAAGACGGGATCATTGATTGCTAAAGGAGAAGCTGTCATCGTGTACTTTGATTTTGATGCACAAAAAAGCGTTTCTATTCCAGCGGACATTAAGCAGTTTTTGATGAATTATAAAGTAGCTGTTTAACTATAAAAAAGCAGGTGGTAAAAGAATGTCACAAATCATTCCTGTACGAAAAGGAGAGGAATTAAACACGGAAAAACTGCATCAGTTTCTCCGTGTTTCTATTCCTGATTTACCTAAAGAGCCTCTTTTAATCAAGCAATTTGGATCAGGTGCGTCCAATTTAACCTACGCTCTTTCAGTCGGAGAGTGGGAGGCGGTGTTGAGACGCCCTCCCTTTGGGCCAGTTGCGCCAAAAGCGCATGACATGCAAAGAGAATACAAGATTTTATCTGTTTTATCGAAGTCTTTCCCTCTCGCTCCTAGGCCGTATGTGTTTTGTGAAGATGAGACGGTGGTCGGGAAACCCTTTTTTTTAATGGAGAGAAAGCACGGTGTTCTCATCGACACAGCGTTTCCAAAGGAAGTGAAAGGAACTAGCGAACTTTGCCGTCGTATTTCAGAACAAATGGTGGATGTCCTTGCTCAACTTCATGATGTTCCTTATAAAGGCACGCTTCTTGAAAAAATCAGCAAGCCCGAAGGATTTTTAGAACGTCAGGTACACGGCTGGATTCATCGTTATGAAAAATCAAAAACAAGTGACATACCGGAAGTAGAAGCCCTAAAAAAATGGTTGATCACACACATCCCCACTTCACAGCACTCGACCATTATTCACTATGATTATAAGCTTAACAATACGTTATTTTCACCGGATGGAAATAAAATTGTAGGATTATTTGACTGGGAAATGACAACCGTTGGAGACCCGCTTGCTGATTTGGGAGTGGCGCTGAGCTATTGGATGGAAGACAGCGACCCTGAACTTTTAAAAAGAGGACTCGGAAATCCACCTGTTACTGTGCAAAAACGCTTTTATTCCCGTCGAGATTTTGTAGAAGCATACGCTAAAAAAAGCGGACGGGATGTTTCACACATTGACTTTTACCTGAAATTTGCGTACTTCAAACTTGCTGTCATTTGTCAGCAAATTTATTACCGTTATAAAAAAGGCCAAACAAATGATAAACGGTTTTTACAATTTGGAGATTATGTAAAAACACTAATTATTCATGCTCTGCACACAGAACGAGGACATATATGAAAGGAAAAGTTCACGTAATACTCAAAAAAGAAGAGCTTCTTGCCAAAAAGCTAGAAGGAAAAGCGGTTGTTATATTTGACGTCTTATTAGCTACATCAACAATTGCGGCTGCTTTACAGCAAGGAGCAATAGAAGTTATTCCGGTAAAAAATGAAGAAGAGGCGCGTAAAAAAGCAAAAACGTATAAGCCTGATGAAATTGCGCTTGTAGGCGAATATAGAGGGAAAACGATTGAAGGCTTTTTTGATCCAAACCCCAGCACGTTAAAGGAGCATGTTCAAAATAAAGCAGTTATTTTGTCTACCACTAATGGAACGGTAGCCATCCATAACGCCGAGAAAGCAAAACATGTATATGCAGCTTCACTGTTAAATGGAGAAGCGGTTGCGAGTGCTGTTTGTCAGCGAGGTCAAGCTGAAACTGTTTTATTGGTTTGTTCAGGTTCATCCGATCGCTTCTGTCTAGAAGATTTATATGGAGCAGGGTACTTTATAAGCTGTCTGCTGCAACTAAAAACATTTCATTTAACGGATGCTGCAAAAGCTGCACTGCTCTTGTATGAGGCTTATGAGCATTCACCTGTTGAAATATTGAAGCGCTCAGCCGTAGGGGAAATGCTCACTCAGTATGGCTTTCTAGACGAAATTGGCTTTGTAAGCCGGAAAAACGTCTATTCCGTAATTCCTAAGGTAGTGAAAAAAAAGCTAGTAAACGGGGAGGAAACGATATGTCTGAAATGAAAACCGAAGCAAAAGGCGGATCATTTTTACTAAAAAAAACATCTATGCATCACGTTTATACACCCGAAGACTTAACGGATGAGCATCGTATGATTGCTCAGACAGCAAAGCAGTTTATTGAAAAAGAAGTAGACCCTTACCATAATGACATTGAGCAGCAGGATTTTAATAAAGTAGTAGAATTGATGCATAGAGCAGGCGAGCTTGGACTTCTTGCTCACAGTATTCCAGAAACATATGGAGGACTAGGTCTTGATAAAGTAAGCAAAGGACTCGTCGGTGAAATCATTGGCCGGACAAGCGGATATGGAGTCGCTCATTCTAATCATACATGCATTGCGACCCTTCCTATTACGTATTTTGGCACCAAGAAGCAAAAAGAAAAATACTTGCCTAAATTGGCAAGCGGCGAATATATTGGCGCCTACTGTTTGACAGAGCCAGAAGCAGGTTCTGATGCTCTTGCAGCCCAAACAAAAGCCGTATTAAATCCTGAAAAAACGCATTATGTATTAAATGGAACGAAGCAGTACATTACCAATGCTGCCTTTTCAGATACGTTCATCACGTATGCAAAAGTAGACGGTGAACATTTTACCGCTTTTATTGTAGAAAAAGGTTTTGAAGGACTCTCTCTTGGGCCAGAAGAAAAGAAAATGGGAATTAAAGGGTCGTCTACTCGTCCGGTTATTTATGGAGATTGCTTAGTACCCGTAGAAAACGTACTTGGACAAGTAGGAAAAGGTCACTTGATTGCGTTGAACGTCTTAAACCTTGGACGTTTTAACTTAGGTTCTGCATGTATGGGCGCAGCGAAATATGCGTTTGAACTTGCTTTAGCTTATACAAAAGAACGCAAGCAGTTTAAAACAGCTATTGCGGAATTTAATGCTTCAAAAGAAAAAATAGCAAAAATGGCGGCTCGTATTTTTGCATCTGAATCTATTCAGTACCGTACAGCTGGTTTACTAGAAGAGGCGCTTGGTGGCTTATATGAAAGTGAAAATCATAAGTTAGTAGCTAAACAGCTGGCTGAATTTGCAATGGAATGTTCAGTTTGTAAAGTGTATGGATCGGAAACTCTTGATTTAATTGCCGATGAATCGCTGCAGCTTCATGGCGGCGCAGGGTTTATCCAAGAATATAAAATAGAACAAGTATATCGTGACTCACGCATCAATCGTATTTTTGAAGGTACAAATGAAATCAACCGCCTTTTGCTTCCAACTCAGCTTCTAAAAAAAGCAGGCAAAGGAGAAATAGAGCTGAGCAAACAAGTAGAACATGCTGTTAGTGAATTGATGAGCGGTCAGTGGGAAACACCTTCAAATGAACTTCTAGCAAGAGAAAAGCAGGCGGTTATTACGACAAGACATTTATTTCTTGCTTTGTTAGGAATAGCATTCCAAACGTTTAACGCCAATCTAGCACAAGAACAAGAAACGCTGATGAAGCTCGCAGAAATTGCTGTTGGACTATTTGCCATAGAGTCGTCTGTGCTGCGGGCGGAAAAAGCCGTAACCAGAAATGGAGAAGAAAAAGAAAAGTTAAAAAGTAAGCTGACAGCAACGGTTGTTAGTGAAACGCTCTTTGAAATTGAAAAGCAGGCTCGACAATTAATAAACGGGATGTTAACGGGTGAAAAACACCGACAGTACCGCACAATTCTTGGAAAATGGATGAATGATTTGCAAAATGAAGGAGAGTTCACGCGCAATCGAGACATCGCCCGTGAATTTATTGACAGCGGGCGATATGTTGTATAAGGAGGGATATTATGCGTTTTGAAGGGCAAATAGCTGTTATTACAGGAGCTGGAAGCGGCATTGGAGAAGCGACCGCTCAGAGAATGGCAAAAGAAGGAGCTCGCGTCATTCTTGTCGGGCGAACGAAAGAAAAACTAGTACAGGCTGCATCGGCTATTGACACACGGTGCGAACGAAAATGCACAGATATTTTTTCAGCTGATGTAACGAAAGAAGAAGACGTCAAAGAGCTGGCTGAGTTTATAAAAGAAAAGTACGGACAAATTCATTTATTAATTAATAACGCAGGCGGATCAGTTAATTCAACAATTAAAGAAACAACTCTTGAACAGTGGAAACACGTGCAGGACGTCAATTTAACAAGCGTATTTCTTGTAACAAAACATTTGATTCCTTTTTTAACTGAAGAAATAGGAGAAAATCGATCTATTGTTAACATCGCTTCTCTTTCAGGACATAAAGCAGGTGCACAAATTCCTCACTACAGCGCTGCTAAAGCTGCTTTAATTAACTTTACAAAAGCAATGGCATTTGAATTAGCACCTTATGGAGTGAGAGTAAACTCTGTGTCTCCTGGATTCGTAGAAACACCTTTAACACAGCCTGGACTTGAAAATGAGCGCTTCACTAAGGCAATCGAAAAAAATACGGCTTTAAAACGTGTTGGTAAACCAGATGAAATTGCAAACGTCATTGCTTTTGCAGCGTCTAAAGAGGCATCGTATATGACGGGAAGTGATTTATTAGTAGACGGCGGGTGGCTTATCGTTTAATGCAAATTAAAGAGGAGGGAATCCGAACTATGAGTGATTTAGTAGTAGAAAAGCAGGGGACTATTTTATCTTTAACGTTAAATCGGCCGGATCGTTTAAATGCATTCAGTGAGGAAATGATTGAAAAGTTAACAGCTGAAATAAAACAGGCACAAAGTGACGGTTCTATTAAAGTAGTTATATTAAATGGAGCAGGGCGTTCGTTTTCTGCCGGAGGCGATGTAAAAACAATGGGCCAAGCATCCGGAGCTGATGTTTATGAACATATCGGCCGTTTAAATGAATGTATTTTAGCGATGCAAAATCTAGAGAAGCCAATTATTTCAGCAGTTCATGGGTTTGCAGCAGGAGCGGCTTTTAATTTAGCTCTCGCTTCTGACTTTATCATTGCGTCAGAAGAAAGTCGGTTCGTATTAAGCTTTTCTCAAGTTGGATTGATTTCAGACGGAGGAGGCCTTTACTTTCTTACAAAGGTCGTTGGCCCCCACAGAGCTAAGGAACTGTTATTTTTAGGAGAGCCTATGGATGCCGACACGGCTTACAAAGCTGGTTTTTTAAACCGTGTAGTGCCGTTAAATCAGCTGAAAGATGAGGTCAGATCCTTTGCAAGTCGCTTATCACAAGGACCAACGAAAGCGTATGGGAAAATGAAAAAGATTGTCAATGATTCCTTTCATTTAACATTAGAACAAGTCCTTGAACAAGAGAGGCTAACGCAAGTTCTTATGGTAGAAACGAGGGATCATCAAGAAGGAATCTCCGCGTTTAAAGAAAAAAGAAAGCCACTATTTCAAGGGAAATAAGAGGGGGATATAAGATGAAAGCCATTCAATTTACGCAGTACGGAGGACCTGATGTTCTTCAAGTTATCGATATTGCACGCCCTATACCGAAAAAGAAAGATGTGCTCATTAAAGTTGCGGCAATTGGCGTTAATTATGCCGATGCTGCGCGGCGTGAAGGAGCATACGTAGTCGAAACACCGCTGCCTTTTATTCCAGGCTCTGAAGTTGCGGGAGAAGTGGTCGAAGTAGGTGAAGACGTAAAAGGGATAAAAGTAGGTACAAAAGTCGTGACGCTGCTAGGATCTAATCGAGCAACAGGATACGCTGAGTACACGCTGGCAGATTCAAGAGGCCTTATTCCTTTACCAGAGGATGTGGATTTAACACAAGCAGTTGCTTTGCCTCTTCAAGGGCTAACAGCTTATCATATTTTAAAAACAATGGGTCGCCTTGAAAAAGGAGAAACCGTCATCGTTCATGCGGCAGCAGGCGGTGTTGGAACTTTAGCTGTTCAACTTGCTAAAATGTTTGGAGCTGGAAAAGTCATTGCTACAGCGAGCTCCAAAGAAAAGCTTGAGCTTGCAAAAAATCTTGGAGCTGACGAAGCGATTAACTATACAGAAACAGGCTGGGAAAAACAAATTTTAGAAGTAACAGAAGGAAAAGGAGCCGATATTATTTTAGAAATGGTAGGAGGGCATATATTCTATGAATCTCTTCAATGTCTTGCACCGTTTGGGCGCCTCGTTTTTTACGGAATGGCTAGCGGAAAACCTGTAAAATTTAACCCTGCCCGCCTAATGGAAAAAAACCAATCGGTTCTTGGCTTTTTCTTGCCTCAAATGATGGCAAAACCAACGCTTTATCAGCAAAGCCTGCATGAGCTATTAAACTACGTAAATGCTGGTCAGTTAAAATTAATGCTGGGCGGCACATTTTCACTTGATGAAGCGGCAGATGTACATCGTCTGCTTCAAGGAAGAAAAACGACTGGAAAATTAGTGTTAGTTCCTTAACAAAACAGCTTCCGTCTCTAATAGGGGTGGGAGCTATTTTGGTTTAAAAAATTGGCTTTTACCTGCCAAATTTTTAAAAACCGCTGAATAATTTGGCATAAAAATCAATATTTTTTACTAATTTCTTCTATATTTTAACCCTGGCATGGAAGTTGCATGATAAGTACTTGAACATATAAAGGAGGAATTAGATATGATGAGAAATGGAACGGACCGCGTGAAGCGGGGAATGGCAGAAATGCAAAAAGGCGGCGTTATCATGGACGTGATCAATGCAGAACAGGCAAAAGTTGCAGAAGCAGCAGGCGCTGTTGCCGTTATGGCATTAGAGCGTGTTCCAGCTGATATTCGTGCAGCAGGCGGCGTGTCTCGTATGGCAGACCCAACAATTGTTGAAGAAGTGATGAACGCTGTATCCATTCCAGTTATGGCGAAAG
This sequence comes from Priestia megaterium, assembly GCF_023824195.1. Taxonomy (NCBI): domain Bacteria; kingdom Bacillati; phylum Bacillota; class Bacilli; order Caryophanales; family Bacillaceae; genus Priestia; species Priestia megaterium. Next base: position 2,472,361 of record NZ_CP085442.1, read on the forward strand.
CCCGTATCGGCCATATCGTTGAAGCACGTGTGCTAGAAGCAATGGGTGTAGACTACATTGACGAAAGTGAAGTACTCACTCCAGCTGATGAGGAATATCACCTTAACAAAAGTACATTTACGGTTCCATTTGTATGCGGATGCCGTGATTTAGGAGAAGCAGCAAGACGAATTGGTGAAGGTGCTTCGATGCTTCGTACAAAAGGCGAACCAGGGACAGGAAACATCGTCGAAGCAGTGCGTCATATGCGTCAAGTAAACGCTCAAGTACGTAAAGTTGTGGGTATGGACGAAAATGAGTTAATGACAGAAGCAAAACTATTAGGTGCGCCTTATGAGTTATTACTGCAAATTAAGCGTGAAGGCCGTTTACCGGTTGTAAACTTTGCAGCAGGCGGCGTAGCAACACCAGCAGACGCAGCGTTAATGATGCAGCTTGGAGCAGACGGTGTGTTCGTTGGATCAGGAATCTTCAAATCAGACAACCCTGAAAAATTTGCGCGAGCAATCGTGGAAGCAACAACGCATTATCAAGACTATGAACTTATTGCAAACTTGTCAAAAGGATTAGGAAGTGCAATGAAAGGAATTGAAATTTCATCATTATTACCAGAAAATCGTATGCAAGAACGCGGCTGGTAATGAGTAATAACTTTTAAACTTAGTTAGGAGAATGATCATGGGGAAATATACGATAGTCGATAAAGAAACGTGTATTGCGTGCGGTGCATGCGGAGCTGCGGCACCTGATATTTATGATTATGATGATGAAGGAATTGCGTTCGTTATACTTGATGATAATCAAGGCACGGTTGAAGTACCCCAAGAGCTGGAAGACGATTTAATAGATGCGTTTGAAGGCTGTCCAACAGAGTCCATCCGTATAGCGGATGAAAAGTTTGATGGAGACTCGAATAAATTTCAATAAAGCGGAATAAATAAAAAAATAGAAAGTTTTTTTAAAAGAAAAGAAGGATTTTGCCTAGAAAAGGCGAAATATTAGTTGTGTAAGAACATATCTTTTTAAAAATGAAAGCACTTACATAACTAAAAGCATATGAGTTAATCTCATTTGACCTTTCAGAATTATTATTGTAAAAGTGCGGAGTAATTAAATAGTTTTTAAAAGGAGATTAAGGGGCATGCAAATACTGAATACAGTCATTGTGACAGGATATGCAAAAGCTCCACAGGGAACTTCCATGTATGAAATGTATAAGCATGCGGGAATTGTACTAGAAGTGGATCTGACAGAGCATAAAATTGTAAATGCTGAGTTTACGTTTATTACGGAGCTGACGCAAAATTTTTTCCGGAAGCTGCTTATTGGTTACTGCCTTGCAGATGGAATTGAACCTCTTATTGAACGTATTCAAAATTATTATTTTGCTCCATCTCAACAGGCGATTATCGTAGCGCTCCAGGCTGCAATCCAACGTTACTGGGATAATGTGAATCAAAAAATTACATAGCGTTTGGTTAGAATAAAGTGAGAAGACAACCTCTTTTCATGGTCTTATTAAAACCAAGCAGACACACACACTTTACAAAGAGTGGGGGACATCCCTGTTTCTTTTGGGAGTCATTGTGTCCTGCTTGGTTTTTTTCGTGTAAAGCGCTGTGAAATATAAAAAGAAAAGGAGGAAACAAAATGAACAAAATCATCACGCGCGAAGAAGCAATAGAAAAAATAACAGATGGCGCACGCATTATGGTAGGTGGATTTGGTCTTGTTGGAAGCCCGCTTAGTCTGATTGAAGCGATTGCCAAATCAAACCTTAAAGATTTAGAGATTATTAGTAATAACCTCGGTGAACCTGGAAAAGGATTAGGTGTATTGGTTCAAAAAAAACAAGTAAAAAAAGCCATAGGGTCTTATTTTACTTCCAACCCTGAAGTTGTACACGCTTGTCAACAACAAGAACTTCAAGTGGAGCTCATCCCACAAGGAACAATGTCCGAGGCTATTAGAGCAGGAGGAGCAGGCATCGGAGGATTTTATACGCCTGTGAGCGTAGGGACCCAGCTGGCGGAAGGAAAAGAAGAACGAGTATTAAAAGGAAAGAAATATGTTTTGCAAGAATCGTTGCACGCAGATGTAGCTCTTATAAAAGCTAAAAAAGCAGATCGACTCGGAAATCTTATTTACAGCAAATCAGCAAGAAACTTTAATCCAATGATGGCAACAGCCGCTGATATCGTGATTGCCGAAGTAGAAGAAGTTGTTGAAGTTGGACAGATTTCTCCTGAAGAAATTGTAACTCCTCATTTATACGTTACTTATATCGTAGTGAAAGGAGAAAAATAAGATGAACGTCAAACAATATATTGCTGCGCGTGCTGCAAAAGAGCTTTGTCACGGAGATGTAGTGAACCTAGGAATAGGCATTCCTACTCTGGTTGCTAATTATATTTCACCCGATGTTCACGTGTTTTTACATTCAGAAAACGGGATTCTCGGCGTTGGGCCTACTCCTAAAGAAGCTTATGTAGATCCAGAACTTGTGAATGCTGGAAAGCTGCCCGTCACGGTTTTGGAAGGTTCCTCATTTTTTAACAGTGCCGATTCCTTTGCCATGATACGCGGAGGCCATGTGAATGTATCCATTCTTGGAGTGCTTCAAGTAGATGAAGCAGGCCGAATTGCAAACTGGGCTGTTCCTGGGAAAAGCGTTCTTGGCGTAGGAGGAGCAATGGATTTATTAGAAGGTTCAAAAAAAGTGATTGTGACGACTCTTCATACGAATAGTCAAGGAGAGTCAAAGCTAGTTGGGAAGTTAACCTATCCGCTCACTTCAGAGCGACGAGTCGATATGATTATTACGGAATTAGCTGTCTTTTCGGTAACGGACCTTGGTCTTGAACTTCTTGAAACAGCTCCCGGTGTTTCTTTAGAGGAAGTAAAACAAAAAACACAGGCTTCTTTTCACGTTTCTAAATTGTTTAGTAAAGACAATGAGGTGACGGCATAATGACAGTGATTGTAAATGCATTTCGAACTCCTATCGGAAAGTTTGGCGGTTCGCTTGCAGATACGCTTCCGGAAGAACTAGTCTCTCTTGTGATGAAAAACAATTTGTCTTCAGCCGGATACACGTCAGAGATTGTCGATGAAATTATCGTCGGACAAACGAAACAAAGCGCTCATGCTCCTAATATAGCAAGAGTAGCTGGACTGAAAGCTCAATTCTCTGAACGTATTCCAGCTTATACCGTGCACCGCCAGTGCGGCTCAGGTATGCAGGCTGTGATGAATGGAGCTATGTCCATTTTATCGGGTCAAGCCGAAGTGGTATTAGCCGGAGGAGTGGAAAGCATGTCTCAAGCACCGCACTATACGGTAGGCACTCGTTTCGGTTTTCACGTTGGTGATTTAACACTCTATGACTCTAATACAGAAAGTCAGCCAAAATCACAGCCTGAAACTTTATACGGAACGTTTACAATGGGACAGACGGCCGAGTGGCTCGCTGAAAAGTATAGTATTAGCCGCGCGGAACAAGATGAGTTTTCTTTTTATAGTCAGGAAAAAGCTAGGCGGGCTATAGAACTTGATTTGTTTGAAGAAGAAATTATCCCAGTGCCTGTAAAAGAAGGAAAAAAAGGAATGGGGCATTTTGCAACAGATGAATTTCCGCGGCTTACTAGTAAAGAAAAGCTTGGTGCGCTTAAGCCAGTTTTTCAAAGGAATGGAACGGTGACAGCGGGCAATTCATCCGGCAGAAACGATGGCGCTTCGATGATGCTGCTGATGTCGGAAGAAAAAGCTGAGCACCTCGGATTAACACCTATGGCAAAGATTGTGTCATTTGCCGCGGCCGGTGTCTCTCCAAAGGAAATGGGAATTGGCCCTGTTTCTGCTTCACAAATTGCTTTAAATAAAGTCGGTTTACGCTTAGGTGATATGGACTTGATTGAATTAAACGAAGCATTTGCCGCCCAAAGTATTGCTTGCTTAAGAGAATGGAATATCACATCAGAAAAAGTGAATGTAAACGGAGGAGCGATTGCGCTTGGACACCCTTTAGGCTGCTCCGGGGCAAGAATTATAACAACTTTGTGTCATGAGCTCCAAAAGCAAAAAAGACGATACGGCCTCGCAACTATTTGCGTTGCAGGAGGATTAGGAATGGCGATGGTGGTGGAAAGATGGACGAAATAAAAAGAGACTATGTTTTTCATAGAGATCTAACAAAAAAGTACCCTATGATTACACACGGTGAAGGAAGCTACTTAATAGATGAACAAGGAAAAAAGTATTTAGACGGCTGCTCCGGGGCCGTGGCGGCAAACTTAGGGCACGGCATTGTAAAAATAGCCGAGGCGATGGCTGATCAGGCAAAAAAAGCGGCGTTTGTTCATACATTACGTTTTGAAACGGATGTTTTGCATAAGCTTGCAGGTGTAATTGGTAAAATGGCGCCACCTCATTTAAACAAAGTCTATTTTACATCAGGAGGATCAGAAGCAAATGAAAGTGCATTAAAATTAGCAAGGCAATATCACAGAGATGCCGGAAAGACGCAAAAACACATCGTAATCGGAAGGTGGCAGTCTTACCACGGAAATACGATAGGTGCACTATCAGCTGGAGGGGACGTAAAAAGACGATATCCTTATACACCTAATCTTTTACATTTTGCGCACGTCTATTCTCCGTATTGTCATCGCTGTCCGTATAATCGCAATCAAGAGGACTGCATGGCAAATCAAAACTGGAGCTGTATCACCGATATCGAACGCACCATTTTAGAGCTTGGTCCAGAAAATATTTCAGCTTTTATCGCAGAGCCCATCGTAGGAAGTCAGCAAGGAGCTGTTGTACCTCCGCTTGACTATTTCAAAAAAGTACGTGAGCTTTGCAGCCGCTATGACATTCTTTTGATTGTTGATGAAGTTATGACAGGCTTCGGGAGAACGGGAACTGATTTTGCAGTGGAACAATTCGGAATCGAACCGGATATCCTAACGTTTGGTAAAGGAGTTTCAGCTGGGTACGCTCCTTTAGGAGGAATGATTGTCCATGACCGTCTGATTCAAGGCCTGTTAGAAAATAGCAGCGGGAAATTTCTTCATGGCTATACGTACAGTGGACATCCTGTTTCAATAGCAGCAGGTCTTGCTGCTTTGGATATGTATGAAGAAATGAATATCCTTCAAAACGTTGAAACTCAAGGCGCGTATTTAATGGAATGTTTAGTAGCGCTGCAGCGCAAGCATCCTTATATTTCAGATATTCGCGGCCGCGGCCTTTTAATTGGATTAGAATTAATGAAAGACGCCAATCAACAGATATTTTTCGAGCCAAGTGAAGCAGCCAGCGAAAAGCTCAATGAAATTTGTATGGAGCTTGGAGGCGTATTTTATCCAGGATCCGGATCTGTAGATGGACATAAAGGAGAACATATCATTATCAGTCCTCCTTTAAATATAACGAAATCAGAAGTTGATGAAATAGTGAGATTGCTAGATCAAGCGTTTTCTATTTTTCATCAGCACATAAGAAAGGATGAGTCATATGAAAGTGCAAAATAAAACAGAAGAGCTTCAAATCAAAGGAAAAAAACATTTATCACCCGTGATGACAAGAGTAACAGAGCTTGTTATTGAAAAAGCGCAAGGTGCGAAATTTTGGACAGCTGATGGCACGGAATACATTGATTTTGTATCAGGAGTAGCTGTCAATGCAGTGGGTCATACGCATGAAAAGATGGTAGAAGCGATAAAAAAACAAGCAGATCAGCTGCTTCACCTAGGCTTAAACTACGGCTATTACGAAACAGCAGTGAATTTAGCAGAAAAGCTTGCGCAAATTACTCCTGGAAACTTAGACACGGTGTTTTTTTCAAACTCAGGCGCAGAAGCCATTGATGGTGCGCTCAAATTAGCAAAAGCGGCCACTGGCAGACCAGCGATCATTGCTTTTGAAGGTTCTTTTCACGGCCGTACACTAGGAGCTACAGCTATTACGGCTTCAAGCTCAAAATACCGCAGCTACTACGAGCCGATTTTAGGAGAAGTGTATCACGCTCCTTATCCGTATCCAAGTCAGCTTCCTAATGTTGACGAGGAAGAAGCGGAAGCATATTGCTTAAATCAACTGCAAAAGCTGTTTGAACTGCGAGTAGATCCTTCACGCGTAGCAGCGATTGTAATTGAGCCAGTCATGGGCGAAGGAGGCTATTACCCTGCTCCTTCTAGCTTTTTACGCGCACTGAGAGACATAGCGAATGATTACGGAATTCTGCTTATTTTTGATGAAGTGCAAACGGGATTTGGCCGCACTGGAAAAATGTTTGCCGCAGAACATGCTGGAGTTACACCAGATATTTTAGTTTTAGCAAAAGCTCTTTCCGGTGGCATGCCATTAGGAGCTATTGTAGCAAGCCGAGAACTGCATGAGAAATGGCCAACAGCTGGACATGGTTCTACTTTTGGTGGAAATCCAGTATCGTGCGCAGCTGCTTTAGCTAATATTTCAATCATTGAAGAAGAAAAGCTTGTAGAGCGCAGTGAAAAAGTAGGTACTGATATTGTTAAACGCCTTCAGCATTCTATCGGACATTTATCGGCTATTAAAGAGGTTAGAGGAATTGGTATGATGATTGGTATTGAATTTCATGCTGAAACAGCAGCTGCTTATGTCCCTGTTATTAAATCAAAAGCGCTGGAAAAAAGACTGCTTATTATGAACTGTGGAGTCAAAGGGCAAACCATTCGTTTAATGCTGCCGCTAAATATTGATAAAGACGTGCTGAATCAAGGGCTGTCTTTACTAGAAGAAGTCATCACAGAAGCAGTTTCAATTAACTAGCTTTTTAAATGAAAAGGAGGGTAACAATATGAGTCACACTAAAACCGAACTGTTACAAGGAAATTTATATATTAACGGCGAGTGGGTAAGTGAAGAGGAGCAAACCTATTTTGAAAGTATAAACCCTGCAACACAAGAGCTCGTCGGAACGTGCGCAGCCGCTACGGCTAGTCAAGTCGACGATGCGGTAAAAGCGGCTAGTACAGCCTACAGCCACTGGAAAAATACATCTATTCCTGAACGTGCAGCATTTTTAACAAAAGCAGCTGAGCTTTTTGAAGACAGAAAAGAAGAGCTAGCTCAAGTGATGACAAAAGAGATGGGAAAACCGCTGACAGAATCCATAGGGGAAGTTGGTGTCGTCATTGCAACAGCTCAGTATATGGCGGGAGAAGGAAGACGTTTGTTTGGCGAAATAGTGCCCGCTGGCTTTCCTGACCGAGATATAAAAATGGTTCGCGAACCGCTTGGAGTTGTGGCATGTATTACACCTTGGAACTTTCCTGTTTCTCTCGCTTCTTATAAAATGTTTGCCGCTTTAATCGCTGGCAATACCGTTGTCTGGAAGCCGGCTTCAGAAGTGGCGCTCTCAGCGAAGATTTTTATGGAAGTATTGCACGCTGCGGGACTTCCAAAAGGAACAATTAACTTGCTTACGGGATCCGGTAGAATTGTTGGACAAAAGCTTGCTACGCACTCTGAAGTGAAAATCATTTCATTTACGGGCTCTACGGAAGTTGGGCAGCAATTAGCAGAAATGAGCAGCAAAACCTTAAAACGAATTTCATTAGAGCTAGGAGGAAAAAACGCGGTTATCGTATTAAAAGATGCTGATTTGGATAAAGCAGCAGAAGGAATTGTTAAATCAGCATTTACAACAACGGGACAGCGCTGTACCGCAGCTAGCAGAGTGATTGTAGAACGTTCAGTAAAAGAAGAGCTTTTGAAAAAAGTAGTAGCTCTTACAAAGGAAATGAAGATTGGAAATGGTCTTGATGAAAGGGTTGTGATAGGCCCGCTTGTAAATGAACAGCAGTGCCGTTTAGTAGAAGATTACGTGCAAAAAGCGGTGGAAGAAGGCGGAAATATTGCGCTCGGAGGTCATGCTCTATCAGAGTTAGGGACTTGTTATTACATGCCTACGATTATTGATAACGTTCGTTCGAACCACACCATTGCTCAAGAAGAGATTTTTGGCCCCGTGCTTGCTTTTATTGAAGTAGATGGCTATGAAGAAGCAATGAGGGTCAATAACGGGACGATGTATGGACTTTCCACTTCTATTTATACAAGCAGCTTACATTATGCCAGCCGAGCAGCCAAAGACGCTGTTAGCGGATTAGTCTATATCAATAATGGAACATCTAATGCTGAAATGGGGGTAGCATTCGGAGGAATGAAGATGTCTGGCAACGGTCACAGGGAAGTTTCTCATCATGCATTTGATGTGATGACAGAATGGAAGTCTGTCTACACCAACTATTAATCTCGCACCTTAGCGAAAAGGAGGAGCACATGTCTTCATATCGCATTGGCATTGCCTTTTTTTATCATGAATCTCACAGCTTTAGTCCATTAAAAACAGAAATAGAACAGTTTGTACAAGAAGGCTATTTTGTTGGAACGGAAATATATAAAGCATACTCAGGAACCAAAACAGAAGTAGGGGGATTTTTAGATGTATTAAAGCAAGAAGAGCAGGTAGAAATCGTTCCCCTTGTTTGTGCAGCTGCAGTTCCGTCCGGGATTGTATCTTCTGAAGCTTATCACATAATTGAAAAGCAAATGCTGCACTCACTTACTCATGCGGGACCGTTAGACGGTTTGTTAATCGCTTTGCACGGTGCAATGGTCGTAAAACATCTTTTCGATCCTGAAGCTCATTTGTTAAATCAGATAAGAAGCTGTATAGGAAGCAACGTTCCTATTGCTACTACGCTCGATATGCACGCAAATATCAGTGAAGATATGCTTACGTACACGCCGCTTCATTTCGGGTTTAAAACATATCCTCATGTTGATATGTATGAACAAGGAGTGAATGCAGCGCGAGCGCTTTTAACACAAGTAAAAGAAAGCGCTATCTATTATGCATCTTTAAAAAAATTGCCTATGCTTTTGCCGTCGATTAATATGCGAACAGCAGAAGGGCCGATGAAAAAAATGATTGATCTTGCTAAACAAGCCGAGCAAGAAGTAGACGTATACAATGTGTCCGTTTTTGGAGGCTTTCCGTATTCTGATATTCCAATTGCCGGAGCAAGCGTGCTCGTAACAGCTTTGAATCCTGAAACAGCAGAAAAAACAGCAAAGAAACTAGCTTCTCAGTTTTGGAGTATAAAAGAAGAGTTTATCGTAGATTTGCCTACCGTTGAAGAAGGTCTGCAAACAGCGTTAAAACTATCAAACGAACAGCCAATTGTGCTCGCTGATATAGCGGACAATCCTTTAAGCTGCGGAAGCGGCGATACAACAGAGCTTTTGGAATACATGCTGAAGCTAAATATGCCGGGGACACTGTTTGGAGGTCTTTATGACCCTGACTCTATTAAACAATGCGTGCAAGCAGGAGTTGGGAATTACGTCTCTCTTTCCTTAGGAGGAAAAGTTTCTCCTGAGTTCGGAAAGCCTGTTGAAGTTAAAGCACAGGTCATTGGTTTATCAGAAGGTGAGTTTTACAATTCGGGACCGTTTAATCAGCATTTGAAAGTAAATGTAAAAGGTGCAGCTCATATTCGAGTAGGAGAATTGGATATTTTGCTGATTGGAAGGCCGGTATCAGCAAACGATCCTGAACTTTTTCGCCATATCGGTATTGAGCCAGCGACGAAAAAAATTATCGGTTTAAAAGCTAAAAATCATTTCAGAGCCGCTTTTGAACCGCTTGTAGGATCTATCATCTATGTGGATGCTCCAGGCGTAGCATCAAATCGCTTAACGACCTTTAATTATCAGCACATTCCAAATCCAATATGGCCGCTGCAAGATGCAAAATATGAAAGTGAAAAAAGGAGGAAAGAAAAATGGATGCATTAAAAGAGCAGTACTATATCGAAGTGCCGGAATCGTTAAATCCGGAGCAGCAAAAGATGATGATTGAACTTGAAAAAGATGCGTTTCCGGGCATGGGAGCTGTTGATGAACAGACGCTTGTACCTTTAGCACGCTACGGAAAGCTTATTCAATATTTCCAGGAAAATGACGCAAGGCCAATTGCCATTTGTGAGCTGCTTCGAGATTACAAAGATATCACAAAAGCTTATATCTTTGGGTTCTACGTCCGCTCTGATAAACAAGGAAGTGGAATTGGACAACTGTTTTTAGAAGAAATATTTTCGATTCTAAAAAGAGATAATTTCGAAAGCGTTTGTTTGACTGTGAATGTAAAAAATGAAGGGGCTGTGAAGCTGTATAAAAAAATGGGCTTTATGATTAAAGAAACGCGAGCAGGAGAGTTTGGCGAAGGAGAAGATCGCTATTATATGGTGCGGTCAATTTCTTAGTAGAACATCTATTCAAAAAATGAACTTTGGAGGGAATATAAAATGAAAAATACATTATATAAAGCAAGCAGACATTGGAAAGAAATCGAGCTTTGGAAAGATGTAACGGATGAGCAGTGGAACGACTGGGTATGGCAGCTGACAAACACGATTAAAACATTGGAAGATTTAAAGAAAGTGATAAATTTAACACCTCAAGAAGAAGAAGGTGTTAAAATTGCAACCAAAACGATTCCGTTAAACATCACTCCTTATTACGCATGGTTAATGGATGAGAACGATCCGAAATGTCCAATCAGAATGCAGTCCGTTCCTATTTCAGAAGAACTGCATAAAACAAGGTATGATTTAGAAGATCCGCTTCACGAAGATGAAGATTCACCGGTTCCTGGCTTAACGCACCGTTATCCCGACCGCGTGCTGTTTTTAGTTACAAATCAATGCTCTATGTACTGCCGCTACTGTACAAGAAGACGTTTTTCAGGACAAATTGGCATGGGCGTTCCCAAAAAACAGCTGGATACAGCTATTAATTACATTGCAGCCAACCCTCAAATTCGTGATGTATTAATCTCCGGAGGAGACGGCCTATTAATCAATGACAATATTTTAGAATATATTTTGAAAAATTTGCGCGATATTCCGCACGTAGAAATTATTCGTATCGGTACAAGAGCGCCGGTAGTATTCCCTCAGCGCATTACAGAAAATCTGTGCAACATCTTAAAGAAATATCATCCGGTTTGGCTAAATACGCACTTTAACACATCAATCGAAATTACAGAAGAATCAAAACGCGCCTGTGAAATGCTTGCAAATGCAGGAGTTCCAGTTGGAAACCAAGCGGTTATTTTAGCCGGAATTAACGACAGCGTACCAATCATGAAGCAGCTTATGCATGATTTAGTAAAAATCCGCGTGCGTCCTTATTACATTTATCAATGTGATTTATCAGAAGGAATCGGCCATTTCCGTGCGCCGATCAGTAAAGGGCTAGAAATTATGGAAGGACTTCGCGGCCATACGTCCGGCTATGCAGTTCCTACGTTTATCGTGGATGCTCCTGGAGGAGGCGGTAAAATTCCGCTGCAGCCAAACTACATTATTTCTCAAAGCTCCAATAAAGTGGTGCTTCGAAACTTTGAAGGTGTTATTACATCTTATCCGGAGCCGCAAAATTACCAAAGTGGAAGCGCAGAAGAATTTTATAAAAAAGTATATCCTGAAGTGTTTGAAAAATTTGAAAGCAACGGTGTTCTTTCGATTATTGATGATACAAAGTTCAACTTAACGCCGGAAGGTCTAAACCGTCTTGACCGCCGGAAAACGTATGACCAAAATCCAGAGCATAGCTCTTTAAAAGACAAGCGTGAAAAGCGCGATCAATTAAAAGAGAAAAAATTTGAAACGCAAATGAAAAAATACGAAACGGCGGGAGCGAAGGAGGAATAATATTGAAATGTCAATGGTGCGAATCCTATGAAGCGAAAGAGACGGATGCAACGGTTTATTGGGAGCTTCCTGACGGCACAAAAGCCATAGAAATTAAAGAGACGCCTTCCATTACATGTTCAGAATGCGGAATTACGTATCAAACAGATGAAACGGTTGGACACATTGAAGATCAACTGTTTTTAATCAACACCTCTGCCTTAGAAAAAAGTGTAACGTACGAACAGCTTATGAGCCTGCCTCGTCTATTAAAACGAAACTACTTTGATTTTTCAAAGTAAGCAATGAAGGGTCCATCTCCTACTTTTTATAGGAGATGGATATTCTTATACGCTTTACGTTAAACATGTGCGCATAGTTCATTTATAAAGGTGGGATAAGTATGGAAGCGGTCGATATAAATCGTAATGAAGAAGAAAAAAAGCAGGACGATAAGCATATAAAACGCCATTTAAAAGCACGTCATATGACCATGATTGCCATTGGAGGGTCAATAGGAACTGGTTTATTTCTAGCCACGGGATCATCCATCCAAACTGCTGGACCTGGAGGAGCGCTGATTGCTTACGGGGCCATTGGAATTATGGTTTACTTTCTCATGACTAGCCTTGGAGAAATGGCTACGTTTATGCCGGTATCAGGTTCTTTTTCAACGTACGCCAGTCATTATGTAGACCCAGCTCTCGGCTTTGCGCTCGGCTGGAACTACTGGTTTAACTGGGCTGTTACGCTCGCTGTAGAAATAGCTGCTTCTGCTATTATCATGAAGTTTTGGTTCCCTGATGTGCCAAGTATTATCTGGAGCGCTTTGTTTTTAGGCTTAATTTTTTTACTTAATTTCCTATCTGTAAAAAGCTATGGAGAATCTGAATATTGGTTTGCTCTCGTAAAAGTAGTGACCATCATTGTGTTTATCGGAGTGGGCCTTCTGACGATCTTTGGCATTTTCGGCGGTGAATATATCGGCTTTAAAAACTTTACATTAGAAGAAGCGCCGGTCAACGGCGGATTTCTGTCCGTACTAAGCATTTTCTTTATAGCGGGATTTTCTTTTCAAGGTACAGAGCTAGTCGGCATTGCGGCGGGGGAAAGTGAAAACCCTCAAAAAAATATACCTAAAGCCATTCGTCAAGTCTTTTGGCGCATTCTTCTATTTTATATTGCAGCCATTGCTGTAATCGGGCTTATCATTCCTTACACAAGTCCATCTCTTCTAGGAGGAGACGTAGATAACATTGCTGTTAGTCCATTTACGCTTGTTTTTGAAAAAGCAGGAATTGCTGCAGCTGCTTCAGTGATGAATGCTGTTATTCTTACCTCGGTTTTATCAGCCGGAACTTCGGGCTTATATGCTTCTACGCGAATGTTATGGTCAATGGCAAATGAAGGACAAGCGCCTAAAGCGCTCCGAAAAATTAATCGTCGAGGAATTCCAGTAAACGCGCTTGTTTTAACCACTATCATTGGCGGTCTTGCCTTTTTAACATCAATTTTTGGCGATCAAATGTATATGTGGCTTTTAAACGCTTCAGGCATGAGCGGATTTATTGCGTGGATTGGTATTGCCATCAGCCACTATCGTTTCCGAAAAGCATATGTTGCTTCAGGACAGGATATAAATGAACTGGCGTATAAAGCAAAATGGTTTCCTCTAGGTCCTGTTCTTGCATTTGGAATGTGCCTCATCGTTATTCTAGGACAGAATTATCAAGCGGTACTTTCTGACAAAATTGATTGGTACGGCTTGACGGTCTCATACATCGGTCTGCCTCTCTTTTTAGCGACGTGGTGGGGATATAAAATAGCAAAGAAAACCAAGGTTGTACCTTTGCATGAGTGTATTCAAAAAGAGGATAAGAAATAAAAAAGCTATAGCAGCTAACGATAAGTAAAAAAGGTGAACCTTGGACAACAAGGTTCACCTTTTCATTTATAAAAATCTATCATAGTAAGCTTTATTTTATAGATATCATAGCATAAAAAGTGATTTTTTTCCAGTCTGGTTTTTATTTTGTTTATTGATAAAATTCAAGAATACCACTGCATGCTAAGCGATTATGGAGGTTGAAAATCTTTATAGTTTAATAAGAAAAGGGGTTTGTAATGAGAATTTCTGCAGGTGTTGAAATGCTACAGTTGACTGCCAGAGCTTTTGACCAAGATATAATATTAAATCCTACGTTAGTTTGGAATAACGATGAAGCTATTCTAATTGATACAGGAATGCCTGGGCAAACCGATCAACTGAAAGAGGCCTTGGGTGAATTGAATATATCTATTGAACAGCTAAAAGTAATTCTTCTAACACACCAAGATCTAGATCATATAGGATGTACTACTGATATACGAAAAAAATCAAATGAAAATATCATAGTATATGCTCATGAATTTGATAAGCCGTATATTGAAGGGAAACTTCCGCTTATTAAAACGAATGCGAGTCGAATGAGTAACGAAGAACTAGCAGCTATACCTGATGAAATAAAATATTTGTATAAAAATCCTCCAAAAGTTGACGTAGATATAGTATTAAAAGGGAGTCAAATGCTCCCATACTGTGAAGGCATTGAAGTGATTTTTACCCCTGGACACACACCTGGGCATGTAAGTTTTTATTTAAGAAAATCAAAAACACTGGTTGCTGGAGATGCTTTAGTATTGGCAAATGGACGACTAATGGGACCTGTTAAACAAACGACCTTAAATATGGACCAAGCAGTTCAATCACTCGAAAAATTCTTACACTACGACATTGAGCATGTTATTTGTTATCATGGAGGGTATTTTCAAGGCTGTCCGAAAGAAGCGATTTTAAGGATAAAAGAACACATTGCACAGGGAGAAAGTTAAGGGGAAATGAACTTGTTTTTTACTAGAACAAGGAAGGGAAAATAGAAACCAAAGGGGATGTATAAAATGTTTACACCAACTATCAGTGTCCGAAAAATAAATGATAATCTCATTATAAAATGGCAGCTTGCACACTTCACGATTCCGTTAGAAGACATTCTTGAAGTAATGGAAGATGACACGTACGGAGGTAAAGAAGCAAACGCCATTCGAATTGGCCCTCCGTACGGAACGACTGACCGCATCTTTATAAAAACGACCAATAAAAACTATCTGTTATTTACCTCAAACGCACCGGCTATATTAAACGAAATAAATTCATAACGACCATTACTAAATACGAGATATATAGGAGAGAAAAAATTGAAGATTAGCCGTACTTTCGATGCTGGTAAAATTGCCAAGCTTAATCAGTCTGTTCATCAACTGCATGTAGAATTATATCCGCAGCACTTTCAAACATATGATTTTCATCAGATACATGAATTTTTTAAGAAAGTGATGGGAAACGATAGATTTATCTTTCTTTTAGCAGAAGACGGAGGACAGCATGTAGGATTCGCTTGGTTAGAAATAAAGCAGTATTCAGAGACAGTGTTTAAAAAAGCTTACAAGTCAATTTACGTTCATCAAATAAATATCGCAGAACCCTATAAAAACAAAGGGTTTGGTTCGATTTTGATGAAAGAAATTTATAACATTGCTCGTACAAAAGACATAAATACAATTGAGTTAGATTATTGGAATGATAATACGATTGCCGAGAGCTTTTACGAAAAAGAAGGCTTTGTTACGTATAGAAAAATGGCTTATAAAGAAAAAGAACTTTAAAGAGAGCATTTACTTGCTCTTTTTCTATGTCTAAGAAATCATTTTTTTGATTTTAATCAGGCAATAAAATAAAGTACGCGATATGAGAACTTAACTCTTGAAAAATTTTTGTTTTACATTTATACTTACATTCTTGTTCGCGTAATGCGACAACTTATTTTACATTCAACTAGGAGGTATACAGATAGTATGGAAAATTTCATTTATCATAATCCCACAAAACTCATCTTCGGAAAAGATCAGCTTCAAGCATTATCAGAAGAACTCCCGAAATACGGAAAAAATATTTTGCTTGTTTACGGCGGAGGAAGCATTAAGAAAAACGGTTTATACGATCAAGTTCTTACACTGTTAAAAGAGCTAAACGTAAACATACACGAGTTAGCGGGAGTAGAGCCTAACCCTCGACTATCTACGGTGCGAAAAGGAATTGAAATTTGCCGAAATGAAAACATTGACTTCATGTTAGCAGTCGGCGGAGGAAGCGTTATTGACTGCACAAAAGCAATCGCTGCCGGAGCTGAGTATGAAGGAGACGTCTGGGATATCATTAACAAAAAAGTAACGGCTACAAAAGCACTGCCGTTTGGCACGGTATTAACATTGGCAGCAACAGGTTCTGAAATGAATCCTGATTCCGTTATTACGAACTGGGAAGCAAATGAAAAATACGTTTGGGGCAGCGCTGTTACGCACCCTGTATTTTCTATATTAGATCCTGTGAACACGATGTCTGTTCCTAGAGATCAAACTATTTACGGCATGGTAGACATGATGAGTCACGTGTTTGAACAATATTTTCATAACGTGAAAAACACGCCTTTACAAGATCGTATGTGCTATTCTGTATTACAAACAGTAATTGAAACAGCGCCGAAGTTACTAGAAGATCTGCAAAGCTACGAACACCGCGAAACGATTTTATATTCCGGAACAATCGCATTAAACGGAACACTTCAAATGGGCTACTTTGGCGATTGGGCTTCACATACAATTGAACACGCGGTATCAGCGGTATATGACATTCCTCATGCGGGCGGTTTAGCAATCCTATTCCCAAATTGGATGCGACACGTTGTAGATCAAGATGTAACTCGTATGAAGCGTGTAATGACAAGCATGTTCAATATTGAAACTACAGGTAAAAGCGACAAGGAAATTGCGTTAGAAGGAATCGATAAGCTAAGCGCTTTTTGGTCAAGCCTTGGTGCACCTTCTCGCTTAGCGGATTACGATATCGGAGAAGAGCGACTAGACGAAATTGCTGGAATTGCTGCTCGTGAAATGGAGCACGGAGGTTTCGGTAACTTTAAAAAACTAAATAAAGATGATATTTTAGCTATTTTAAAAGCGTCATTGTAAAGTGAAAAACAAAAAAGAAGGAGACATCTGTCTTCTTCTTTTTGTTTTATCTTATAAATGACTGGAAATTAAGTAGAGTAGGAAGAATGGTTTTTTTCTCAAATTTCAGTTAACAACTAAAGGAAAAGCTTTATAATGAAGTACAGAAAGAAAGTTTTAGAGAATTTAAGGGAGTGGGGAGATGAAAAAATTTGCGCTAGCTTCATATGCGCTTTATTTGCTAGGCGGATTAGTCATTACAGCCGTAGGGTCCGTCTTACCGCAATTGTTAACACATTATCATGTGTCCTATACAGTTGGCGGGCAGCTTGTATTATTAGGGTCTTTAGGATTTTTGATAGGAGTTCCGCTTTCTTCTTTTCTATTAGGACGCTTCAGCGAAATGAATTTACTTACAATCGCGGCATTAATGATAGCGTTATCACAGATAGGTATGCTTTTGCTGCCTCCATTTCAATGGATTATCGTATTCAATTTCTTAAACGGTATTGGTGTAGCAGCATTGGAAGTAGTTGTAGCTACTTTAATGATGGAAGTATTTATCGGTAGAAGAGCTATTGTCATGAGCTATTTAGAAGTATCATTTGGCTTAGGTGCGCTGTTGATGCCGTTAGTAGCTAGCTTATTGATTTCACAGAGCAGCTGGAGATTTTCATTTTTTATAACAAGTGTACTAGCTTTACTAATGGTTGTAGTCTGTAAAGTGATTCCTTTTAAAAAAGAGACTGTTTCAACTTCAGAAAGTGATGCTTCAGATGCCAGTTCAGAGCCTGCGCCTGTGCTTTCTAAGAATCAAAGGTGGAAAATACTTGCTCTTTTTAGTGTGATGATTTTTATGTACGCTGGAGTAGAAAGCAGTATGAATAATTTTCTTTCATCTATTTTTATCACATATCTAGACGTAATTCCCTCACAGGCTACTTTGAGCATAAGCGTTTTTTGGGTGGCTATGCTAATAGGACGAGTAGCCACTGGATGGATTATTCGAATCGTTACATACGAACGGTATCTTTTTGGCAGCATTGGAGGAACAATTGTGAGTTTAGTGCTGTTTATCGTGTTAAAAGAAGCAGTAGCAGGCTATATTTTATTAGGGTTTTTAGGGCTTGCAATGTCAGGTATCTATTCGATAACGATGGTATATGCTAACCATACGTTTACTGGATCTGCTCGTATTGTAACAAGTTTAATTACTGGTTTTTCAGGGCTTGGAGGAGCTATTTTCCCTGCACTTATTGGCTTTACTATGGACGCAAGCGGAATTACCTCAGCACTTTGGTACATAACAGCTTTTGCATGTTTATATCTTCTGGCGCTTTGCATCATTTTTTTCGTTCAGCGTGATGCAAAACAAAAATCTAATGACCATGTACAAGCTATGAAATAAATGCTAAGTCGAAAAGAGGCTGGGATAAAATTATTTTAATTGATGGAAGATCTGAACGATGAATCGTTCGGATTTTTTTATGGTTAGGATGAACGTAGATTTCATGTATGGAGGTGCTTCTAGCTGGTGATTGGAGGGCAAGACGAAGACTCCTGCGGGAAAAGCGGAATAGGTGAGACCCCGCAGGAGCGGAAGCAACGAGGAGGCTCATCGGCCGCCCCCGGAAAGCGAAGTCTTGCACGGAAATCAACAGCGGTGTAATAAGTGATTTATACTAGCTACTTTATCCAATTTGTTCGTCTATTGATTTAGTTAAGTCTCAATCTCTTTTCTTTTTTTTATAAAAATTCTCGTTAAATTTTTTCTCACAATATCTTTATAATCAAATAGCAAAATTCCTGCTTTTAATTTCGCTTTAGTATTAACCCTATAAACCATTCTTTTTTTTACTTTTTACTAATATATCAAATATTCTATATATTCCTAATGTTATATAAAATTAAATTGACAAATATATGAAGCGGTCATTAGAATTTAGTCATCGAACAGTGAAGAGCTGTTTAAAAGTAGGGGGGAAGTAAATGCCGTTACAAAATAAGCATCTAGCAGTTGTGTTACAAAATACATATTTACCGTTTATTTTTGAAGAAGCAGAAGCTCTCGGAATTAAAGTGACGTTTTTTTATAACCAAGAAGAAGTAGAACCTAAGCATCTTAAAAACGTACAAAATTTCATACCCATTGATTTATTTCACACCCCAGACAAAGCTCTTGAGATTATTAAAGCAGAGCATCACAAAAATCCTTTTGACGGCATTATGACATTATATGAGCCAGCGTTAGAGTTTGTATCTCAGCTGACAGAAAAATTAAACTTACCGGGCTTATCACCGTTTGTGATTAGTAACTGTCGCAATAAACAGAAGATGAGAGAGGTTTTAAAAGATAATGATCTTAACACTCCGTATTTTAAAGAGGTTGAAAATACGGAGGAATTAAAGAATCTTTCACTGCCTTATCCTGTCGTAGTAAAACCTTCTAACGGATTTTCCAGTCAAGGTGTATCACGAGCGAATAATAAAAAGGAACTGATTGACAGCATAGAAAAAGTGAGACGCGTAAATGAAGAAGACCTAAGTAAATTCACAAAAAATAAAACGGGCATGGTAATTGAGCAATTTATAGACGGACCAGAGTTTGCTATTGAGACGTTTTCTGTAGAAGGAGAAGTTTATGTACTTTCTATAGGTTATAAAGGAAATTCCAAAGGACCTTTTTTTGAAGAAGGTGTTTATATAGCTCCAGCTCAGCTAGAAGAAAACGTTTGGCAATCTATTGCACAAGAAGCAGCTAGAGCAGCAAATGCTTTAGGAATTGAGGATGGACCGGCTCATATTGAATTACGCCTGGATCCATTGGGAAAACCTTATGTGATTGAAATAGGAGCGCGTATTGGAGGGTCTGGTATTTCTCATTATATCGTAAAGGAAAGTACAGGTATTAACTATATGGAGCTAGTTTTTTACTATGTATTAGGATTAAAACCTCCTGCATTAAAAAATGAAAAAAAACGAAAGAAAGTGGTGGGCAACTACATTATTCCTGTGCAAGGCCATGGGATTTTTAAAGAAATTCGAGGCTTAGAAGACGTGCGTATAGATACTGAAGTAAAAAGGGTTATTCAATTTATAACTAAAGGGACAGACATTTTACCATATCCGCACTTTTCAGGTTACCCTGGATTTATTTTAACCACTCATGACTCTTATTCCGACTGTGAGCAGTATTACAGCTATTTAGATAACAAAGTAAAAATCGTTTATAAAAATAAAGTAAACGCATAGGGGGTATCAAAGGCTATGATAGTTGCAGAGTCGTCTAGTAAGAAAAATAAGCAGCTTCAAAAGATTAGCATTATCCATACCTTAGGGCCTGAAGGAACAAATTGTGAAAAAGCAGGCTATCTGTGGTTCGAACGCCAAAGCATACAAGGTCAGGTGTTTTTGCATCAAACGTTGGAAGAAGCTTTAGTTCATGTGAAAGAAACAGAGAGTTCTGCTCTTCTAGGCTGTGCGGTATATCCTTACTTACATGATATTGTGTTCAAAAATTTAGCTAGTTTAGAGCTAGTAGATAGCTTTATTATGCCAACGTATAACATGGTGCTTGCCTCAAAAGAAGAGGTGATAACAAACAATAATCTATTAATTGCTTCACATCCTGCCCCTGTTAATTTAGCTCATTCCATCAGTACCCATATTCAGTTAGTAAATAGTAATGCTCAAGCGGCGATTGATTGCTTAGAAGGAAAGGTAGACGCATGTATTACAACAAGTAAAGCTGCTAACGAGCAGGGGTTAACAGTTGTAAAAGATTTTGGAGAAGTGCCGATGTGTTTTACGCTCCACGGAAGAAAATAGGCTCAACTTTAAAAAAGAAATAAGGTGAAACAGTGATTTCTAAATTAACCCGTATTCATGTACATCTTTTGTTTTGTCTATTAGCCGTCATCGGGGGAACGACATGGGCTTTTCAAAAGACTGGATTAAAGGATAGCTTGCCTCTATGGTCAGCAGGTATGAGGTTTTTAATTGCTAGTTTAATAATTGCCCTCTACCTCTTATTCACAAAAAAAATGGCCGTTTCAAAAGAAGTAGTAATCATTTCAGCATTAAACGGAATTTTGTACTTTGCTCTACCGTTTGGTTCTGTTTATTGGGCATCTGTCTATTTGCCAAGCGGGCTTGTTTCCGTTTTAGCTGCCAGCATTTCAGTGTTTGCCCTTTTATTTAATCGTTTATTTAAAGGAACACCAGCTACAAAAGGACAAAAGATAGGTGTAGTCATGTGCTTAATTGGTATGAGCGTTGTATTTGGAAATCAGCTGTTTATACAGGGAAATGTTATTCAAATAGTAGCAATGATCGTCATTTTAATGGCTATGCTAGGTTCTGCTTTTATAACTGTTCAAGTTCAATCTCGCATAAAATCCTTGCCTATTATGACCTTTAATTCTTTTTCGATGCTAAGTGGAGGCGGTTGTTTACTGATTGTTAGTTTATTTATAGAGAATGGAAACCGCACTTTCTCTGGGGTTAGTCTTATCTCATTATTATACTTGGCCATTATAGGGTCGGTCTTGGGGTTTTCTATTAATATTTATTTATTAAAAAAATGGCATATATCAAAGGCAACGGCGCATTTATTTATTTCACCGGTTATCGCCTTATATGTAGGATTTGTCTTTTTAGGTGAAACATTAAACAAACAGGTCTATATAGGTACAGCGTTTGTAATAGCAGGGGTTATATTTATTAACTTAAAAAAGCAAATAGAGAAAAACACAAATAACTCTACTCTTAAATCATCTAAAAATATTTCTGCTAAGTAGCTGTTCTAAAAAAGGAGGGTTTTAATCATGTTAACAAAAAATCACACTCAAAGTTTAGTGGAGTTATTAAACGATAAAATAGTACCTGCTCTATATGAGATAAGAAAATATCAGGGCCCAAATGGAGAGGTCAAAAGAAATTACGAAAAAGCTAGAGAGCTCTTATTAAAAGTAGTTGCTGAAACTGAAACAATGTATAACTCTTTAAATTTACCTGAAGTGTGGAATGCATTAAAAAATGACGTATGTGATTGGATCGAAAGAGGACTCGATCAAGCTCCTTATTTTGATCAAATGTTAATTGCTTATAGCCCGCCTGCAAACGGGGAGGCGACGTTCTTTTTAGGACCGATTGTAACGCCTAATGGCCCTACAAAAAGAGGGTTTTATTTAGAAGCCTTTATCGCCGTTCGCGATGAACCTGAAATCATGAAATCCATTGAAGCAGACCTTCCTCATCCTAAAAATGGATGTGAATCTTTAAAGCTGTTGGCTGGTACTCAAGGATTTATGGAAGGGAAGTGTATTGTATTTTTCCCTGAGAATGTAAAAACAAAAGAAAAGGTAACAAGTCAAAACTTCGCGATATTTTTCTTTAATAAATTTCACAGCATATACAATGAGGATACATTAAAAAGAGCGTATTCTATCTTTCCTGATTTTAACTTTAAATCTCATACTATGAATAGAGAAGACACCTATCAGGCAAGGGTAATCTGGGGATATCTGCATGATTATTACCATCACTGCGGAAATAAACCTTTTGACCAACATATACAGGCGAAAATGAATTTTTTTGCAGGCATACTAGAAGAAGTTAAAGTAGATTGCCAGACAGTGCTGACTCTTCATAAAAGAAAATATCCTTTTTGGGAAGAGATAACGGAATTTGTTCTCTTTGAACGACTTTTAAGATACCCTAGTCAGCATAATGCACCCCGAAACTTTGATTCTGGAACAGGATTTTTTCTTTTTAGCTGGTTAGTTGCAAATGGGCGTTCAATATCCCGAAAAGGAGACCATGCTTATTTAGATTTAGACATATGCTTAAAAGAACTGGATCTTTTAGTAAAAGAAATTGAAGAACTTGAAATGATTCAAAGTGACCTTGACTATAAAGAAGAAGCTGAACATTATGTTCGAAAATACTTATTACCTAGTGAGAACGGTGATAAATTTATTATCCCGGACAATTACTTTATTAATCAGCAAAATAAAAAGATTGAAGTTCCATACTTACTATTCGATGACCATAATCTTTAAGGAGAAGGTGCACTAGTGACTGCTTTGCATTTAAGTAAAATAGGAAACAAAATGACTAATAAAGTAGGCGTTCGCGCTATTATGCATGACATCCAAAAAGTGCTCAATTCCGATCTCAATCAATATGTGAATTTAAGCGCTGGCAACCCTGCTATCCTCCCTCAAGTTTATGAAATGTGGGAAGAAGCTTTAAGAGATATTGTGAACGACAAACAATTAAAAAATTTGATTAGCCAATATGGTTCTAGTTACGGTACGCATGAATTAATTGATTGCATAAGAGAATACTTCTTTACGAATTATCGTATTAAACTGGACAGAGAACAAGTCTTGATCACTTCGGGAAGTCAAAATCTCTTTTTTTTAGCTTTAAATTCGTTTTGCGGTACAAGTAAAGAAGGAAGAGTGAAAAAAGCATTAATACCTATGCTGCCAGATTACGCTGGGTATAGTGGAGTCGCGCTCGAGGAAGGTGTAATAGAAGGAATTCCTCCTATCCTCTCAAAGATTGATCATCATACGTTTCGTTATGAATTTAACAAACAGGCATTTAAAGATAAAATAGCTCAGGACCCAGACGTTGGAGCTGTTGTATTATCAAGGCCTAATAACCCAAGCGGCAACATTCTTTCCGAAGAAGCCGTACAGCTTATATCCCAAGTGTGCAAGGACTATAACATTCCATTGCTAATTGATTCAGCTTACGCACCGCCTTTTCCTGCTATTAATTTTATTGAAATGGATCCAATCATACATGACAATATCATTCACTGCATGAGTCTTTCTAAAGCCGGATTGCCTGGAGAAAGAATAGGAATTGCTATAGGAAAAAGTGACTTCATAAAAGTAATGGAAGCATTTCAATCAAATATTTTGATTCACTCTTCTAGGTTAGGTCAGCGGATGGTGGTTAACACCTTAAAGAGCGGGAATTTACCCGAAATTTCAGCTAACTATATAAGAACTCATTATAAACAAAAACATGACTATTTAAAAAATCTTTTAACTACACGTATGCCTGATGATATTCCTTGGTATTTGCACAAAGCGGAAGGTTCGTTATTTGGTTGGCTTTGGTTAGAAGGTTTGCCTTTCAGTGATAACGATCTATACAATAAATTAAAAGCAGAAAACTTGATTGTAGTACCAGGCGGATCATTCTTTCACGGCAGCCAATCTTCTTCTCACAACCGGGAGTGCATTCGCATAAGTCTTACTGCTACAGATGAGGAGTTAAAGAAAGGAATTGATATTCTTTCTTCAGTAGTTAAGGAAATATACAATTCAAACTTTATATTTCAAACAGAAAAAATATAATTTCTTTAAGATTTAGAAGTGCAACTAATACGTAATCATAAAGGGTTCAGTTTTATAAGCTAAAGATTGTTTAAAGAAGACAATAACATCTAAGTTCTTTTGGAATTGGATAACTTTTTGTAATGAAAGACTCCTATATTTCTGCTAGCATATGAACCACGTCAAGAAATAGCAAGGAGGCTTTTTATTTTTATGATAAAGAAACTAGTGATTGCTATAGCAATGCTTATCCCAAGTTTTGGTGCAGGTTACTCAGCATTTGCTGCAGCGCCCGCTCATGAACAGCACATTCAAGTAAATAAAAATGATAAAGAATTATTAGCTCGTCTTGTATCAGCTGAAGCCAAAGGAGAGCCTTATGCAGGCAAAGTAGCCGTGGCGACAGTTGTATTAAATAGAATGGACAGCAGCAAATTCCCGGACACTGTAAAAGGCGTTATTTATCAAAAAGGTCAGTATAGTCCGGTCAGCAACGGTCAAATTAATAAACCTGCAGACAAAGATTCAAAAAAAGCTGTAGAAGAAGCAATTAACTTCCAAGGTCAAGGGAAAGGTTCATTATTCTTCTTTAATCCTGATAAAACGGGAGATCAATGGCTGCGCCAAAAACAAGAAACAATTAAAATAGGACATCATGTATTTGCAAAATAATGAAAAAGCTAATGGCTAGCTGCGCGCTGCCATTAGCTTTTTTAGTTATGTACATAAAATAAACAGTAGAACAACCTTTAAAATTAGAATTTCATGGTAAAATATAAGAAGTCATTCATAATTAAAAATATGAGGTGATAACTTGAAAGAGAATATGATGTTTGCTTGGATAGCTTCATGGTTAGCTCTTGTTGGTCAGCTCGTTTTTTTATGGGAGTAGCACTTTTTACAGGGGATTGGTGCTACATGATGTGGAGTTTTATGATAAGCATAATTTTGTAGGTATACCTAGTATAATTGGTACCTATAAACGAAATCAGCAGCTAAAAGCATACAAAAAATAAGGAATATCGTATTGAAACGAGCTATGAAAGACTTAGAGAAATCCTCCAAGTCTTTTTTTGTTTGGGCATAAAAAGACATGAACCGTACTCCGTTCTTCTAAAAAAAGTACTTTTTACATAGTTTATCAATACAGAAAATTTGATAAACACGCGGAGGAGTAAACATGCAGGAGCAGCCTAATTTTTTGTTTATTATCGTGGACGAGGAGCGATTTCCACCCGTATATGAAAGTAAAGAACTAAAAAAGTGGCGAAAAAAACATTTAAAAGCACATGAATTTTTAAAACAGCATGGAATGGAGTTTACCCGTCACTATGTCGGTTCTACAGCCTGTTCACCGAGTCGAGCTACATTGTTTACAGGGCAATACCCTTCCTTGCACGGAGTTACTCAAACGCAAGGTATCGCAAAAAAGTCACAAGATCCTGATATGTTTTGGCTGCAGCCTAATACCGTCCCAACCATGGGAGATTATTTTAAGCAGGCTGGGTATCAAACCTTTTATAAAGGAAAATGGCATATTTCTGATGAGAACATCTTAATTTCAGGAACACATAACGTTTTTTCTAGCTACCAGATGCAAACAGGAATACCGGATCCAGAAAAAGAGTGCCTCTATCAACGGGCTAATAAACTTGAAAAGTTTGGTTTTTCAGGATGGATTGGTCCAGAACCGGAAGGGAGAAACCCACGCAATTCTGGTTCATCTGCGGCCGTTGGAGTGAACGGACGAGACGAAATATATGCAGAGGAAATCATAGAGCTTATTCAACGATTAGAACATCAAACGACTGCGCAGCCTTGGCTCATGGTAGCTTCGTTTGTGAACCCGCATGACATTGCGCTGTTCGGAGCGATTACCAAACACCTTCCTATGTTTCAGTTTTCTATTGACGAGACGATTCCGAACATCGAGCCGCCACCTACCATTAGAGAATCTTTACAAACAAAGCCTAGCGCTCAAAGTAGCTATAAATACATCTATCCAAAAGCGCTGCAGCCAACCCAAAATTCTAGCTTCTACCGGCGCTTGTATTATCAGCTGCAAAAAAATGTTGATAAACAAATTTTAAAAGTTCTTCGGACCATAGAACAATCTTCGTTCTATGAAAATACAATTATTATTTTCACGTCTGATCACGGTGATTTGCTTGGAGCTCATGGGGGACTACATCAAAAATGGTACAACATGTATGAAGAATCTATTCACGTGCCGCTTCTTATTCACCACAAATGTTTATTTCCAAATTATCAACGTACAGACCTGCTGAATAGTCACGTTGACTTGATCCCGACAATGCTTAGTTTAGCTAATATCGATGCTTCCGCTGTTCAAAAGCAATTACAAAAAAGTCATACGGAAGTACATCCATTTGTTGGGCGAGACCTGTCACGTATATTCCGAGGAGAAACGTGTGCTGAGCAAGAAAAAACACCGATTTTCTTCATGACGGATGATGACCCGACGAAAGGACTTCACCAAACAAATTTTTCAGGAGAAAGCTACCCGTCAGTTGTTCAGCCCAATCACATTCAAGCAGTCATTGTCGAGTTTTCGTCAGCGGCAGGAAAGGAAATTTGGAAATACGCTCGCTATCATGATAATCCGCGATTTTGGTCAGCAGCTGACGAAAAAGATAAAGTCAACCACCGAGAGCAATATGAAGGTTACCCTGTAAGTCTTACTACCCTTAAAACAACACGTGTTCCCGATCAAATTGAAATGTACAATTTGACCAAGGATCCGTTAGAAACAGTAAATCTGGCTCACCTGTATTTTTCGACAAATGAAACAAGGAAAATTCAGCGGCAGCTTGATGTTATTCTTAAAGAACAAATCAGGAAAAAACGGATTTTTCCGCAAAGTGGAAGCATGCATGATGAGCTTCCGTCTAAAGATAGATAAAAAATAGTTTCTACGGATTGAAGTCAAATATTTGGGTGAGTAGAAAAAGGTATATTTAATATTTTAATATATAAATAAAAAACTTGATGATGCTTGTGCTATGTTACTTGTTCTGATTTGGAATAGTATTGGGTTTCACTTCGTTAATACGGCTTAGATAAAACAAATATGGACTCCTGGCATCATTCTTTTGCGCCTTTATTGTTGTGAAAATAAAGGTAAAAATAAGAATGGAATGTAGTCGTTAATAGTATAATAAAAAACTTTTTAAGTCCGTGTATTCTTAAGTAACTTTTCGGAAATTCAAGCATAAAGTAATTCTATAACCTTAAAAAATAAAAAATTACTTCTTGACTTCTGTTAAATTTATACACTATAATCGCTTTTAACAACTAATAAACAGTATTTGGCAATGAAAAGGACACGAATTAGATGCTGTTTTCTTCGCAGAGAATAGGGTCACTGGCTGAGAGCCCTTAAGAAATCATCTAATTTACCACCTTAGAGCTATTGCAGGGAACGTGCATAACTGAAACTGCAATCGGTAAAACCGTTATCTTTTTTGAGCGTAAAATACGTATAGGTATTTTACGGAATTAGGGTGGTACCACGGCCGCATTCGTCCCTTCACTAGGGATGAGTGCGGTTTTTTATGTAGAAA
This sequence comes from Priestia megaterium, assembly GCF_023824195.1. Classification (NCBI taxonomy): domain Bacteria; kingdom Bacillati; phylum Bacillota; class Bacilli; order Caryophanales; family Bacillaceae; genus Priestia; species Priestia megaterium. The sequence goes on from NZ_CP085442.1 coordinate 2,500,093, forward strand.
AAAAGAATATACAAGCAATGAAAAGGACATGAATCATTTTTGAATTTTCTTTACAGAGAGTAGGGTCACTGGCTGAGAACCCTTAGAAAACGAAATGAATTTACCACCTTGGAGCTGCGGCGGGGAATGTGTATACACTGAAACCGCAACCGGTAAAACCGTTATCTTTTTAAGCGTAAAATACGTATGGATATTTTACGGAATTAGGGTGGTACCACGGCCGCATTCGTCCCTTTACTAGGGATGAGTGCGGTTTTTTTGTTGAATAAAAACATATTGGAGGAATGAACATGTCAAAACAAATGGAAGCAGAAAAACGAAATCATCAAAAGTTAGGTCAAGAACTGGAGCTGTTTATGTCGATGGAAGAAGCTCCTGGTATGCCGTTTTTCTTACCTAACGGAATGATTGTTCGAAATGAGTTAGAAAATTACTGGAAACAAAAACATTACAAAGCAGGCTATCAAGAAATAAAAACACCCATTATGATGAAACAGGAGCTCTGGGAACAATCAGGGCACTGGGAGCACTATCATGAGAATATGTATTTTTCAAATGTTGACAAACAAAACTATGCGATTAAACCGATGAATTGTCCGGGAGCTATTTTATTGTTCAACAGCAAGCGAAGGAGCTACCGAGAACTTCCGATTCGATACGCAGAGCTTGGATTAGTTCATCGTCACGAGCTTTCTGGGTCTTTAAACGGATTGCTAAGAGTCCGGTCATTCACACAGGACGACGCTCATTTATTCGTAGAAATCAGTCAGATCGAAGCTGAGATTAGCCGCATTCTAGCGTTTATCCATGACTTTTACTCACATTTTGGCTTCGATTACAAAGTGGAGCTATCCACACGTCCTAAAAAATTCATGGGAGATATTGAAACATGGAACCAAGCAGAAAAGTCGCTTCAATCTGTGTTAAGTAAAAAAGGCTTAGACTATCAGCTGAATGAAGGAGACGGAGCTTTTTATGGGCCGAAAATCGATTTTCATATTTTAGATTCCTTAGGTCGCAGCTGGCAGTGCGGAACAGTTCAGCTTGATTTCTTAATGCCAGAGAAGTTTGACTGTATGTATATTGGAGAAGACAATAAACCTCATCGTCCCGTAATGATTCACCGCGCTATATACGGTTCCGTTGAACGATTTATGGCCATCTTGATTGAACATTATGAAGGTCAATTTCCTCTTTGGTTAGCTCCTGTTCAACTCAAACTATTGCCTATTGCACCGCCGCATGTGGAATATGCATATAAAGTGAAACACGAGCTGGAGTTAAAAGGGTATCGTGTTGAAGTGGATGATCGTATTGAAAAAATAGGGCTGAAAATTCGAGAAGCCGAAATGCTGAAAGTTCCTTATATGGCCGTGATAGGAGATAAGGAAGTGGAAAATGAATCGCTTGCCATGCGAAAGCACGGAAAGGAAAATATTGGAGCAGTAAGTGTGAAAGAAGCAGCTGGACACTTGAACAAAGAAATGAATTCAAACGGAATCTATTGAAATCAATTATCTTACCAAATAAAAAAATCCTATTGTGTTAAGTCGGATAGTGATTCCCTTCATCTTGTCTTACACCAAGATGAAGGGAATATTGAACTAGAAGGGTATAAGATAATATATATCAGCAGTATAACTTTTGCCTTAGACAAACGCCGGTATTTTATAAAAAAATTTATCTTATTCCATTCGAATCGTTTGTACGGGATGAAGCTGAAGCCTCATCTGATGGTTTGTTCATGTTTTGCTGATCTCGCTTCTTTTTAGAAGGAGAGTAAAAAAGAAATTTAAACATAAAGTACACTCCTAACGCTAACAAAATACAGCCAATAAGTAAGTTAAGCATCTCTCTCCGCCCTTCATACACTTCAGTTTTCATCATTATAACACCCGGTAAGATAAAACATTCATCGTTCTGTAAATAATCTCTATGTCAGGAATTTATATCTGAAGATAGTTAGTAAAAAAGTTATCTAAAAACATATAAAATAATTCTTTAGAATATTATTTTTATTCAAACTTATTATACATAAGCACAATGATAATCTCTTTATTTAGTTTATAAAACCAAAATAGAGCGATATTGAGAAATCGCTTACAAAAACTCTTGAAATATATATAATGATATTAGTATACTAATAGACAAGTTAGTAATTATTTCTATATAATTACTTCTGTATCTAAAGTAAAAACGCGCAGCCAAATGGGAAAAGACGTCATTTTCAAGTTTTTTAATGGATGAGTGGCAACAGAGAGGAGAGAGTGCAATGGGAAAACTATTTAAAAAGAAGTCAATCGAGCAATTATTAGAACAAAGTCAAAACAAATCTCTAGTCAAAACATTAGGAGCATTCGATTTGACTCTTCTTGGTATTGGAGCCGTAATAGGAACAGGGGTTTTAGTATTAACAGGCTTAGTAGCTGCTAACGATGCTGGGCCAGCCGTTATTTTTTCTTTTATATTGGCTTCTATTGTATGCGGTTTTGCAGCGCTGTGCTATGCGGAATTTGCTTCAACTATACCTGTATCTGGGAGCGTTTACACCTATACATATGCAACTATTGGAGAAGTAGTAGCACACTTAATGGGCTGGACGTTGCTTTCCGTCTATTTATTAACAATGTCAGCAGTAGCAAATGGATGGTCTTCTTATTTTAACAATTTTTTAGAAGGCTTTGGTTTTTCACTGCCAAAAGAATTGATTACGATCCCTGCAAATGGAGGTCTAGTGAACCTTCCTGCTATTTGTATTACACTTCTTATTACATGGCTGCTTTCAAGAGGAACAAAAGAAAGTAAAAAAGTGAATAACTTTATGGTGCTTGTTAAATTATTTATTATCCTTCTCTTTATTATTGTAGGGGCTTTTTATGTGAAGCCGTCTAATTGGACTCCTTTTATGCCTTATGGAATTGAAGGTGTTGTTACAGGGGGAGCGGCCGTATTTTTTGCTTTCTTAGGCTTTGATGCTCTATCTACATCAGCAGAAGAAGTAAAGAACCCGCAGCGCAATTTGCCCATTGGAATTATTAGTTCACTCGTGGTCTGCACGATTATTTATGTAGCAGTATGCCTTGTTATGACTGGAGTTGTTTCATACAAGGAGCTGAATGTTCCAGAAGCAATGGCCTATGTTCTTCATTCAGTAGGACAAAATGCAGTGGCAGGAGTTATTGCTGCAGGAGCTGTCATTGGAATCATGGCTGTTATTTTCGCCTACATTTATGCAGCAACACGCATTTTATTCTCGATGAGCCGCGACGGCTTGCTGCCAAAAGTATTTGCCAAAACAAATGAGAAAACAGGAGTACCGACTCTTTCTACTTGGCTAGTAGGGATTATCGGAGCGTTAATTTCAGGATTTATTGATCTGAAAGAACTTGCAAATTTAGCAAATATCGGAGCTCTTTTAACTTTCGGCATGGTGGGCGTCAGCATTATCATCTTACGCAAAACGCACCCAACTTTAAAACGTGGATTTACAATGCCGTTTGTCCCGGTTTTACCAATTTTATCTGTATTATCTTGTTTATTTTTAATGATTAATCTTCCTAAAACAACATGGCTGTATTTTAGCATATGGATTGTGCTTGGTATATTTGTGTATGTCGGTTACTCTCGTAAACACAGTCGATTAACAAGCAAAGAAATGAAAAAAGCAAGTTAAAAGCAAACAAAAGAGCCTTTCAGCAAAGAAAGGCTCTTTTTTACTTGTTGTTCGGTCGTTAGACAGTTAGGAAGATTGTTCACTATGCTTTTTGCGTGTTTCCACAATAAAAAGACAAGTGCTGATAATAAAGGCAGTTCCTACAAAAATGGCGCCGACCCAAGGAAGTGAAGTAAGTCCCATATGATTAATAATTACGCCTCCGAAAAAGGCGCCAAAAGCATTTCCTAAGTTAGCAAATGAGTGATTTGAAGTAGAAGCTAAAGCAGGTGCTTCCTGTGCTAAGTTCATGATTTTTACTTGAATACCAGGCATTACAGCAAATGCTGCTGCTCCCCAGAAAAACAGGGTGATAATAGCTGCTGTTGGGCTTTTAACAGTAAACGTAAAAATAGTCAGCACAATACAAAGAAAAGCAAATATACCTACAACGGAAGGCATTAACTTCCAGTCTGCAAGCTTGCCTCCAACAACGTTTCCAAGCGTAACGCCGCATCCATATAATACAAGTATCCATGTAACGCTATGTTCACTTACTCCTGTAACATCTTCAAGAAGCGGTGTAATGTACGTAAAAACAGTAAATAAACTGCCGCATCCTATTGCGCTTAAAAGAAGCATCACAAGAAGTTTTGGTTGGGCAAAAGCAGCAAACTGCTGTTTTAGACCCGTTAATTTGTCTTGACCAAGCTTTGGGATAAACAGAATAATACCAATAAATGCAATAATCCCCATGATCGTAATAGCCCCAAACGAAGCTCTCCAGCCTAAGTGTTGCCCAATGAATGTTCCCACAGGAACGCCGATTATATTTGCAATGGTTAAACCTGCCATCATCGTTGCGACAGCACTTGCACGTTTATGAGGTTGTACGAGCCGTGAAGCAATAACAGCGCCTACTCCAAAGAAAGTACCGTGACATAATGCCGTAACTAAACGAGCTCCCATTAAAATTCCATAGCTAGGTGCAATAATAGCAATCGCATTTCCGAGAATAAATAAAAGCATGAGTAAACAAAGCAGAAGCTTTTGAGGAAGTCGATGAGTAAAAATGGTTAAAATTGGCGCGCCGATTGCTACTCCTAAAGCATAGCTTGTAATTAGCTGGCCAGCAGTCGAAATGCTAACATGAAGGTCTTCCGCAACGTTAGGCAGTATCCCCATAATAACAAATTCCGTCATTCCAATAGCAAAAGCTCCAAGAGTTAACGAGATGAGAGCAATTGGAAAGGAATCTTTCTTACTGATCTGCTCATTAGCATGCATTGTATTCATGTGTGATCACCCTTTCTGTGTATAAAATTTATATCTCCTTGAAAAGAAGTCAATTACTAATAATACTTAAGTGATTGAGCTTTGACAACCAAAAAAGCTGATGTAAGCGGTATCTTTTAGAATTCCGTTTATCTTTATCATATTATGAAGACAGTCAGACATAAATTTATTGACAGAATAAAGTTTAGTCCTATAAACTATTTTTAAAGTTGAATAGTTTATACCTATAAACTAAATAAGCAAAGGAGGGAAATAAGTGACAAAAAGCAAGTTATATCAAGCTGTAGAACTTTTTGAAGAAGTGCTGTTTGTAGGAACAGAAGTAATTCATAGAGAGATCAGCCATAACCTCTTTGAACATGTCTCTAGGCAGCAGTTTGATTTGTTAAATAGTTTAATGATCAAAGGTCCATCTTCACCTGGCAGTCTTGCTGTCTTGCAAGGTGTTCATAAAAGTGCCATTTCGAATCGAATCAAAAAACTGCTCGAAAAAGGGCTCGTGGAGTGGGACACTAACGAACTAGAAAGTGATAAACGTTCTAAGCTTATTAAGATTACGGCTGAAGGAGAAAAGGTAATAAATGACGGAAATGCCGCGTGTTTTAGTATCATTGAGAATTTGTTTGATGATGTAGAAGAAGAAAAAATAGATACATTTATTGAAATTCTTACAATGGCAAAAGAAAAGTTAACTACAAAAGGGGAAAGCAAACAATGAAATTTATTGTGAAATTTAAATGGGTGATTGCTGCCTTTATTTTAGCTTTAACGGTTATATTGATGCTAACGGCACCGAATTTAACAAAGCTCGCAAGTGAAAAAGGACAGTCGCAGCTTCCCGACGATGCTGTTTCATCTAGAGCCAGCCAAATTTTAAAAGACGCCGGGGAAGACAGTAATACCATCAGCATGGTTATCAAGTTAGATAAAGCATTAAATAAAGATAGTGAGAAACAAATACAGAAAATCATTGATAAGACAGAGAAAATTAAAGGTGTAAAAGATGTCACAACGCCTTTAACAGATGATCAAGATGTTCGTAATCAATTAATGTCTAAAGACAAAAAAACCATTTTAGTTCCGCTTACTGTCAGTGGATCGGACGAAAAAGTTGAAAAAATAGCGGATCAGATTTATGACAGCGTACCAAAAGACGTTACCGCATATGTAACAGGTGCATCCCTTATTAATCAAGATTTTGCACACAGTTCAGAAGAAGGGTTAAAGAAAACCGAGTTTATTACCATCTTTTTGATTTTAGGTTTGCTTTTACTCGTTTTCCGTTCAGTAGTGACCCCGTTTATTCCTATTTTAATTGTGGGAATCACCTACTTAATCAGTCAATCGTTACTAGGGCTTTTAGTTAAAAATGTAGATTTTCCAATCTCAACGTTTACGCAAACGTTCTTAGTAGCTATTTTGTTTGGAATTGGTACGGATTACTGCATTCTTTTACTTAATCGTTTCCGTGAAGAATTGGCAAACGGACATGATAAAGTAGAAGCCACAATCACAGCTTACCGTACAGCAGGAAGAACGCTATTTATCAGTGGAATTGCCGTATTTATTGGGTTTGCGGCCATCGGATTTGCCAAGTTTGCCATTTTCCAATCTGCTGTCGGCGTAGCAGTGGGGGTAGGTGTACTGCTAGTCATTTTATTTACTCTGCTTCCACTTTTTATGGTTACACTTGGAGAAAAATTATTTTGGCCGTCTAAAAAAGTGGCTTCTCATAGCGATAATAAGCTGTGGGGATTTTTAGGAAAAAAGGCAGTGGCGCGACCGTTCGTGTTTTTAGTCATTACAGCGATTATTACCGTGCCTTTTATTGTAACGTACGACTCAAAAGTATCGTTTGATTCTACTGCTGAAATCAGCAGTGATTATAAATCTATAAAAGGACTAAAAGCTATCAGTGATGCACTGGGAGAAGGAAAAGCGTTTCCTGTCAATGTTATTATTAAAGGAGATAAAGAGTTAACAAAGGCGGATATTACTCCTTATTTAGGAAATATAAGCAAAGCAATTGAAAAAGTGGATCACGTGGATTCTGTCATGACTATCACACAGCCTACCGGAGAAAAGATCGATGATTTATATGTTAATTCACAGCTAGGCTCTGTATCAGACGGAATCAAAGATGCTATTAAAGGAATCGGAGATGTAGAAAAAGGATTAAGTGATGTTGAAAAAGGGCTAAATCAAATAGCTGACCAAACGGGTTCTGCTTCTAAAGAGAAATCTGGCGGGTTGCTTGCACCTGCTGCAGACGGGTTAGCTCAAATTAATCAACAGCTGCAGCTTGTCAGCACTCAGCTCTCTACAACAGGAAATGTGCAGCAAGCGGTTCCTCAGCTTGTTGCAATCAGTAAACAGCTTACTACCATTCAAACCGGTCTCCAACAAGCAAATGAGAATCTTTCAGCTCAGCAAGGTCAAGTTGGAACGTTATCAGACAGCATCAATCAGTTAGCAAAAGGCGTTAACAGTGCGAATGACGGACTGACGAAGATCTCAGATGGCTTAACAAAAGCAGCAGATATGCTTGATAACATGAGTGACAGCCCAACAGTTAGAGATACGGGGATTTATCTTCCAGCAGAAGTGATGAAAGATAAAGGGTTTAAACAATCCATCGATAACTATTCTTTTGCAGATGGAAAAGGAGTTAAGCTAAGTGTAGTGCTCGATCAAAATCCATATTCTGAAGAAGCTATTTCAACCGTAAAAAATATTGAAAAAGCGGTGGCAAGCGAAGTCGTTGATACGCCGTTTGAGCATACAGAAATTGTGTACGGAGGGGTATCGAGCTCAAATGCGGATTTAAAAGATTTATCTACAACGGATCTTTCACGCACAATGGTTATTATGATGATTGGACTGTTTATTGTGCTCACCATTTTATTCCGTTCAATGATAATGCCTGTATACATGATTGCTTCACTGCTGCTTACGTATTATACAGCAATGGGAATCTCAGAGCTTCTATTTGTGGATATAATGGGGAATGACGGAATCAGCTGGGCCGTGCCATTCTTTAGTTTTGTTATTTTGGTTGCCCTGGGAATTGACTATTCTATTTTCTTGTTAGACCGTTTTAACGAAGAAGTGAAAAGCGGCGTAGCAGAAGGGATGGTTACGTCCATGAGTAAGATGGGGTCGGTTATTATCACTGCTGCTATTATCTTAGCCGGAACGTTTGGAGCTATGATGCCATCAGGTGTATTAACACTTGTGCATGTAGCAACGGTTGTTATTATTGGTCTTTTACTTTATGGCCTTGTTATTCTTCCGCTTCTTATGCCAGCGATTGTCGTAACGCTTGGAGAAGGAAACTGGTGGCCGTTTCTTCGAAAAAAAGAAAAATACAAAGTAGAAGAATAACTTGTATATGATAGTTGTATCAAAAATCAGATATTTGTTAGGAAATAGTGATAGACGCCTGTATAGCGTTAAACATTATATAGGATAAAAATCAAGGATAGATGAGCGTCATAAGACTGCTCTATCTATCCTTTTTGTATTATTGGAAAACGTGATTATAGTTTAAAAGTACAATCAAGCAGATGCTGTTATAAATACACCTAGTCGAATAAAAGACCTCCCATCAGGAAAACCTATAGTCAAAAACATGAGGGAGGTTTTTTATGAAATTTGTAAATTTCTTAGCTAATCAGCGAGACAAACGACGGGAACAAATGCGCGAAGCAGGCACATGTCCAGATTGCTTAGGGAAACGATTTCACCATATTGGACTTTATTTTGTGCATGTTTATGAGTGTCCGAGCTGTCAAGGCAAAGAAGATATGTAATAAAATCTTCAGAAGTAAGGCAAAGGCAGTCTCTATGCAGATTATGATGTGAAACCTTCTTATTTTAGAGAAGGTTTTTATTTTTTTGAAGGTAAACGGTTGCTTGTATGTTTTGTGTTAGCAAGCTTTACATATTTATTTTCTGTCTAACTAGATTCGAGTAGTATAGTTATTAAGTTACTTTAATGTCTCAAGTTAACATTTTAAATAAAAAGGAGGAAAGGATTAAGGATTAAGGAAAAAGAGACTCGTAACTTGCAATAATGTATCTCAAACTTTAAATATAAGGAGCTGAGGTGAGATGACAACGTTACATTTAGATAAAGTATATAAAATATATGATAAAAAAATATCGCCGTAAATGATTTTAACCTTCAGATTGGAGATAAAGAGTTCGTTGTATTTGTTGGACCTTCAGGCTGTGGTAAATCTACTACGCTGCGAATGATTGCAGGTCTAGAAACAATTTCAAAAGGTGATTTTTACATTGATGGAGATCATATGAACGAAGTAGCTCCAAAAGATCGTGACATTGCTATGGTCTTTCAAAACTATGCTCTTTACCCTCATATGACTGTTCGAGAAAATATGGCATTTGGTTTGAAGTTAAAAAAAATAAAGAAAGATGAAATCGATAGACGTGTAAATGAAGCAGCCAAAACATTAGGTCTAGAAACATATTTAGATAGAAAGCCAAAAGCTTTATCCGGAGGACAGCGTCAGCGAGTTGCTTTAGGTCGTGCTATTGTTCGGGAAGCAAAAGTTTTCTTAATGGATGAACCATTATCTAATTTGGATGCGAAGCTGCGAGTACAGATGCGTGCTGAGATTATTAAACTGCATCAAAGGCTGCAAACAACAACAATCTATGTGACGCATGATCAAGTGGAAGCTATGACAATGGCTACTCGCCTAGTTGTTATGAAAGACGGGATTATTCAACAGATCGGAACTCCTCAAGATATTTATAGACATCCTAGGAATGTATTTGTAGGCAGTTTTATTGGATCGCCCGCAATGAATTTTTTTCGAGGGTATCTCCAAGGCACTTATTTTATAATGGGAGAAACTAAAATACAGCTTCCTGATTTTTTAATACACGCTTTACATTCTCAAGGTCATAATGAGAAAGAGGTCATAATGGGCGCGCGTCCTGAACACATTGTATATCATAAAGAGGATAGTAAGAGAGAGTTGAACAATGAGTTTTGCTTCACTACGACGTTAGATATTATAGAGGTACTGGGGGCTGAAACAATTTTATATGCTAGTTTAGAAAAGCAAACGTTTGTGGCTCGAGTGCCTCTTTTATGTGAGTTTGAAGCAGGGGACAAAGGCGCTTTTTCGTTGAATTTAACCTACGTGCATTTCTTTGATGGAGAAACAGAAGAGCGCATTTCCACAAATGCAGATAAAAAAGTTAAATATTCTGATAAATGTATTGACTAGTTAACGTTTGCAGTTTAATATAACAATATATAACATTACATAATGTTGTATATCATATTTTATTTGAGGAGTGGGGAAAATGAGCAAAACAGTAGTGAATGTAAAAAGTGATGTGCAAGCCGTATTAAACGAATTAAAAAGCAAGCAAATTCGTAATGTGTTTTTCGTCGCATGTGGAGGATCTTCTGCGATCATGTATCCAGCTAAGTATGTACTAGATCGAGAAGCTCAACATATTACATCCGATTTGTATAGCTCGAACGAATTTATCCACCGCAATCCGCAGCAGCTAGGAAAAGACTCCTTAGTTATTTTATGTTCCATGTCAGGAACAACTCCTGAGACTACAGAAGCAGCTAAGTTCGCTAAAAGCAAAGGCGCTTATGCTGTAGCCTTAACAAATGAACCTACTTCACCTTTAGCACACAGCGCAGATATTTTTATTAAGTATGAATGGGGCAATGATATCGATGCTTTTGAAACAAACTTAGGCGTTTTATATCAGCTTGTATTTGGTCTCTTATACGTAGCAGAAAAAAATGATAAATTTGCAAAGTTAGTTACTAGCTTAGAAAATCTACAGTCTGTTTATGAAAAAGCTCTAGAATACGAAGCGAGCAACGCAAGAAAATTTGCTGAATCACATAAGTCTGAACCGGTTATTTATACAATGGCCAGCGGATCGAACTATGGAGCAGCATATTCATTCAGCATCTGTATCTTGATGGAAATGCAGTGGATTCATTCTCACGCTATTCACGCCGGAGAGTATTTCCACGGTCCATTCGAAATTATTGATGAAAACGTACCGTTTATCATCCTAGCTGGACTAGATGAAACAAGACCTTTAGAAGAACGCGCCTTATCATTCTCTAAACGATATGGAAAGAAATTAACTGTTCTAGATGCAAAAGCATATGACTTCGAAGGAATTGATAAAGATGTGCAAGGGTATATTGCTCCTCTTGTATTAAACCGTGTACTGCGTCAGTATGCCGAAGAATTAGCCGAAGCACGCAATCATCCTTTAAGTAAAAGACGCTACATGTGGAAAGTAGAATATTAATAATCTCCTAATAAAGATAGAAATCTGTATATTTTCCTTACGAGTTATACTATAATGTTATAAAACATTATAGTATAACTTATATATGAAAGCACTTACAATAAGGGGGTTTCTATATGAAAAAGACAAATTTAATCTTAGCCTCACTTTTAAGTTGTTCTTTAATGCTCGGGGGGTGTGCTGGAAAACAAACGTCTTCAGACTCAGACACAGGAAAGACAACATTAACATTCTTTCACAGATGGCCAAAAGAACCTGAAAAAAGCTACTTTGAAGAAGTTGTAAAAGAATTTGAAAAACAGCACCCTGATATTGATATTAAAACAGAAGCGGTCTTAAACGATTCGTATAAAGACAAAATTAAAGTTATGACAGGCACTAATACCCCTCCTGATGTGTACTTTTCTTGGAGCGATGAGTTTGCTAGACAATTTGTCAGAGGAAACAAAGCCTTAGATTTAACCTCATATTATAAGAAGGATTCAGCGTGGTCTTCCAAGCTTGTTCAATCTCAAATTAAACCATATACCGTTAATAAGAAAATTTACGGTGTTCCTGTCACAATGGATGGGAAAATGTTTTTTTACAACAAAGATATCTTCGATAAATTAGGATTAAAAGCGCCTACAAATTGGAACGAGCTACTAAATGTTTTAAGCGTGTTAAAAAAGAAGCATTATACAGCTTTAGAATTTGGAAGCCAGGATACATGGACCATTTCTCACTACGTAGGAACCTTAAATCAGCGCATGGTAAAGCCTGACGTTCTTTCAAAAGACTATAATTCAAAAACTGGGACATTTACGGATAAAGGCTATGTAAAAGCTCTAGAAAAATTAGAAGAATTAGTTCCTTACTTTAATAAAAATACAAATTCGATTGATCATGAATATGCAAGACAACAATTTTCAAATGGAAAAGCAGCTATGTTTTATGCTGAAACCGCTGAAATTAAGCTTTTCGGTCCAACGAAATTTAAGATTGGCATGTTTAATTTTCCTAAAGTAGAGGATGGAAAAGGAAATGCCACTAATTTAACTGGATCACCTGAAGGGTTTATGATTTCTTCTAAAACAAAGCATCCAAAAGAAGCGATGGAATTTCTTGAATTTTTAACATCAAAACAAATGGGTGAAAAGCTAGTAAAAGAGGTAGGGAAATACAGTGCAGTAAATGATACAGCTAACAGCAGTAATTCAACACCGGAGCAATTAGAAGCAGTAGATAATATTTTACAAGCCAAAGAGATGGCTCCATGGTTTGATATGGCAATCGATGCTCGAATTGCAGATACTTATTTAACAGGTGCTCAGCTTATGCTAAATGGTGATAAAACACCTAAAGAAGTAATGAAAGATGTACAAAAAGTTGCAGCGAGTGTTCGTGCTGAATCTAAAAAGTAAGGAAGTGAAAAAGCGATGTTAAAACGCAATAAGCTAACCCCTTATTTATATCTTCTTCCTGCTTTTGCTTTTTTACTACTTGTGTATATCCCTATTTTTCAGAATATTTGGGATAGTCTTTATGAGTGGAGCACATTTTCACCAGACAAAGTTTTTGTAGGAATAGATAATTATGTGCACTTATTTAAAGACCCTGTCTTTTATCAGGCACTCAAAAATAATATTCTTTATGCGGTCATTTCAATTATTTTTCAAGTGGGTGGCGGTCTAATTGTGGCTGCCGTTTTAGAAGATAAACTTATTCGAAAGTTTTCTCCTTTTTTTCGAACGGTTTATTTTTTACCAGTAGTCGTTTCGATGACCGTTATTGCCTTATTGTTTACTTTTTTTTACAACCCTGAAGTAGGGCTTTTAAATCAAGTGCTCAAAATGATCGGATTAGACTCATTGGCAAAACCTTGGCTAGGAGACAGTAATACGGCTATTTATGCAGTTATTGCTGTATCTCAGTGGCAATCTATCGGCTATATCGCCATGCTATATGTTGTAGCGATACAAAAAATCTCACCTGAATTGTATGAAGCAGCTGAAATAGACGGCGCTAATAAATTTAAAATGTTCTTTCATATTACTGTACCGCAAACAAAAGAAATGACATTTGTTGCTGTTATTTTAACACTCACTGGTGCTTTTACAGTATTTAATGAACCTTATATTTTAACTGGAGGCGGACCGGGTACATCATCTGAAGTCCTAAGTACGTATTTGTACAAAACAGCCTTTTCGAAAGATATGATGGGCTACGCTTCTTCAATTGCTACTGTCATTTTAATTATTACGCTGTTGATTTCTCTTGTTCAAATGAAAGCATTTAAAACAGGAAAGGAAGACGCTTGATGCAGATGCCTAAAACAAATGTCACCTTACCTAATGTTGTCAATACAGCCACTAAAGAAAGAAAAAAGAAGAGATACACAGGTGTAACGATAGTATATGTCGGGTTGATCGTCTATTTTATCGTCATTGCGTATCCCTTGCTTTGGATGATTATAAGTTCTTTTAAAAGCACGGATGAAATCTTTACTCACAGCTGGTCTATGCCGCATACTTGGCTAATTGAAAATTATGTGACAGCGTGGAAAAGCGGAATATCTTCTTACTTTTTAAACAGTGTGATCGTCACGAGCGCGTCTTGTTTTTTGACGGTTCTGGTCAGTGCGTTAGGAGCTTATGGACTATCACGCTTTGAGTTTCAAGGAAAAGCTTTTGTCCTTATTATATGTCTGGGAGGGCTTATGCTTTCTCCTCAGGTAAGTTTAATTCCTTTGTATAGCATTATTCAAAAACTTGGAATCTATAATACACACTTGGCACTGATTCTGCCTTATGTTGCTTATCGAATTCCTTTAACCATCTTGTTAATTCGAGCTTATTTTCTTTCGATTCCAAAAGAACTGGAGGAAGCAGCTCGGTTAGATGGATGTACAAGCTTTGGGATTTTATTTCGGATTTTTATTCCAATGAGCACGCCCATTTTATTAACAACGACAATTTTGACAGCTTACTACACATGGAATGAATTTATGTTTGCCATTATCTTTATCGACGACGACAGTTTGCGTACAATCCCAGCAGGATTAATGCAATTTAGAGACGCTTTGCAAACAGATTGGGGAGTATTACTAGCTGGACTGACCATTTCAGCAGCACCGATTGTTATGTTGTTTTTATTTATGCAAAAATATTTTATCCGTGGCATTGCTAACGGAAGTGTTAAATAATAGGAGGACAAGCAGATGAAACTAATTGGAGTAGGGGATAATGTAGTAGATTACTATAAAGATCAAGGAAAGATCTATCCAGGCGGTAACGCGCTAAATGTAGCAGTATTTTGTAATAGATTGAGCCATAATCAGTCTTCCTATATGGGAATCGTGGGGAATGACAAATCGGCAGAGCATGTAGTAAATACTCTGCAGCAAGAAAAGATGGATATTAGCAGAGTGAGAAGAGCTGTAGGAGAGAATGGAATGGCGGTTGTAACACTTGATGAACAAGGTGATCGAATTTTTGTAGGATCAAATAAAGGGGGCGTTCAATCTAGATTAAAACTAATGCTGAATGAATCGGATTTAACCTATATTCGTCAGCACGATCTTCTTCATACGAGCGTTTTTAGTCATTTAGAATCTGACCTTCCGTTGCTACATAAAATCATTGATATTTCCTTTGATTTTTCTACGAGATACGATGAGGAATATTTACAGCAAGTATGTCCATATATCAGCTATGCATTTTTCTCAGGAAGCAGCCTGCCAGAAGAAGAGTGTATGAATTTAATGAAGCGAGTACACTTGTTAGGAACCAGTGTCGTATGCGTGACAAGAGGAGAAGAGGGAGCTTTATTATCAGTAGAAAATCAATTATTTAAACAGCCTATAATCTCTACAAATGTGGTCGATACATTGGGTGCTGGAGATTCTTTCATCGCTGGTTTTCTTTCTTCTTATCTACTAGAGAAAAACATAGCAAAAGCCCTCCATAATGGAGCATTAGTGGCATCGCAAACTTGTCAAAATTACGGAGCTTTTGGATATGGAAAAGAATATCATACAGACTGTTCGATGGTTTTAAAATGAATAAAATAGCGCCTTTGCTTTTAAAGCAAGGGCGCTATTTTTATTAAGAATTAGAACTGTCTATAGTGAACGTAACGCGATTCGCAGGGTAGTGTAGAAAAGATGAATGAATCGGTCTTTTTTGTGCATCATACGCCACTTTTTCCACTTTAAACAGCGGCTCTCCGACTTCACATTCTAAATGTTTTGCTTCATCCACATTTGCAAATACCATGTTCAATAATTTTTTATTATGAACCGGAGCAATATTGTACTTATTTTTTATAGTATCGTACATTGAAACTGAATTATGGACGTGCTGATCTAAGTGTGGTAACAATTCTAAGGAGTAGTGAGAAATTTCTAAGGTAAGAGGCTGATCATCATAATACAGGATGCGCTGCAGTTCAAGGACTTCACTTTCTGGAGGGATTGATAACATCTTTGCCACATGAGCTTTTACAGGTTTTATACCAAAAGACAAAATTTTAGTCTGCGGTACTTTCCC
The DNA here is from genome assembly GCF_023824195.1 of Priestia megaterium. Classification (NCBI taxonomy): domain Bacteria; kingdom Bacillati; phylum Bacillota; class Bacilli; order Caryophanales; family Bacillaceae; genus Priestia; species Priestia megaterium. The sequence goes on from NZ_CP085442.1 coordinate 2,515,897, forward strand.
TAATTCCGACATATACTCTGTATGCCCATTAACGGCAAACAGCTCTCTCTTAGCTTTTGGATATTGAACAAAGGTTCCTTTTCCTTGCTGACGTATCAGAAGGCCTTCTTCTACTAAATCTAATACGGCTTTTCTTACCGTAATCCGACTTACTCCGTATATATCGCACAAATCTGTTTCAATTGGAAGTTTTTCACCCGGAGTATAAACTCCTTTATTAATATCTTCTGCAATAGCCTGTTTTAACTGCATATATAAAGGCGTAGAGCTATGAGTATTTAGCTTCATCTTTTTCCTCCTCTTTCCTAAATACTTTCTTTTGAATATAATTATATTATAACGTAATGTGATGTTATATTACAATTTGCTTTTCTTCCTTTTTATCATGTATGTTTGATACAAAAGAAAGAAAGGTTGGCGAATTCAAAGTTCTATAGCATTAAGCTTCCTTTTTCATTAATTGAAAACATAGGCAATGGTTAGACAAGCAATAGAAAATATGCAACAATTTTTATTACCAGCTTCTTCAACATAAGATAAAATATAAAGAAGGTAAGAACTTTATAAAAAGGAGATTCCGCCATGGGTGAAAAAAAGAAGATTGATATAGGTGGTCTTAGTTTTGCTTGGGATTTAGAAAAGGGACAATTTAGCTTTGAAGGAGAAGATGCCATCCTTTTTTGGATTTCTTCTGCGATGAAAACATTGTTTGACACAATCGAAGAAATATCTGGAGAAGAGGCAGCTTCTGTAGTACTGGAAACCACTGGTTTCCGACAAGGATTAGTAGTAGGAGAGTACTTTCAAAATATGAAAGGCGTAACGGTTTTTGAAGCGGCTGAGTTAATTACAAATACATACGCTTCGGCTGGATGGGGAAAAACCACTATCAAATATTTAAATCCTGAAAGTAAAACTCTATCTGCTGAATTAAAAGACAGTTGGGAACATAAAATTAACGTTGCGCAAAAGAAAACAAAGGGAGGAAATTTTCTTCCGGCCCATTATGCAGGGATTTTCACAGGGCTATTCGGAACAAATATTTGGTACAAGGTGATTCAACATCAAATAGAAGGGCATGAATGCACTACAGTAGAATACTTCCCTTCCAACATTGATATCACTCAAAATATTCATCAATTAGCCAGAAGAAAAGAAGCGCAGAAAATAGAACATTTGCAAAACATTGTAGCAGAAAAAACAGCAGAGTTAAAAGATCTTATTAAAAAGCTTTCTTCTCCTATTATTCCGGTTTTGGAAGGCATAGTCGTCGTTCCTTTGATTGGCAAATACGACGAGGATAGAACGGAAGATTTGATTGTCAATACATTAAATAACCTCCCAAAACATCAGGCTAATTATCTTGTGCTAGATTTAACCGGATTGGATAAAGAACTTACTGAATATACGGCAAGTCTTATTGAAAAATTAGGTGCAGCAGCGTCTCTGATTGGTACGAAAACAATTTTAGTAGGAATTTCTGCTGACTTAGGCTTAGTTATATCAGAGACCCATATTGATTTATCAAAATATGATTGTTTTCAAACATTGCAGCACGGCATTCATTATGCATTGGCACAAAGTGGACGAAGCATCGTTTAAAAGATATATTTGAAATATAACAAAATGCGCTTTTGTGGAATAAGGATTATAGATTCTATACGTTACGATCTTCATTCAAAGTCATAACAAATTTTTTGTCAAAGAACGGAAATGTATTGAAGGATTTCATTTTTTAAAAGAGGAATTGACATAAAACCAAAAGGTGTTATATTATTTTTATATAAAACCTTTTGGTGTTATTTTTTAAAAAGGAGAATGAAGATAACGATGAATGATAAAAGTATATTAGAAGATGTAAAGCAGACGATAATATTTAACGCGCCGATTCAAAAAGTTTGGGATAAAGTAGCAACCGCAGAAGGGCTCCAACAATGGTTCATGCCTAATGATTTTCAGCCTCAGGTAGGATATGAATTTCATTTACAATCGCCTTTTGGACCATCTCCGTGTAAAGTATTAGAAATAGATGCACCAAACTATCTTTCTTTCTCTTGGGATACGGATGGATGGATCGTTTCGTTTACCTTAAAAGAAATGGGTAATCAAACTGAATTTACGCTTATTCATAGCGGGTGGAAAGAAGCTGAAACACTTCTTGAAAAAGCAAACGAAAAGAGTTCAGTGGTACGAGATAGAATGAGCTACGGGTGGATTAGTCTCGTGAATGAAAAACTTCGAAAGGTTGTTGAAAACTAAATGACTTCATCAGCTGCCAAGCATGATATCTTTCAAGCGATTGCTGATCCTACTCGAAGAAAAGTACTTGAGCTGCTTTCTAAAAAAGAATTGCCTATTTCAGAAATAACGTCTCATTTTTCAATAAGTCGTACCGCTATTGTCAAGCATCTTCGTATACTTTCAGAAGCAGACTTAGTCCATGGACAAAAAAAAGGCAGAGAAAAAGTGTATTATCTTCAGCCAGAGCCTTTAAAAGAAGTAAAAGATTGGCTTTCTTACTACGAGCAATTTTGGACGAACAAATTATCTATTCTGCAGCATATAGTTGAAAGAGATGAAGAAAGAAATCAATAGAAAAAGCATAAAAACGTTTTTTATAGGTAATATAGCAAAGCCAGTCGTTAAAAAGACTGGCTGTTTTACATAAAAGCTGGTTTTATTCTAGAAGGGCAAATAAAAGAAAGATGCAGAACAACATAGGGCATTTCTTGAAATAAAAAGATAGACCTTTAGAAGAAAGAAGGAGGAAGCAAAGTAATGAACTCGCTTTTATTTTACGGAACGAGCGATGCCCAAGGGGTACCTCGATTATTGTGTGACTGTAAAGTATGTACACAAAAAGATCAATTAAATCAGCGCACAAGACCTAGTGCACAGTTTACAATGGACGGTAACGTGTTTTTGATTGATGTCTCACCTGATTTTAAACATCAATTTCATTTATACAATAACAAAAAAATACCTTCTACCGTTTTTATTACTCATCCTCACAATGACCATGTTGCTGGTTTAGGGGATTTAGCCGACTTATGCTACTGGAACAATGTAAATACAGAAATCGTAGGAGCACCTGAAGTCATCAACGAGTTAATCGAAAGATTTCCTTATCTCGCAAAAAGAAAAGGGCTTACCTTTAACGGCACGTTAAAATGGGAAAGCGGAGAAACAACCATTACGTTTCATAAAGTAAATCACGGATTTAACGGTCATTCCTATGGGATTGTGGTTCATGAAGAACAAGGAAAGCGCTGGGCGTATGTATCCGATTCTTTTAATGTGACAAAAGAACAGTGGCAGCCTTTTTACCACTTAGATTTACTGATATTTGGTACATCTTTCTGGAAAGAATATCTTCAAAAAGAAAAAAGATCCGTATATGACGTGACAGAGGCAATGGAGATCAAAGCGAAGCTACAGGCAAAAAACATGGTGTTTACTCATTTATCACATGATATCGATATCCGAAAGCACGCCGAGATGCTCTCAGATGAAAACGTAAGCTTTGCCTATGACGGACGCGAGATTTTATTACCTTAAAGTATAGTAATACATAAAAGGTTTCATTTAAAGAAGCAGTGGAGGTAAAGCGCTGCTTCTTTAAGTTTGTAAATTAGATATGTTCAATAAAGTCGCTCACAACTTTGTTAAACCGATTGCTTTCTTCGAGAAAAGGGCAGTGGCAGCTGTTCTCAAAAACTTCAAGTACAGAACCTGAAACCAGCTTTTGAATATATCTTCCAGCTGCTACCGGAATGAGCTTTTCTTCTTTTCCAAAGCACAGTAAGGTAGGGATTGTAATAAACGGGAGAAAATCTCGATAGTCCACAATGGATTGGTCAAACAAAATAGCACTGGCTATCGACTCAGGCATTTTCGTTACTTCTTTCATAATCCAATGTTTATCTTCTTCAGTTAATTCATCCTTAAACATAAGCGGAATAAAACTTTCTAATGTACTTGTTCGATCAAGTTGAATACCCTGCATGAGCGAAATAAGGGCAGGTAAATCAAATGCACCGATCGGAAAGTCTGGCCATTTAAAGTCTGAAGCCATTTCATCTACAATAATATTCCCTTTTACATTTTCTTCACCAAATTGTTTCAAATATTCCCACACAACAAAAGCACCCATCGACCAGCCTACTAATATGACGTTCTTTAATTGATGAGTGCTTATAAACTCATGGACATCACGAGCATAAGTGGAAATTGTATGGCCGTATGGAGTATGACTTGAATTTCCATGTCCTCTTAAATCCAAAAGAACAGTTTGATACTGTTTTGAAAAAAAAGAAAGCTGGTTGTGAAAAAAACGACTGCTCATCCAAACTCCGTGAATGAAAATAATAGGTGTTCCTTCCCCTTGTTGTTCATAGTACAAAGTTGCACCGTCTTTTAATGTATAAAAAGGCATCATTTTCGCCCCCAATCTCAAAGATTCATATCTCATCATGTATGCACGGGGAAATTCATGTAGAACGTATCGCGGCAATAAAATTTCTATTGAAGAACAAATCCTAGAAGTGAACGCTTTGATATGTTATACTATTACAGGCTTAAATACTGTATGTTTTTGAAACAATCATTCACTGTAATACTTTTTAGATAGAAGCATCCTCATAAAAAGGATGTTGTTTTTGTCGTAATGTACCTTTAAGTAATGAATTGTTACCATCAATTCGGTTCACAATAACCGACCTACATGCATTATATCTTGCAAATATAAACAGATAGGTGGAAGAAGCAACATGATTGAAAGAAAACCATATCAAGTACTACTATATTATTTGTACACTCCAATTGAAAATCCTGAAGAGTTCACAGCTCAGCACTTGGCATTTTGTAAAGAGCTTGAATTAAAAGGACGCATTTTAATTGCGGCTGAAGGGATCAATGGAACGGTATCAGGAACAGTTGAACAAACAGATAAATACATGGAAACGATGAAAAATGATCCTCGTTTTGAAGGTATTGTATTTAAAATAGACGAAGCAGATGAACATGCGTTCAAAAAAATGCACGTGCGTCACCGCAAAGAATTAGTAACTCTTCGATTAGAAGAAGATGTGAATCCTCTTCGTGTAACGGGTAATTACTTAAGCCCGAAAGAATTTTATCAAGCGATGCAAGATGAGAATACGGTCGTAATTGATGCACGAAACGATTATGAATACGATTTAGGTCATTTCCGAGGAGCTGTTCGTCCGGATATTCGAAACTTCCGTGAGCTTCCTGAATGGATTCGCGACAACAAAGATCAGTTTGAAGATAAAAAAATCTTAACGTACTGCACAGGCGGTATTCGCTGTGAAAAATTCTCTGGATGGCTTCTTGAAGAAGGTTTTGAAGATGTGAGCCAGCTTCACGGAGGTATTGTAACATACGGAAAAGATCCTGAAGTACAAGGTGAACTATGGGACGGTCAGTGCTATGTATTTGATGAGCGTATCAGCGTACCAGTTAACCAAAAAGAGCATGTGATTGTCGGAAAAGACCATTTTACCGGCGAGCCTTGTGAACGCTATGTTAACTGCGCAAACCCAGAATGCAATAAGAAAATCTTAGCTTCTGAAGAAAATGAACACAAATATTTACGCGCTTGTTCACATGAATGCCGAGTGAGCCCTCGTAACCGCTATGTAAAAGAACACGGTTTAACAGAAGAAGAGTTTGCAGCACGTGTTAAAGAGTTAGAAAAAGAACGCGTAACTTTATAATAAAAAAAGCAGCACGCTATACAAAGCGTGCTGCTTTTTTTATGAAAAGATTCTCTTAGAACCTGGTGTTTAAAGAATGTCATACAACGGGTATTTATGAAAAAGGAAAGATATTCCTAGCTTTTTTTATTTGTTTAAAAGAATATTTTTTTGAGAAAGTGATTATAAAAAAATGGTTGTACATAAAAACGAAAAAGGAGCTTAAAAATGGAAGCAAAAATTGAAAAAAAGTACGACGGCCGTTTGCTTGAAGGACCCCTATGGGATGAAGAAAATCAAAAATTAGTACTAGTAGACATCTTAGATAAAAAGCTTCTTACGTACGATCCAAAAACGACAACCTTAGAAGATATTGCTCTTCCTTCAGTCGTTACAAGCGTTTCTAAAACCAATCATTCAAAATTGATTGTCTCCACCCGTAATCAGCTGCTTTTAGTTGATAAAAACAAAAAGAATCATGAAGAGTATATCCGTTTAGATACTCTTGAAAAAACCATGCGTTTTAATGACGGGAAATGTGATCCATATAATCGCTTTTGGATTGGAACGATGAGTGAAGAAGATGAAGAAGGAAAAGCCCAGCTGTACGTAGTAGATGAAAAAGGTGTAATTAAGAGCGCTAAAGAAGGATTAAGCGTGTCAAACGGGCTAGCTTGGAATCGAACAGGAGATAAATTCTTTCTGGTCGATTCACCGAAAAATAAAATTATGTCTTATTCATTTTCTAAAGAAACAACAAGGCTCGAAGATGAAAAAGTGGTGATTGACCTTTCAGATATGGACGGGTTTCCTGATGGAATGACAATTGATGAACACGACCGATTATGGGTAGCGCTTTGGGGAGGTTCGAAAGTTATTTGTGTAGATCCAGATAAAGGAGAAATTATAGAATCTATTCATCTTCCTGTTTCCAATGTAACCTGCTGTACATTTGGAGGAGACGATTTACAAACCCTATTTATCACCACAGCTAAGGAAGAAGAAAAATATGAAGAAGCTGCCGGCTCTCTTTTTTCATGCCGAGTAGGAGTAAAAGGCGTACCGGCTTATACTTACGTGTATTAAGTTATAGAGTGGTGATGAAAATATGATTACGCCAAAAGGTATCTTTATTAGGCGTAATCACTGCGTACGTTTTGAGCTTCCACTAATTTTACAATTATGTCTCCTATTTGTCGTCCTAATCTTAGTCCTTTGTCATTATCAACTTTAAAGTGCACACCTGCATATAAGCGAGACTGCGCACTCTCTTCCATCCATTTTTTTAAGGATGTTGTTTCTTTTTGGAAAAAATGACGCAATAAATTTTCTGAGCACCCAGCGATGGTGGCATGGGCGGAAGGGTAAGAAGGAAAGCGTGGCGTTAATAAGACAGGAGATAAATTCTGTTCATACTGGTTAGGCCTTGCAACATCCCAAAGGTATTTTAAATACCAAGTAATGATAAACGTATCATTTATAGCCGCATGGAAATAGCCTGAAATTCTAGCTGTATGAGGAGACCCAATCCTATACTTCTCACATAAGCTGAAAATAGTGGTTGTAATCTTTGCGCTTAGTTCGCCAGTTCCCCAATATTGTGCAATTCGGATTTGTTCAGGTGTAAGTGCTTTTAACGTTTGTTCTACAAAGGTTAATTCTTTTTGCCAGTCGATAGCATCCGGACTTTTTATTTGCCAATGAATTAATTGGTGAAAAGGATCTAAAAACGTACCATTCTGTTCTTTAGACATAAAAAACATTGGCCAAAAACCAGGAGTTGCGGAGCCTTTAGGCGGTTTTTTTTCGCCGGGATATGGATATTGAGTCCACTGTCTATAATTCCTTTGCACTGCATTCACTCCCTTTAAATTATATGTTTTTATTCTTTATGAGGAAAAGGAATAAAATATGATGATAACGAATTTCCATAAAGAAGCCTTTTAAAGAATATGAACACTTCTATTGGGTAATAATGGGGAAAGGTACAAAAGGAGGAATTGTTTTGGAACAAACATTGTATGAAAAAGTGGGCGGACAAGAAGCTATTGAAAAAGTAGTTGATTATTTTTATTCTGAGCTCGTGCTAAAAGATGAAACGGTCAGTCACTTTTTCGAGCATACGGATATGGATAAACAGCGTCGACATCAAGCCAAGTTTATAAGCTTTGCCTTAGGTGGACCGAATCAATATTCAGGAAAGTCGATGGCCAAAGCACATGCAAATATGAATATTCAACCCGAACATTTTAATGCAATTGCTAAGCATCTTCACGATGCACTTGCTCACTTTAATGTTGAAGAGCCTGATATTGATCAAGCATTAAGTAAAGTTGAATCCCTAAGAAATGATATTCAATATAAATAAATCATAAAAAAGAAGGTTACTGTAACCTTCTTTTTTTTATGCTAAAAGCTGTGATGTATGAAGGAAACATGGAAAAGACATCGTAATATGATAAAAATGCAATAGGTAAAAATATTTATCGAAAGTCTAGGAGTGGGAGTATGTCAGCAATTAATGGGAAGCAATACGTAGAGAGAATTAATCAATTAAAAGCAAATGTATGGGTTGATGGCAAGCTCGTAACAGGCGATATATCAGAGCATCCGGCTTTTAAAGGAGCCATTAACAGTCAAGCTAAGCTTTATGATCTTCAGCATAATAAAAAAATCAAAGATATCATGACATACCAATCTCCGGCTTCTAAGGAATTTGTCGGTACATCTTATTTACAGCCTAAAACAAAAGAAGAGTTAAAAAAAAGACGAGAGATGACTCAGCAATGGGCGCAATTAACCCATGGTATGATGGGAAGAAGTCCAGATTATATGAATACCGTATTGATGGCTTTTGCATCCTCTGCAGAACTCCTAAGAGGAACAGAAAATTGTTTTCCTGAAAACATCATTTCTTATTATGAATATGTGAGAGAGCACGACTTATCGCTCACTCATACATTCATCGATCCTCAAGTCAATCGAATCCAATTTTATTACGAGCAAAACGACGAACCGATAGCAGCAAAAATAGTTGATAAAAACAATGAGGGAATCGTTATCCAAGGCGCGAAACTGCTTGCTACACAGGGTGGAATGACGGATGAGCTACTCTTACTGTCTTCAGCGGGTATTCACGGAAAAGAAAAAGGATTTGCTTTTTCGATTCCAAGTAATACAAAAGGAATTAAATTTATTTGTAGAGAATCATTTGCAGGAAAAGATTCGACGTTTGATTATCCATTAAGTTCTAGATTTGAAGAAATGGATACAATTGTTGTCTTTGACCATGTATTAGTACCGTGGAACCGCGTGTTCTTCTATGAAAATGTAGACGTATCAAATACATTTCTTTCTTCTAGTTCCTTCTCAGCTTTTGCTCTGCATCAAGTAACTTCAAGGAGAATTGTTAAAACAGAGTTTGTATTAGGGATTGTACAATCTCTGATTGAAACCATTAACATTACAGACTATCCGCATGTACGAGAAAAAGCAACGGAGCTTATTATTGCGTTAGAAACGATGAAAGCTCTCGTGATGAAAGCAGAAGAAGAAGCCGAGATTGATCCATGGGGATACATGCGTCCGAATGAAACTACACTTCGTATTGCCGCAAATATATTTTCAAAAACATATCCTACCTTTACAGAGATTATCCAGCTTTTAGGTGCGAGCGGACTAATGGCAATACCAACAGAAAATACGTGCCGCTCATTGGTTAAAGAAGATATTACGCGTTATTTGCAAGCTAAATCGAGAGGGGCAGAAGATCGAATTAAGCTTTTTCGACTAGCGTGGGATTTAACTATGAGTCCGTTTGGCACAAGAGAAACACTGTATGAACGTTTTTTCTTTGGGGAGCCTGTACAGTTAACCAGTTATCTGTACTTATCTTACGATAAAGAGTGCTATGTACAGAGAGTCACCGATTTTTTGAAAAGTTAACGGAGAAAACTAATCTCCGCTGGATATGATAGTTTAGTTACAAAAACAGTGGAGATGCTTATTGAATAAATTTGAAAAATCTGCAATAATTTTCAGGGAATCATTTCCGTGAAAACACTAAGGAATACTATAAAGATAGGATGTTACAATGAAGCAATTAATCTATTTTGGTTTAGAACAAGCAAAATCTTGTGTTTTTCCTGTTATTATTTTTCTTACATTGGCTATGACAAAAATAATTGAAGTACCGTTTATTTCTAGATATGACCTTATTTTATTAGTCTGTCTAGGAACTCAAGTTTTAATGGTGATGTTTAAACGAGAAACGCTTGATGAAGTAAAAGTCATCGCAGTATTTCATTTAATTGGACTAGCGTTAGAACTCTACAAAGTTCATATGGGCTCATGGAGCTATCCGGAAAAAGCTTTCACTAAAGTCTGGGGAGTTCCGCTATACAGCGGATTTATGTATGCTAGTGTAGCCAGCTACATGTGCCAAGTGTGGAGAAGGCTTGAATTAAAGCTTACGAATTGGCCTTCTACGTGGATTGTCAGTATACTAAGTATGGCTATTTACCTTAACTTTTTCACGCATCATTTTATTTACGACTTCCGCTGGTTTTTAAAACTTTTCACTTTACTTATTTTTTATCGAACTTTTGTATATTTTACGGTTAACAAACGTACATATCGCATGCCTGTAGCACTGTCTTTTGTACTAATTGGCTTTTTTATTTGGATCGCTGAAAATATCGCAACATTTTTCGGAGCATGGCAGTATCCAGGTCAACAGCAGCAGTGGACAATGGTTCATATAAGTAAAATTAGCTCTTGGCTTCTTCTTGTGATTGTTAGTTTCTTGATTGTTGCTTTACTAAAGCATTTAAAAGAAAATCAAAGCCAATTTAAACAAAGGAAGAAATCAAAAGAAACAAACGAAATATATGAAAGATAAAAACATACCTATGTACACGCTGTTAATATGAGGTGCAGAATTTTTGGAGGCTTATATGCAAGAATATATTTTTTATCTTCCCTATTTTAAATCAGCGGGGAAGACCGTAGCAGTTACAAATGAAAATGGAGAAAACGTCGGGCAACTTAAGAGAATGCATAAAAATATGCGGGCTAAAAGTATTGATTTTTTAACTCGTGATGGACTTCCAGTGTTAGATTCTATTTCTTGGTTTCCTATCTTTTCCTGCGGCTTAAAGGTACATTTACAAATTCAATGGGAAGGAAGAACGCTGCTTATTGACCAAATGAAAAAACACCGGTGGGTGATAAAAGAAAATGGAAAAACAGTAGGGCATCTATTAGGTAAAGGAATAATTAAAAACGAAGGAGAACAAGAAATTAGATGGGGAAATAACGTCTACATGTTAAGCAGTCATGAAGTCGTAGAGGAAGCGTGTATTTTTAATCAAAAAAGAGAAAAAGTCGCAGAGTTTAAATCAGACCTTTTTCATTTTAAAGAAGGCAAACACTCAATAAGAGTAATAGAAGAACTGCCGGTACCCATTTTTATCGCTTCTTACTATATAACTAATTTCATTATGCCATACATATAATAAGGCGCAGAATCATTCTGCGCCTTATTTTTATATCATGATTTTACAAATATCATTTGTGAATTCAACGGGATCACTAATAGATAAGCCTTCAATTAGAAGAGCTTGGTTATATAATAGATTTGTATAAAGGTCTAATTTCCCTTTATCATTTTCAAATGCATCTTTTAAAGAAGCGAATACATCATGATTTACGTTAATTTCTAACACTTTTTCTGCTTTTACATGCTGATTATCAGGCATAGCACTTAAAATTTTCTCCATTTCAATCGTTACTTCACCATCAGCTGATAAGCAAACGGGATGTGTTTTTAAACGTTTAGACGCGCGCACATCTCCTACTTTTCCCGCCAAAGCTTTTTTCATATAGTCAAATAGCTCTTTATTTTCTCTTTCCTCAGACTCATTGAGCTGTTCTTCCTCTGCTTCAATCCCTAAGTCACTGCTTGAAACAGATTTAAATTCTTTTTCTTCGTACGTCATTAACATTTTAATCGCAAATTCATCGATATCTTCTGTAAAATACAGAATTTCGTACCCTTTATCTGCAACCAATTCTGCTTGAGGAAGTTTTTCAATTCGGTCGTACGATTCGCCTGATGCATAATAGATATACTTTTGATCCTCAGGCATGCGCGATACATACTCATCTAGTGTTACGAGCTTTTTCTCTGTAGAAGAATAGAATAAAAGCAAATCTTTTAATACATCTTTGTTGCTGCCAAAGTCACTGTAAACGCCGTACTTCAGCTGGCGGCCAAATGATTCATAAAACTTCTCGTACTTTTCACGTTCGTTTTTAAGCAAGCTTTTTAATTCATTTTTGATTTTCTTGCCGATGTTTTTGGCAATCAGCTGAAGCTGGCGGTCTTGCTGCAAAATTTCACGTGAAATATTAAGAGATAAATCTTCAGAATCTACCATACCTTTCACAAAGCTAAAGTAATCTGGAAGAAGATCTGCACATTTATTCATAATTAAGACGCCGTTTGAATACAGTTCAAGTCCTTTTTCAAATTCTTTTGAGTAGTAATCAAACGGACTATTTTCTGGAATAAATAAAATGGCATTGTAGCGAATCGTTCCATCCACATTAATGTGAAGGTGAGTGAGCGGTTTATCAAATCCGTAGCGCTTTTCTGAATAAAACTGCTCATAGTCTTCTGAAGTCAATTCATTTTTGTTTTTCTTCCAGATCGGTATCATACTGTTGATAACTTGTTCTTCTATATAATCTTCTAGCTCGTTATCAGAACCTTCTTTAGGACGTTTTTTCGTTATGTCCATTTTAATCGGGTAGCGGATAAAGTCTGAATACTTTTTAATAATCTCTTTTAAACGATACTCTTCTAGATACTCATCATATGTTTCATCTTCTGTATTTTCTTTAATTTTTAAAATGATTTGAGTTCCAACCGTTTCTTTTTCACAGGGTTCGATTGTATAACCATCAGCACCAGTAGATTCCCATTTATAGGCTTTATCGCTGCCTAATGCTTTACTAATCACCGTTACGACATCTGCCACCATAAACGCTGCATAAAACCCAACGCCGAATTGGCCGATAATCGTGTGCCCGTCCTTTGTTGCATTTTCGTTTTTAAACGCAAGAGAACCGCTTCTCGCAATTGTGCCCAAGCTGCTTTCAAGCTCTTCTTGCGTCATGCCAATTCCAGTATCCGTAATGGTTAAGGTACGGTTAGTTTTATCTGGTGTTACTTTTATGTAGTAGCTTTCTTTATTAAAACGCAGAGAGTCGTCTGTTAAGGCTTTGTAATAAATTTTATCAATTGCATCGCTCGAATTTGATAGAAGTTCTCTCAAAAATACTTCTTTTTGAGAATAGATGGAATTAATCATCATCTCTAATAATCGCTTTGATTCGGCTTTGAATTCTTTTTTTGACATAAGAAGTTCTCCTTTCCAAATAGGGCTTATAAAATAATTAGCACTTGAGTGGATAGAGTGCTAATCACTCTTCTTATTTAACATGTATTAGGGTATTTGTCAATATATTAGGAGATTCACTAAAGAGATTGAAAATTAGACTGAAAAAAGCAAACTTTTAAAAAAAGGTTGAACGTTCTGAAAGAGTTTGCTAGAATATACTTAATTTCAAAGACTATATGTGACTGGCGAAACGCGGATAACCGTGAGGAAGCATATAGTGACGTAGCCGTTCGCCTGGGCAGAGGTAAGGGATTAATACATATCTCTTACCTCTTTCTGTTTAGGGGGAGAGGATATAGAAGTTACCAAACATGTAGGCTAAAAAACCAGACTTTTAAAAAAATTAAAAATGAAGTTCCTTTATCCAAGGGTAAAAACATGTAAAACTACGATGATAATCAGAGGAGAGTACAAAATGAGCACATTAACATTAGAAAAAGTACAAACAATCAAAACATTAAACAACATTGCACAAAAAGGTCTAAATGTTTTTAATCAAGAAGGTTATCAAATTGACAACGACAGCGAAAATCCAGATGCTATTGTCGTGCGTAGCTTTAACATGCACAGCATGGCATTTGACCAAAATTTAAAAGCTATTGCACGAGCTGGAGCAGGGGTTAATAATATACCGGTGGACGCTTGCACAGAGCAAGGTATCGTTGTATTTAATACGCCAGGAGCTAATGCAAACGCAGTAAAAGAAATGGTTTTAACTACAATTATGGCTTCTTCTCGTAACTTATTTGCTGGAGTTGAATGGACAAAAGGATTAGACGGCCAAGGTGATCAAATTCCTAAGTTAGTTGAAGCAGGTAAAAAACAGTTTGTTGGAAAAGAAATCAAAGGTAAAACATTAGGCGTTATTGGTTTAGGTGCAATTGGTGCTCTTGTAGCAAACGATGCCCTTGATTTAGATATGGACGTAATTGGTTTTGATCCATTCATTTCTGTTAATACAGCTTGGAATTTGTCTCGCAACGTACAGCGTGCAATGTCTCTAGAAGAACTATTTGCAGCATCTGACTATATTACTGTTCACGTTCCATTAACGGACGATACAAAAGGGGTTTTCAATAAAGAAACGTTTAGCATCATGAAACCAGATGTTCATATCTTGAACTTCTCACGCGGTGAGCTTGTAAACGAAGAAGATATGAAAGCTGCTCTTGAAAGTGGAAAAGTTGGTCGATACATTACAGATTTCCCAAATCAAAATGTCTTGAACATGAAAAATGTTGTGCCAATTCCTCATTTAGGAGCATCAACTCAAGAATCAGAAGAAAACTGTGCGGTAATGGCAGCACGTCAAGTGAAAAATTTCTTAGAAACAGGAAACGTTAAAAACTCAGTGAACTTCCCGAATGCATCTCTTCCTTACACTGGGAAAAAACGCGTAGCTGCTTTCCATCACAACGTGCCGAATATGGTAGGACAACTTACGCAAGTATTCTCAAACTACAATTTAAACATCGCAGATATGGTGAACAGAAGCCGCGGTGAATATGCGTATACAATGATCGATATTGACAATCAAGTAAGTGACGAGATTGTGCCTGAGCTAGAAGAAAAAATTGGTCAAATTGAAGGAATTATTACAAGTCGTATTATCTAATTTGGTTACCATCATATTTTAGTGTTTCAGCCCTAACTTTTCTAAGTTAGGGCTGTTTTTGTATGGTGTTTACCTCATATCATTTCCTTTATTCCCATAGCATATAGAAATACCTTTAAAGAGGTGAACGTTTTGTCAGGAGAACTGATAGGAATTTTGATAGGGTCGCTCATCGCGCTGGCAGGAACCTTCATTACGTCTGTCGTAGCTATAGCTATGTCGAAAGAGCAATACAAACAAGAGCTTCGCAAAGCATTTATACAAAAGAAAGTTGATGCCTATACCCATGTGTGTCAAGTTATTCTAGCTATAAAAAATGATTTACTTACAAAAACCGTTTCTTCAGCCGGATTAAACTGGACGGCTCAATCTATTACCAAACTAGCAGATGTATGTATTACGGAAGGACTATGGCTCGATGAAGAAGACAGCAAAAAGTTGGAGGCTCTGCAGAAGCAGCTTTCAAAGTTTGTATTTGATGAAATAGAACTGTCTAGACATGATATCCTCACAACCTGTTATGAAATTGTTGAATATTGTGAAAAAAAGGTAAGAATTCTTCATTTTATGACCACAAAAGAATAGGTGATTACTACTTTAAGAAGTGATAGTAGAAATATTAAAAAAGCATCGGAATATAAAATTACAAAACAATCCGTTTATATACCAGCAGCCGACGAGGACATTAGTAAGTGATGAAGACGGTAAATTTATCTTTTCAAACAACGGTTCCTACGTTATTTTTCTAGTCTCTCCGGGAAATAAAGAAATTAAAGCTGAAATTGCATATAGATGTTTTGAAAAAAACGTAAGAAGGACTGTTAACTGAATAGGTCTTAGCGATTGTATGAGAAGTGTATGAGCTATTTCATATTTAGTACAGTTCTTAACAAACAGTAAGTGTTTATGAAAAGAACTTTGCAGCAGCATACAAAGTTCTTTTTTATAGCTTGCGTTTTTTCGTTCGATTGTGGATATAACCAAAGAAAAACAAAGCAAGCAAAAGTATAATTCCGACTAAACAAGCGATTTGAATGGTATTTAAGGATGTTGAGGACTCAAGGATTAAAGCGATAATACATAAAACTAAGCCACCTAGTACAATAGCAAATCGATTAACACTGTATAAAAAACGAATGCCGTATTTTTTATATAGCAGCAGGGAGGAAGCAAAAAGACGACTGTTATAGAACGAATGCCAAATACAGCTGATATACTAATCACCTCTTTGTAGAATGAAGTAACCTTTTTGTCCAGGTAAGGGTAAGCATCCTTAACATCTCACGTTAATGTCTAAATTCACATTATCTTAAGTTTCAATTCATACTGGCTTCATATAAATTAATCATACTGAATGTATTAATGAAAGATATGAGGTGGAATAATGCTAAACAAGCTTTTTAAACTATTTACACAAGAAACCGAGATATCTAAAGATAAAGAAGTAGATCTCCCCGAAGAGAACGACTTTAACGAAGTTTGTGATGATCATTTCATTATAGATGAGTATTAGAAACCCTATAAAACGCTGCAAAATTTAAGGAATTGATTGAGTATATCTGTATAACCAGTAATTGTACAAGGGTCGTAAAGGTATACTCTTACGGCCGATTAATATTGATGAATTGCTTTTTACATGAAACAATGTGAAAAAAATGGGCATCCTAGAAGCAAAAGGAGGGGATAGAATGGGCAAAGAACCAAACGATGAAACAAGTGAAGGGCTGAATCAGCTTTTTGAAATCATTAATGCAAAAGGCGACGAGGGCGAACTTAGAGAAATTGTCAGCAGGAGCAGTGAAAAGAATAATCATAAAAATCATGAGGATCAATCGTAAAAAGAAAATAAAAAACCTCTTCATGGAAATCATGAAGAGGTCAGATGAAATAGTATTGCAACCATTCCATCCTGCAGAGTTTCAAAGTGTTTTAAACTCTTGATACGATTGGTTTTATGGAACTGATGGGATTCGAACCCACGACCCCTTGTCTGCCAGACAAGTATTCTCCCACTGAACTACAGTCCCGATTATGTAGAGTCTTTATTGTGTATCGACTCTACTATATTTTAATACGTATGCCGCGCGTTCGCAATAGTTATTTTCAGTGTTTTCTAATTTCTTCACATGAATATTAACTTCTAAAAAAATCATTTACTTCTTGTTTGTACGTATAAAAAAAGCTTGGAATCTGGCTTGGTTCCAATCCTTTTACAGCGTATTTACTGATGGATTCGTAGTACCATTTCTGCTTTTCGAATCCTCTTTTAAAGCTATTCCAAATCGTATCTCCTTGCTGATCGTAGCTTTCTTTTAAAGACCGTAAATTGTCTAATTTATCTGCTACAATTAAAGATTTCACTTCAAGAGAACCAGTTTTAACGATTTGAATTGTATGCTGTTTACGTTCTTCCCAGCTTTTTGATTTGTCTTCTGTATGAGCTTCAACAATACCCGCTACCTCTAAACCAAATCTTTGTACAATTTCTTCAAGTGTTACACTTGTATCTTCTACAGCATCATGCAGATAAGCCGCTGCTATTACGTCTTCACTAAAACCCGCTTTTTCTAAAATATTACCTACGTTAATAGGATGAACAATATAAGGTTTATCGGACAGCTTGCGCATTTGGCCGCTATGAGCATGTTCTGCATATTTACGTGCTTCTTTTATTAAAGACATCATATTCCTCCACTTTTTATACAGTATATCTTCATATTATTAGTATAAACGAATATAGCTCTCCTAACTTTATAAAATTGCACAAATTCATTTCTTATAATAAGGTAAGGCTACCAAAAGCCCTTCTTATTGTACGGTTTTTTATAAAGCCTAATATCTATTTAATAGGCCTGTATCAGTTGCCATTTCCTTTTTTATTCATAGTTTGTATGAAGGAGTGATAGCAATGCAAAACCGTAATAATCAAAATATTAAGGTCATTGATGTTTCTCATCACAACGGAACAATTGATTGGGTAAAAGTGGCGTCGGATGGTGTAAAAGGCGCGTATATTAAATTAACAGAAGGCACAACCTTCTTAGATAAAAAATCATATGATAATTATATAGGAGCAAAAAATGCAGGTCTACGTGTAGGCTTTTATCACTTTGCTCATGCTGATAATGATCCTATTGCAGAAGTTAATTTCTTTTTAAATAAATTGGGCAGCATGAAGGTTGATTTGCCTCATTGCTTAGATTTGGAAGAAAGTAAAGGGAAAACAAAAGCGCAGGTCACAGCCTTTGCAGTTAGATGGATGGAGTATATTGAAAGGAAAACAAGCATTACGCCTATTCTTTACACGGGATATAGTTTTATTAAATCCAATTTTACAAGCGCTGTGGCAAGATATCCGCTATGGGTAGCTCGTTACAGTGGAAGTAACCGTCCTAAGGGATTTGCTAACCCAGGTGATACGGCGATTTGGGATAGATGGTCTATGTTTCAATATACAGATCAAGGAAAAGTAAACGGGATTAAAGGCAATGTTGATATCAATGAAATGGATCTGAATTTCTTTAATAGTATTAATACAGGCGTTACGATGGTGGAAAATAATAAGCCATCAGCACAATTGCAGCAAGGTGATAGCGGACTAGCCGTAAAAGAACTGCAGCAAAACTTAATTAAATTAGGATTTGAACTTTCTCAACAAGGAACCGATGGTCAATATGGCAGGGAAACTGTTGCAGCTGTTAAAGCTCTTCAAGAAAAGTATGGATTAACGTCAACTGGAAAAGCTGATGAAAAAACATTAGCTAAAATGATGGAATTGCTTAAGGGTGTACGTAATCCTATAGAAGAATCATTGCCAAAGGTTACTTCACTCGGAGATAAATATTCTTTTCAAGTAAAAGCGAAGAAGGATATTGGAGTCTACAAATATGCGAATGTAACAGAGAATTTCAGAACTATAAAAAAAGGCACGGTATTTAGCGTATATGGCTATACGAATGCAGCATGGGCTGTTCCAGGCGGATTTGTGCAAATGAAAGACGTAGAACCTATCCCAGTTACAATTAAAACAGGCGGATTAAGTAAAGACATGGAAACAGAGTTTCGTGCTTTCTTAAAAAATGAAGGAATTGACAGTGAATTAAATGTACATGCAATAGGTAATCCGTCAGCTGACCTCACTGCAGCTGGACTGGATTTTGTAAAAGTTAAGCAGTTTTTAGATAAAAAAGGCTGGTACTACAAGCAATAAAACCCCGCTCTTCGGAGCGGGGTTTTGTTTTGGGATTTTATAAAAAAAGAATAGCAGGCATCAATTACGTAATTAAAATATGTTCTAAATAACAAAGTAGGGGGTAACAAAAAAGTTTCTATGTATAGTTCACCTCCAACAGTCATATTTTTAGTCAACGGCTCATGGAGGGTGAATGAATATGAAAAATACGCAGATTCGAATTGAAACACTATCCTATCACTATGAAAGCATTATGGTGAATGATGAAGTAGAGCGCGCGATAAAAAGTATTGAAGTGACGTATCGAGCATATAAACATAACCACGTTTTAAACGGACATGTAGTACTTTCAGGAGAAGAGATTTACGATCTTCAGCAACTGACTCACGCAGTGGCTGGGAAAATAAAAGCAGAATTAGAAACTACATAAAAAAACGCCTTTCTTTAATCTTGGTTTGAGATTTAAAGAAAGGCGTTTTTTAATTAATTATTAATTAAACTGCAAAAAGAAGAAATTAAAGTATGTTCTAAATAAAATATATAAATAAAAAACATATCCTCTAAGAGCATTCCTTAAAATATACACATTACCTTTGCATTGTGAACTTTGTCTTTTTTACCACTACTCGTCTTTTACTATATGTAAGCAACACGCCGTATAACGTAATGATACTTCCAACAATGGAAACTGCGCTCGGGATATCTTTTAAAAGCAGCCACGCTAAGAAAAAGGACAGCGCAGGAGTTAAGTAAAGAGAAATGGCAGCCTCAGCAGAACCTATACGCGATGTCAGATAAGCGAGTACCATATATGGAATAACGGTTGGAAATAATCCTAAATATATCACGCTTATCGCTGATCTGACAGAGATATGTGCAAGTTCTGTTTCTAACCCTGGTAAAAAAACAAGCATAGAAATTGTAGCTCCCCAAATACTGTACGTCACAAAAGAAAGGAAACCATACTTTTTTAATAAATTTTTTTGACATACTATATAGATGCTTTCTGCAAGGGCAGCTAGTAGAATCAGTAAGATTCCATTAACTGAGTGTATAAAATTCTCTTTGCTGAAGGTTAAAAGTGCAACACCTGCAAAGCTTACTGCAGATCCAATCCATTTTCTTTTTCCAAACTCCTCCTGAAAAAGAAAAATAGCTAAAAGCGAAGAAAAAATAGGAGTAGTCGAGACCAGTAAACTCGCAATACCCGCACTCACCGTTTTTTCTCCAATGTTTAATGCTGTGTGATATACGGTAAAACCTAAAAAACCGAGCGCTAAAAGAGGTGGAATATCTTTTATATCAGGCAAGCGCATGCGTGTGGCTATTGCAATAACTAACAGCACTACAGAAGCAATACTTAACCGAACAAAAGCGAGGTGCTGAGGAGAAAACGATTCCAGCCCTATTTGAATAACTGGAAATGCTGAAGCCCATAAGCTAATCATCAGTATATGTAAGAACACGAGACTAAACGTTAATTTCATGCCTATTCATCTCCATTTTTCATTTTGAATCCAACCAGTATCTATTGTGGTTCCCATGTTAATAAACATTTGATAAAATGTCTTCAACCAGTTTAAAAGCAATTAACCCAACCACTTTAAAAACAGGAGTAAATGTATGAATCAAGAGAACAGTTCTAGTTATCCAAAATACAAGCAAATCATTGATTTTATGAAAGAGAAAATTGCCCGTGGAGAATGGCCGATTGGAAGTAAAATTCCTAGTCAGCGAAAGCTTGCAGCTCTGTTTGACGTTAATCGAAGTACGGTCATCACGGCATTAGAGGAATTAACAGCAGACGGTTTAATTGAAGGTAAGATGGGAAAGGGAACAATCGTTATAAATAATACATGGACACTTTTGGCTACGACTCCGCCCGATTGGAATGTTCATGTGAAATCAGGTATGCATCGTCCGAGTCAAGCAATGGTACAAGATATTAATGAATCCGAATTTAACTCAAACCTTATTCAATTAAGCAAAGGAGAGCTTTCACCTGACATATTTCCTAAAAACAAAATGAAATACGCCGTAGAAAAAGTAGCAGAAAACATGGAGGTTCTGGGATACGAAGAACCAAAGGGGTATTTTCCTTTACGAAAAGAGTTAAGTGCGTATATGAAAACAACGGGGATTGAATCTTCTCCAGATTCTATTTTAATTGTTTCCGGCGCTCTTCAAGCTCTTCAGCTTATTTCAATTGGACTGCTACAAAGGAACTCTTCGGTTTTGTTAGAAAAACCTTCTTACCTATACTCCTTACATGTATTTCAATCAGCTGGAATGAAACTCAAAGGTCTTTCTATGGACGAGGAAGGGATAAAAGTCACAGCTATAAAACGGGCCGACCCTCAAGAAGGGCAAGCTATTTTATATACAAATCCATGTTTCCATAACCCAACGGGAACATTAATGTCACAAAAAAGGCGTTACGATTTGTTGAAAGAGTGTGAGGAACATCAGCTTCCTATTATTGAAGATGATTTATATCGCGAATTATGGCTAAATAAACAGCCTCCGTTGCCATTAAAGGCTTTAGATAAAAATGGACACGTGTTATATGTTAGCAGTCTTTCTAAAACATTAAGCCCGGGATTACGTATCGGATGGATAGTCGGCCCAGAACCAGTTATTGAGCGTTTGGCAGATATTAAAATGCAAACAGATTATGGATCTAGCTCATTGTCTCAAAGGGTGGCAGCAGAATGGTTTACAAACGGCTTATATCAACAGCACATGGAAGCTGTACGAACCGAATTGCGAACAAGAAGAAAAGTTATGCTGAATGCTTTAGAAACATACGCAGGAGATGTAGCAACATGGACGAATCCTGAAGGAGGCTTTTTTATATGGGTGCATATTCAACCTTCTATTTCAATGAAATCTTTATACTCTCGCGCTTTAAAACGAGGAATATTACTTAATTCTGGAAGTATCTATGCACAAGAAACCGGCAGTTATCTTCGTCTTTCTTACGCCTATGCCTCTTTACCAGATATCGATAGAAGCATTGAAGTTCTTGCTGAACTTATTCGAGAATTGCAAGGATAGCAAAAAGGAATAGTGGGTTAATCACTATTCCTTTTTATTTGTATCAAACTCTTCTTATAAAAAACTCCAAGTAACAACTGACTATATATTATCGTCTATAAATACATGTTATTTTTTATGGCAAAAATAAGTTAAGAAGACTTTTAATTTACTTTCTGTACGTTTTACATGTAAATCGTGAATGGTTTTAACTACGTAATCATTATCAAACATTTTCAACACCTCAATTATTGTTAAGTTTCCTGTTTGTTATAGTTTATGAAATAATCAGACGCATATCACCCGCCATCAGCTGTAACTTTACGGTTCATCTTTTACAACTAAAGGCTGAAACGTACGCTCATGATGAACGCACGAATAACAGGATATGCAAAAAAATGAAAAGTGTGCACGTTTTGTTTTAAAAAAGCTATATCTCTAAAAAAAGAAAATTGTCACACACATTTATGAATATGTATCTACTAAGTAAGAAGACTTTTTCAGTTGGTGGGATTGAAGGTGAAAAAGATGGATGAATTATTTAAAGATCTTGATGTGTACAGAACGCAAGAAGAAATGAAGCAGTATTTTGAACATACGCAGCAAATGATTCATCAAAACAGAGAATATATAAAATTAGCCCGACTTAAAAAAGGGCGTTTCAAAAAGTTTTTTGAAGAGTTTTATCCGCTTTATTGCTTCAGCCAATCTTCTTATTGTCCGAGGAATTCAAAATTGAAGCTTATTATTGGAAGTCAAGGATACGACGGATTAATTCTTCAGCCGGATGGTACTGAAAAACGAATTGAAATTACTTCCTACAAAGATGGGAAACTGGAATTTGAAGATGCACAGAGGGTCAATTCAGGAAATTTTGCTCTACCCCGTATCCAGACGGAAGGTTCTGTAGAAGAGTATATAGAAAAAGTGCTAGAAAACATCCAAAAAAAGAGCAAAAAAGATTACAGTGGAGCATCCATTCTATTTGTTGTACACACGTTTCATTATTTTGAAGCCTACGGGAAAAGTTCAGCTTCCTTTATTCGTACCTTAAAAAAAGAAATGAAGAATACTGATTTTCGAGCGGATGAAATTTATTTATTGGAATTAAATCAGCCAGAAAGTGAAAGTGTTAAGCAAAACATTCATTTCATTAAATAAGAAGACACGCTGTAGATGTTGAGGCGTGTCTTCTTTTCTGATAATAGAACTCTCTTAATACAGGTGGATAATTTTGAAAATTACAACAATTAAGTGCTATAATTCAAGTATGAATATGCATTCGGAGGAGGAAAACCAATGGATTTAGCTTATAGAGAGAAAGCGTACGAATATGCCAAAAGATTCGAATCTAGCTATGACGATTATGATGAACGGTATAAGGTGCACAATAATCCGACGGTGTGGCGATTTATGCCGCTGTCTGATTTTCAAGATTTACTGGAAACCAATGCGCTTTTTTTCGCAAAACCTGATGCATTTTCGGACCCCCTTGAAGGATGCTCTTCAATGTGGAACATAGAGGAGTTAAGAAAAAAAGGCGAACGTCATAACCGTACCTCTAGAACCTATATAAGAAAAATCCATGAATTTTCTGCTGTTTCATCCTGGCATATCAATGATTACGAAGCCGCTGGAATGTGGGACCTATATTTAAAGGGGAATGATGGCGTAGCTATTAAAACCACCTATGAAAATTTATTGTGCAGTATTAAAGATTTACGCTATAAAATCTTCTCTGGCAAAGTGCAGTACATAGACTTCCAAAAAGAAATGGTCAGTCACTCTGTATATGACACGTTATTTTACAAGCGCAAATCCTATCAGCATGAAAATGAATTGAGGCTTGTTATTGTAGCAAGTCGTATACACGCTTGGAAGCTGCAAAAGCTATTCGAAATTCAAGGTATTTCCGCAAATCAATGGCAAAAACGAATGGATATCCTTGAAAAAAGATCGTATGAGTTTTCTCACGAGCATGGTAACCTCCTTACATGTAATTTACATCAGCTTATCAATGAAATTTACGTATCACCAAGAAGCGCTCAAAGCTGCGTAGATGAAGTAAAAGCCCTTGCTAAAAAACACGGACTCGCTTATAAAAAGGTCACTCAGTCCGACTTGTATAGGGACTATATTTATTAAATGTTTATGTTATTTGAAAACAGGTAAATCAGTAGTAAAAGATGTTTTTAAGGAGGAATACTATCATGCCTTACAATTCATTAAAAGAACTGCCAGATGGAGTAAGAGATAATCTTCCTCATCACGCTCAGGAAATTTATAAAGAAGCATTCAATTCAGCAAGTGATGAATACAAAGAAGAAGCTACCGCTCACAAAGTCGCTTGGAACGCGGTGAAAACGAAGTACAAAAAAGATGATAATGACAACTGGGTAAAAAAACAGTGATAAAAGAGCCTAACCATAATGGATTTATTATTATTTTTGGAAAAACCCCCCAATTAGGTTTCGATTGTTTTATCGAGGGTATACATTTTATGTAAGGCCAATACAAGAAAGGAGAGACTGTACATATGCATTGTTTTACAGCGACTTCAAGAAACGTATTGAGCACCTTAGAAAGAAGATTTGCTTTGATTACAAAAGGCACATTGGTAAACAATCGTTATACTAAGTGCTAGGCTGTCTAATTCAGACAGAATACTCGACTATTCAAACATAACATTCAGTATAAAAAAGAAGATGCGTGCTAAGCGCATCTTCTTTTTTGTTGACTCTATTTTCCCTCTCTTTTGTACTTCGTCTTATTTTTACGCATAAAGTAATAAAAAGGAGGGGGTTATGCTGTTTGATTATGAACAGGAGTTAACGATTCACCGAAAAGATGCTACTCAAAAGACTGCAGCGACTAATGCTGAGACTTATAAAAACATAGACTGGGAGCAAGTGAAATCAGAACAAAATCTTGCGGATTACCAAGCTCTTGTACGCGTACCTTTTCCTCTGATTTTCAAAAAAAATCAGCTGTACCCTGTATGGGATTTAAGAAAGTACGCTTTTTTATTTGAACAATCTACACCTGCTACTGTCCACCCTAAACTGTGGGAACAAGGAAAATTAAATGTACAAGCCGGCTTATATCAAGTAACTGAAAATATCTTTCAAGTAAGAGGCTTTGATATGGCTAATATTACATTTGTTAAAGGAAAAACGGGATGGATTGTTATTGATTGCTTGACGTCAAAAGAAACAGCAGAAGAAGCGCTTAAACTAATAAACCAGCACTGCGGTAAACACTCTATCAAAGCCGTTATCTTCTCTCATTCGCATATAGATCATTACGGCGGAGTTCTAGGGATATTACCTGACTCAACACAAAATAAAAATAGTAAAGTTTATGCTCCTGCTGGGTTTATGGATGCGGTTATCGATGAAAACGTCACGGCGGCAACAGCAATGACACGAAGAAGTCAATATATGTACGGTATTCAACTGCGACGCGATGAAAAAGGCCTAATTGACAACGGTATCGGAAAAGAAATTTCATTTGGAACAATCACGCTTATTAAAGGAATAGAAGAAATTCGTCCTTCCGAACATCATTCTTATGTAAGTAAGAAAATTGACGGCGTCTCATTTCAGTTTCAGCTTACGCCAGAAACGGAAGCGCCTGCTGAAATGAACATCTATATTCCTAGTGAAAAGTCTCTGTGTATTGCAGAAAACTGTACGGCTACTCGGCACAACCTCTATACGCTCAGAGGAGCAAGGGTAAGAGACGCAGCAGCATGGGCAAGATACTTGCAGCAAGCAATCAATTTATTTGGCCAAGAACTAACAACTGTATTTGGGGTACATAATTGGCCAAGGTTCGGAAACCAATCGTGCATCACATATATCGAAAATCAACGAGATGTTTATCAATATATTCATGATCAAACATTAAGGCTCATGAATCAAGGATATACCATTGATCACGTCGGCCGAATGATGAAGCTGCCAGAAATCCTATCTCGCGAGTGGTATACAAACGGTTTTTATGGAACGGTTAACCACAACGCCAAAGCGGTTTATCAGCGCTATATGGGCTGGTATAACAGCAATCCTGTAGATTTAAATAAACTGTTTCCTGAAGAGTCAGCTAAGAGATATGTAGAGTATATGGGCGGAGCGGACAACATTGTCAAAAAAGCGCAGCGCTGTTTTCAACAAGGCGACTATCAATGGGTAGCTGAAGTGACCAAACAAGTTATTTACGCTGATCCTCACCATGTGAAGGCAAAACTTTTATGTGCAGACGCGCTTGAACAATTAGGGTATACAGCTGAATCTGGCCCTTGGCGAAATGAATATTTAACAGGAGCCAAAGAACTTCGTTTAGGTAATATACCGCTGCCGTCCAACATTATCACAAAAGAAGTATGGGATACACTTCCTTTGAAAAATATTTTAGAACTATTTAGCATTCGCGTAGATGGATTAAAGGCAGGTGCATGTAACTATCGTATATTGTTTGTGATACCAGATCGTAATGAAGTAGCTCTCACAGAACTTAAGCATGGAATCTTTAGGTATCTCGGAGATACGCGAAAGAAAGCTGAGGTGACGGTAACGATGTGGCAAGATACCTTATATCGACTCACAACTACAAATGATCACTCTTATAGCTCGGTCATATTTGTTCAAGGAGATAAATCAAAATGGGATTTCTTTTTGTCTTGTCAGGATTCTATCGATCCAAACTTTAATATTGTGACACCTGTTTCTAAAAAATAGAGTACCTGATTACAGCCCAGAAAGCACATCGTTGACTTTTTGTTCAAAGCAGCTGTCGCATGTGAAGATTTCTTTTTCTTGAAAAGATGTTAGCCTTTCTCCGCAGATGGAACAGCATTCTATATAGTTATTGTTTCGCTCTTGTTCTTTTCTTTCATTTAACATAGCACTTTCCTCCTTTGCAGTATAAATAGTTTGTCTTATTTCTTTAAGTATATACTAATATCAGCCTATGCAGGGAATATAAGGCTTGCTAATGCAGATTATTTATAATATAAAAGCGTTGTAAAGCAGCAGAAATTGGCACAGGAATTGCATGTTAAATCGTTGAGAAAATTCAATGATTAATATGGGGTGAACAGAATGTCCATTACAAAAACAGCTAGTGAATTAAAAAAAGAACAGCAGCAAGAACAGGAATCACTTAATTTATTTTTATCTACTCAAACGGTTATTCAAGAAGCACTTCAAAAGCTAGGCTATGGTGAAGAAGTATACCATTTATTGAAAGAACCGCTGCGCATGATGACGGTTCGCATTCCGGTTAAAATGGATAACGGATCGGTAAAAGTCTTCACCGGCTACCGCTCTCAACATAATGATGCTGTCGGGCCTACTAAAGGAGGCGTACGCTTTCATCCTGAAGTAAATGAAGAAGAAGTAAAAGCATTATCCATTTGGATGAGTTTAAAATGCGGAATTGTCGACCTTCCGTACGGCGGCGGTAAAGGCGGAATTGTATGTGACCCAAGAAACATGTCTTTTGGTGAACTAGAACGACTCAGCCGCGGCTATGTAAGAGCCATCAGTCAAATAGTTGGGCCTACTAAAGATATTCCTGCACCGGATGTCTATACAAACTCACAAATTATGGCGTGGATGATGGATGAATATAGCCGACTGCGTGAGTTCGATTCTCCTGGTTTTATTACCGGAAAACCTATCGTACTCGGAGGATCTCAAGGACGCGAAACTGCAACGGCTAAAGGAGTAACCATTTGTATTGAAGAAGCTGTCAAAAAGAAAAACCTTAACTTGCAAGAAGCGCGGATTATTATTCAAGGCTTCGGAAATGCCGGCAGTTTTCTTGCTAAGTTCATGCATGATGCAGGAGCAAAAGTAATCGGCATTTCAGATGCATACGGAGCTCTTTATGATCCACTTGGTCTTGATATTGATTACCTGCTTGATCGACGAGATAGTTTTGGTACCGTAACTAATTTATTTACAAATGTGATGACAAACGAAGAACTATTAGAAAAAGAATGTGATATTTTAGTCCCCGCAGCCATTTCTAATCAAATTACGGTTCGTAACGCTCATCGCATTAAAGCCTCTATTGTAGTGGAAGCAGCGAACGGACCGACTACGCTTGAGGCCACACGTATTTTAGATGAAAAAGGCGTGCTTTTAGTGCCAGATATTTTAGCAAGTGCTGGAGGCGTAACGGTTTCATACTTCGAATGGGTGCAAAATAATCAAGGCTACTACTGGCCTGAAGAGGAAGTAGCTTACAAATTACGCAAGGTAATGGTGGATTCATTTGAAACGATCTATCAAATCTCTCAAGAAAATGACGTAGATATGAGACTTGCTGCTTACATGGCAGGAATCAAAAAATCAGCTGAAGCTTCTCGTTTCCGCGGCTGGGTATAAGAGAAAAAAACGATTTGGAACATAGAGTCCAAATCGTTTTTTATTTGCCGGAACTGCCAAATAATTAAAAGAAAACCTGCTAAAAAAACAAACACGCTTAAAAAATTGGCATGTTTATTTATCGCGACCCGAATGATAGGCAAAACAATTGACAGTGAGAATGATTTTCAATTATTCTATATATAAGATATATACATACCTATACTAATAAATTGAATGTAGAAAAGGAGACAGAAAGCATGAGCGTATTAGATATTATTAAAGCCAGAAGAACGATTGGGGCTATGCAAGAGAAAGACGTATCAGAAGATGCTATCAACCTTATGTTAGAAGCAGGCACTTGGGCTCCTAACCATAAAAAGACAGAGCCTTGGAAATTCCGAGTGTTTACAGGGGATTCACGCGTTCGTTTAGGAGACGAAATGGAACGTATTATGAAACAAAAAACTGCTCATCTAAGTGAAGAAGAAGCGTTGAAAAAAACAACAAAAGCTAAAAAAGGCCCGCTTCGTGCTCCTGTCATTATTGCTGTAGCAGTAAGTCCTTCTGGAAAAGTCCCAGAAATTGAAGAAATTTCTGCCGTAGCGACAAGCATACAAAATATGCTATTAGTAGCGGAAGAACAAGGTTTGGCTACAATTTGGAGAACCGGTGAAATTGTCTATCAGTCAGAACTGAATGACTTTTTATCTTTAGAAGATGACGATAAGCTCTTAGGCTTAATTTACGTCGGTCATCCTAATAAAGAAGCTTCATCAAAACGCATTCCATATCAAGATAAAACGATTTGGTATCGTTAAAAGGTTATTCCTGTGTTTCTATAAATAAAAGGCAGCAGCTCATAAGTTGAGCTGCTGCCTTTTATTATTTTTGAAAAGTGGCATTAAGTTGCGCTTTTATTAGCTTACCTGTAGCAGTTCTTTTTAGTATCTTATGGGGAACTTCCCTGGTTTCCGTAACTACTAGTCAAAACAAAAAAGGAATTGTCTGTGTTCAGTCTTCTTTTCGAAGACCAAAATAATAGGTACGCGCCAAACCGAAGATAATGGGTGGCAAAAAAAAGACGATCATTTAACGGTCACCTTCCTTTCGGATGATTGAACGTCTACTTTCTGCATTGGGGTAGCAGTGTTGACAAAGAAGATGCCTTTTAACTTTGAATATTCCATCAATACTAATAGCAAGCTCATCGCAAGCAGCGGAACACACACCACTTTGGCAGGAATGTTGAAACAATAGTTAAGGACGGTGATGTTGGCAATAATGGGGAGAAAAATAATGTTCCCTAGTGTTGCGGTACGCGGAATCACCAATAACAATGCAGCTAATAATTCGCCAGCGGCAATAAAATAGTTGTAGAAATCAGAATACCCAAAGAAATACCACGCCAGTTTCATCGCAGAATCTTTTGTTGAATCGAACACGAAATCGCCTGTTATAAATTGTCCTGGGTAGATTTTGGCCATTCCATAAATAAGAAACGTAATGGCCATGGTCCACCTTAGGGTCGCAAGAATACTTAAACGAAATTTCTCTTTTGTATGCTTAGTCTAAAAATCGCATTTTAGTTTCAGGGGTTGGCAACATGCATGACGTTTGTTTTCCAAACCACTTATACCGATTACGTGCAATGAAGTGATAGAGTGGGTTTCGAATGAATGCGGGAACAACTCGGAAACACGCCATCAGTTGAATGGGTCCGCGAAGCTGGCGGACAATATGTAGGATAGCCGTAGACTCTGTGTAAAGGTTCCCGTTCATAAGAAGAATGACCGATTGAAGTGGTGGATGCTCATAGTTATGCTGACTCAGCAAGGTTCCCGCAGTATCGGATTGAAGCGATGCAAAACGAAACAGAGCACGCGAATCCCGCTTGATGACAAATTGAACCCATTGGTTGCAGAGATTGCAAACACCATCAAATAGAATAATAGGGTGGTGTGATGGGTTTGGGGACATGACTTCTCACCTTCCTTTTTTATGAATATTTACTAAAATAAGTATAATAGTTTACGTATTGGACTACAAGGCATAAGGTTAAATATGGGAATATTTTACGTGAGTTCAAGTTAATTAAAAGAAGAAAACAGAGTCAAATATGACTCTGTTTTTGTTTAACTTTGAATGTAGCGGCTTATCTAATAAGCTTCTACATTTTTGTGTTTCTTATAAATAATTAAAATTTTTTGCCTATTTTTCATAAAATGTAAAACTATTCCTATTTTGAAACGTAGTAAAATAAAAATGTGATAATTTGTTAATATAAAAATTGAAGAAGATTACGCGTTTGGTAAACCTCTTTAGCTCCAAAAACGTATCCTTCCTATAAAGTTTTGGAGTTTGGTGGGATTAACAAAAAGTGCTTGTGTATTTAAATATCCAAGCACTTTTTTGTATGAATTATTTTAACTAGAAAGATTAATTATGTGGCAGATACCTAAAATTTACAAAAAAGTGTAATTATTATAAAATTTAGTTAGGTGTACTTTAAAAAGAAGTGATTTCTATAGGGGGGGATAGTATGAGTTTAAAAGAGAGAGCAACTAAAGAGTTCAAAGAAAAGATAGATAGCGACGAAGAAATTAGAGAATCTATTTTAACTTACTATGAATGTGAAAGTGGGTTTTCGGGACTTGTAGGTGTACCAAATGGGAATTCTGTACCTATTAGAGGAGTTTTAGC
This sequence comes from Priestia megaterium, assembly GCF_023824195.1. Classification (NCBI taxonomy): domain Bacteria; kingdom Bacillati; phylum Bacillota; class Bacilli; order Caryophanales; family Bacillaceae; genus Priestia; species Priestia megaterium. The sequence goes on from NZ_CP085442.1 coordinate 2,547,000, forward strand.
TTATACAGAAAAAAGCCTACTTTTTTACGGAGAAGTTTTCTCTAAGCTGCCTATTGTATTACATATCCCATTCAATAAAATCAGAGAAATAAAAACAGGAAAGCAAATCCTTACAATTTTCAAATCAACTCTTACGATGGTTGTTGTTCATAATGATCAAGAAGTTTTCTCTACACGGGGAAACAAGGAAGACTTTTCTAGGTTAAAGTCGTTTTTTGAAAATGTAAATGAAGAAGTATTTCTTGCTAAATAGGTAGTACTAAGATAAGCCTAGACTTAAAAATTAGGCTTATCTTGGTATGGCGTTCGCTAATAACGTACTTTTAAGAAAGAATTTGGTTGTGTATATAGAAAATACGTTAGACGTTATGTGGGATGCTGTTTCAGTTCAGAGAGAGGTGGTAATTATGCGTAAAAGAGATAAAGGGTTTTGGGTAGCTTACCTTGTGTTTGCAATTATTATGCTATTAATCTACAAATATATACCAGCTGAAAACGGGTTTCTCGTTATTGTTTTATTTCCTCTAATTTATTGGTTCATCTACGAATTTATATTAAGACCTAAGAAAAGAAGAAGCAATGATTAAATTAAAGAGAACATGGTTAAGAAGGAGCGATTTGCTTGTTTTGGAATTATCTTAACATGTCAACAGGACTTATAATAGCTTTAGCAAAAATTTTTAATTCTGCATTCCAAGGGAGTATGCGCTGGGTTATGGTTGGGTGTGGTTTGTTGATTTTTATGTACAATTTAATAATAACTTTCAATCAAAAACAAAATGAAGCGGCTAATCAAAATAAAGAAAAGAACTAACTAAATGCCTCTTGGAGTACAAGTTCATTTCAAACGAAATTTAGTTAAGAAGCATATTAAGTACGGAGTGGATATTGTTGAGTAAAATTATTAAATTTCTTTTAGGTTCCTTTGCTATTGTCATTGTTTTAATGATTATTGTATTTATTAATTGGGAGTATATATTTGGTGATAGTCGCCCAATAGCAAACGCCAAAGCGATATATCAACTCGAATTTAAAGATAAAGATATAGCAGAGACATCAGATGTAGATAATAAGATCTTATATGTAGTTCCTAAAGGAGACTTAGATACATACATTAAAATGATGCGTAAAAGTGGATACAAACTGTCGGAGAAAGATTTAGAACATAATACATTAACATTTAAAAAAGGGAACATTTAGCTTCTAGATTCTATATAAGTAAAAGGGCTATCGAGATAGAAAGGAAGAGATTGAAATAAAAATTAAAAAAACAAAGTTATTAAACATATTAGGACTTTTATTAATAATGAGCGCTACGCTTTATCCAGCTGGCTACATAAAATCACTTTATACTTTTATAGCACTATATGCTGTAGGTATGACTTTAATTTTAACTGTAGGAATTGTATCTAGAAAAAGGCGTTAATTGTTTTAGGGAGTTTAAAGTACTTAAATTTACTTTCTTTTATAAGTGACGTAACGAAGATTCTGGAGTGAAAATTTTATAAGAAAGAGGGAAGTAATGGACGTTCAAAAGGTAGCAAACTTATTTTTGATTTTTGTCTTAATTGCAGCAGGCATTTCATTGGTAATTGGCTTTGTTGTTGCTGTGAGAAGTACAAACTATAAGAAGGGATATATAAGTACTTTTATATCCAGTGTTTTCTTTTTAATACTTATTGTGAGCTGGTATGATAAAGCATCTTCAAACGTTTTTATGGGGACAATACCTTGGATTTTAAATGTTATTGCCGTCATTATTGTGTTACCACTGTACTTGTTAGTTGCTCGCTTTATATTTAAAAAGGTTACGAAAGGACAAAAAGGAACAAAGGAAAAGATTATTGGTTAAATTACTTTCTTTCATCGTTTTTTCTAATCTTCACGATTTTAAATAAATGAAGATACACAAAAATTTTTTTTATCAATATCCTGTTAGAGAAAGTGATTGATATCATTTTCTGTAAAGGAGAGAACGTCTATGATTAAAGTTAACCAACAAATTGTGAAAATAAGTGATCTAAATAATAGTTCGTTAACGAAAGAAAAAGCAGACATTTTAAAACAGATGGATGCCTATAGGGAAGTGTATGAGTATGCTACATTTGACCAGCTTGATTTTGATGTATCTGTTAAATTACAAATTATTGAATCGTCTGTGTTGCTGCGCAAAAGCGGCGCCAGGTTTGCTACATTTGCACGTTCTAGGTGTAACGAAAAGTATTGGAAACGAACCGATAACGGAGGATTTCAGCTACTGCCTACCGTTTCTCCTCATCAGGCCATCGATGATATTTTTTACAACGGACACGAATATGCGTTTGAGTGCGCGACGGCTGTTATCATCATCTTTTACAAAGCTGTATTAAATAATATTGGAAAAGCAAACTTTAACAGGCTTTTTGCTGATCTTTACTTACACGATTGGCAATACGATGAAGATCTTGAGCTCCATGGTTATAAAGGATCTGACTACTTGCCCGGAGACTGTGCGTATTTTAAAAACCCTGATTATAACCCTGATACTCCCCAGTGGAAAGGTGAAAACACAATCGTATTAGATGAAACTCTATATTTTGGTCATGGAATTGGAATTACGACGCGGGAAAGAATTATTGAAGTGTTAGATTTAAAGAGAAAAGACGACGCAAAGCAATCAGCTTACCTGTCAGATGAAATTGTCAGGCTTCACACCGCTCACCTCAGTTATTTTGCAGTTAGATACGAACCTGTTGTTTGGTACGACAGAAACAGCGCTATTATTTCCACTATTGGGTCGATTACGTATGTAGCTTGATTGATCAAAGTTTGATACTTTGGTCTTTTTTTATAAAAAGGAAAGAATTACATGAAGGTAAATTTGAGAATTCAAAAGGATTTTATGTATAAAAGAAGAATCCATTTAATACACAGGTCTTAAAACTAAAAGGAAAGGAGGAGATTACCATTAAAAATCGTGATAAAAGACGCAAGAGAAAACGCGGCGCATTAAAAGATTATCTAAAAAATAAGCTTGGTCAGCTAAAACCGAAGCCAAACAAAGGACCTGTCTCAAATTTGAAGTCTTCTGCTTAAAACATCCCCCTAGTTTTTATATAGGGGGATGTTTCTTTTGAATTTTCTTTTCTTTTCTTTTATTTTAAGGTTTAAATGTTATGAGTGGCATTTAAGGATTAATTTGTGCACAATAGACATTGAATAGTTTATCTAATACGACAACGTAAGGAGAGATTAGACGATGGAAAATATGATTTTAAAACATATGGACGTTGTAAGAGGAATTACGATTAGTATCCTCGAAAAAACAACAGAAGAGGCAGCGGACATCACACCAAAAGGATTCAACAACAATATCCGCTGGAATCTTGGACATATTGCCTTTATTCAAGAAAAACTTGTGTTTGGCTTAGCTGGTGAACCGATGCACACGCCCGAGAGTTATGAAAGATTTTTCGGCGCAGGAACAAAACCTGCCGATTGGACGGAGGCTGCTCCTTCTCTTGAAGAAATTGCGAATGTGTTAAGAGACCAAGCGCACCGTATTAAAGAGTTCATGCCCCAGCAGTTTGATAAGCAGTTAATCACACCTTTTACAAACAAAGCCGGTATCAACTTTACAACAGTTGGCGAAACGTTTTTATTCAGCTTCTATCACGAAGCGATGCATGTAGAAACGATTAAGCAAATTGGGAAAGCAGCAGCTGCACAATAAGAAAATAAAAAAGAATAAATCACATATTCTTTATAACTATTTTACATAGCGTCTATGCATATACTGATCTATACAGCGCATAAGATGTAACATGAGCTGCTTTTCCTAATGCAGTTCGCAAGGAGGTGACAACGTGAAATTTCTTTCAGGTTTAACGACTCTTCTTGTGATTTTAGGCGGTTTAAATTGGTTAGCTGTAGCATTAGGCGTGAATGTAGTAGAAGAGCTATTTGGCTCTTGGGATTGGTTAGTAACAACGATTTATTGGTTAGTTGGCCTGTCTGCTCTTTATCAAATTTTTGATAAGTTTTTCGGAACGGGAGCGAGTGTCAAAAGCAAAGCGCTATAATAAATATTATTTTTTATTATCTCTTTAGGGAGTTTGAATGTATATTCAAACTCCCTTTTTCATGGATAAAAGACGTGACATCTTTACAAAATACGGTAAAATAAGGTAATAACTAAAAAGTGGGAGGAATGGGATGGAGCTTTGGGGTGTAGTACCTATCTTAGTGTTTGGAGTTCTTTATATAGGAATGATTGCTGGTATTATAGCTGTTATCGTTATTGTGTTAAAGCGGATGAAAGAGAGAAATCAATATTTACGTGAAATACGGGATGAACTGAGAAATCAAAACAGGGCAACTATAGCAGAAAATAAGAAATAGAAGAGGGTTTGATAGATGAAGAAAAGTGTACTTCCTATATTTTTTATCGTAAATCTTTTTTTATTTACTGTTTATTATTTAATCAAGGATACATCTTTCAGCTAAAGAATCTACCTTACATATGGGCTATTTATTTACTTCTTGGCACCTTTTTAGCTTTTTATTATATGCTGCGATACAAACAAAAAAAGACGGACAGGTGTTGCTTTCAATCGGCATTTTAACTACAAGCATTAGTTCACTTGGCTGTGTAGGTTTCTTTTATTTCTTTTATCATGCGATGGGCGGATAAGAAAGAGCACCACAAGCAGGGACTTCAGTGAAAGTCTCTGCTTTTTATATTTAGATCTATTGTATAATAGAAAAAAAGAAATGAATGCAGGAGGGGAACTATGCGAATTGTTTCGCTTTGTCCAAGCAATACAGAACTAATAGCGTATTTAAAATGTGAGCATTTGCTTGTAGCAATAGATGATTATTCCGATTGGCCGCAGTCTATTCAAGGTCTGCCGCGTTTAGGTCCTGATTTATCTATTAATATGGATGCGGTGGAAGAAGCTAAACCAGATTTAGTCCTAGCATCACTAAGCGTTCCTGGAATGGAGCGAAATATTGAAGAACTAAAAAAACGAAAGCTTCCTTACGTCGTGTATAACCCTAATTCACTAGAAGATATTCGTCAAAATCTACAGGATTTAGGTCAGCGATTAAACTTGGAAACAAACGCAGCTGAACTGTTAAAGCGGTATGATCAGTTTCTTTCTACATATAAAGGAATGGCACGTCAAATCGAAAAAGCCACTGTATACTGGGAATGGTGGCCAAAACCCGTTTTTACTCCTGGAAAAGCAAACTGGCTGACTGAAATTAGCGCGTTAGCGGGAGGAGAAAATATATTTGCTGATCACAAAGAGGCAAATGTACAGAGTGATTGGGAAGAAGTGCTCAAACGAAATCCACATCATGTGTGTTTGGCTTGGGTGGGCGTACAGACAAACAAAGTGAATCCAACGATTTTACACAAAAGACCGAACTGGTCTGACATGTCTGCCATAAAAGAACATCGCGTATATGTACTAGAAGAATGGCTGTATTGTCGTCCTTCACCTAGGTTGCTGTTAGGATTAAAAAAACTCGCGCCGCTTCTTCATCCAGATACGTTTCCTGCATTTGACGGCAAGGATCCCTTATTATAAGAAAGAGGAGAGATACATATGAAAGATATTGAACAAATAAAACATACCATTCAACACCGCTATCCTTTTTTACTTGTTGATCGCATCTCGGAACAAGAAGAAGGAAAGCTTGCGATAGGGATTAAACAAGTAACAACAAATGAACCTTTTTTCCAAGGCCACTTCCCGGCCTATGCGGTAATGCCAGGTGTACTTATTGTTGAAGCTCTTGCTCAGCTCGGTGGATTTGCCATGACTCTCAATGACCAACAAAAAGGAAAACTTGCTTTTTTAGCAGGGATAGATGAATGTCGCTTTAAGCGTCAAGTACGGCCAGGAGATACACTCCGCTTAGAATTTGAGATTCTCAAGCAGCGCGGAAAGATTGTAAAAGGAAAAGGAAAAGCATTTGTAGACAGCGAGTTAGCTTGTGAAGCGGTCATTACCTTTGCTCTTGATGTATAATACAAACGCCTTTGTCGAAAAAGCAGCGGATGTTAGCAAGATGCAAACGATCAATTTTTAAAAAAGAAAACAAGTCAGGATAAAGCGTATCGAAGGACACCGCCTTATGGCATAAGGGCATTTTTTTGTAAATACCTTAATTAAACTTCCTTTTGATGAAAGAAGAAACGGGGTATAGAAGAAAAAAGGAGAGGGGAGAATGCGGTGAGAACATTAACGGAAGTTGTTGTATTACTCACACTATTGGGTACGTATATAGGCATCTCACTACTTGTCTACAAACGGAAAAGAACGAATCCGTTTTTCTACAGCATTTACTTTTATTTAGCTACCAGCGTCATTTTGATTTGCTTGGTTATCTTTTGGCTTCAGCTTCGTTTTGGACTCACTGATAAGCAAGTAGGAGGATTGCTTATCAGTGTGGTTGCATTCTTTTTACTTATTTATGGGTTGTTAAAAACAAAACAAAAAGACAGGTAGCCGATGCTATCTGTTTTTATTTATATTCATGTTATATATTTTTATCAATTGCAGTGTCAATTGAATGGATCTCTTCATATACTAAAGATAACAGCTTTCTTTTGCAGGTTAGTTGACATCGTAGCTTATAACTCGCTATTCTTTTGATAATTCATTTTGTGAAAGGAAGTGGACGTATGGATGCATCCCGTATTATAGCTAAGTTAGAAAATCGGATACCGACAATTCTTGGGATGGAGCAGTTTTCTCGCTTCGGTATTCTTGTTCCGCTTATTGAAAAACAAGGGGAACTACATGTTTTATTTGAGGTAAGAGCGCTCGATTTACGAAGACAGCCTGGAGAAATTTGTTTTCCAGGAGGGCGTGTTGAGAAGACGGATGCAGACGAAAAAGAAACGGCTATCCGTGAAACATCTGAGGAGTTAGGGATTACGTCCCAATCTATTCAGCAAGTACAAGCTTTAGATTATATTGTTTCTCAATTCGGAACAATCATTTATCCTTATGTAGGTTTTATTGATGAGTCGCTTGAACTTCGACCGAATCCTTCGGAAGTAGCAGAAGTATTTACCGTGCCTCTTTCTTTTTTTAAGCATACTGAACCTGATATACACAATATCCATTTCAGAGTAGAACCCGAACATAATTTTCCTTATGACGCGATTATTGGTGGTGAAAATTATAATTGGCAAACAAGAGAGATGGAAGAACATTTTTATTACTATGAAGATCGAGTCATATGGGGACTGACAGCAAAAGTGATTTATCACTTAGTAAATGTATTAAATGATAAATAAAAAGCAGCGAATACGTATTCGCTGCTTTTTTTATATTAAATAGATTGAATAGCCTCTGCGATAGGCGTATCGCCTGAAACTAAATCAAAAGAACGTCCGAATGTATGATCTTCACTTAACGTTTCCACTACTACACGCGCTACATCTTCGCGAGGAATTGATCCGCGCTCTTTGTTCTCCCCAGCATCTACACGTCCTGTTCCTGGTTCGTTTAACAATCCGCCTGGTCGAACAATTGTATATGTTAATCCGCTTGCTTCTAAGATTTTATCTGCATAATGTTTGGCTACATAGTAAGGAATTAGTGAAGTATTCCAGTTTTCACGGTGATGTGCTTGAAGTGCGCTTACCATCACAAATCGTTTAATACCTAAATCTTCTGCAGCTTCCATCGCTTTTACCGCACCGTCTAAATCAATTAAAAGTGTCTTATCATGGCCTGTATTTCCGCCTGATCCTGCGCTAAAGATAACGGCGTCACAGCCTTTCATCACTTCCTTAATTTCATGTACAGTGCCTTCTAAGCTTGCAAAAGCCATTTCGATACCTCTTGCCTCAAGTTCTTTTGCTTGTTCTTCTTTACGAACCATCGCACGTACAGTGTGCACATCACTTTCATTCAAAATGTTTACAATATTTTTGCCTACTTGACCATTCGCACCAATTACAAGAACTTTCATGTCTAAATTTGCTCCTTTCAAATCCAAATACTTATATATTATTGTTTCATATTCACCGTTTTCATTCAATAAATGAGCTCAAAATCCGGTGAATAAGGGGAAAGTAAGAAAATATATTAAAAAAATGAAAAACAAGAAATAAAAACTAATTTACAAACAAAAAAAGGAAAAAAATAGTTCGTTAAACCCAGTGTCTGAACTATTTAAATTTTGTGAAATTTTCTCAAACCCTTGATAATACAACACTTCTTAAAAACAGTATTTCTTTTAACATCTCCCGATACAACCTATATAAACACATTTTGATAATTTTAAACTTTTACTTCGGAAAAATTTTTTGTTATTATGTTTTAGTCATTAAAATATTCACGAACGAAATATTTAGTCCGAGCGGACAAAGGAGAGGATAAAATGAACACATTACAATACTTAGTCGCAGAACGTGCAGAGATTTCTCCTCAACATGAAGCACTAGTTGAACATAATGAACGTTATACATTTAATGAATTTCATGAAAAAGTAAATCAATTGTCTCATTACTTCTTAGAGAAAGGAATCCAAAAAGGAGATCGTATTGGTATCTTAGCACATACAAGCATTGCTTACCCAGTCGTTACAATGGGGATTTTACAAGTGGGAGCAGTCGTTGTTCCATTAAGTAAGAGCATGACACCTTATGAGCTTGATAGCATTATTACGAGCGGACAGTTAAAAGCGATTATCCACCACAATGAATTTACGTCTGTATTAGAAAAAGCGGAACAAACGGATGGACTTAGCTTTACGTTAAAAATTGAGGATGCAAAAGAATTTACAACTCAATTCTCAGCCTATAACACAAACACACCAGAAGCACTTCCTGAAGTACTTCCTGAAGATCTAGCATTGATGATGTTCACATCAGGTACAACAGGCAAATCAAAAGGATGTATGATTGCACATGGATCAGTAAGTGCCTTTTTAAATTCTGGCGGACAGGAAGAACGTGCAAATATCGATAAAAGCATGCGCTATTTGTTTGTTCATCCATTCTTCCATATGAGTTCGATGAGCATTTTATTTATGTGCATTAACACAGGAAACACAATGGTATGTTCTGAGGAAACAGATCCAGCTAAAGTAATTGAGGTAATTGAAAAAGAAAACATTAAAATGCTGTTTGCACTACCACCGGCATTAAAATACATCGTAGAAGAGCTTGAAAAAGGAGATCACTATGATTTCCCTCTAAAACTTGCTGTGTCAGGCGGAACAAAAGTATCTGAGTCTTTAATCGAACAATATGATCGTAACGGAATGATTTTAGCTCAAGGGTACGGAAGCACAGAAGCTTGGATTATCAGTTCATGGCATCCTCAAATGGGATGGAAGAAAGTAAGCTCTGCTGGAAAACCTGCTCCACATGTAGAAGTTAAAATTGTAGATCCGGATACACGTCAAGAAGTACCAACTGGAGAAAAAGGTGAAGTACTCGTACGAAGCCCTTATCTTTTCAAAGGCTACTGGCAAAACGAAGAAGCAACAAACGCTGTCTTACAAGATGGCTGGCTAGCGATGGGGGATGCAGGTCGATTAGATGAAGACGGATTTCTTTATATTGAAGGACGCTATAAAGATGTAATTGTATATGGAGGAGACAACATCTACCCAGATCAAGTAGAAGAAGTTGTCCTAGCAGCAGATGGCGTGTTAGAAGCGACAGTTGTCGGCATGCCTGATGATGTGTACGGCGAAGTTCCATATGCATTTGTTGTTAAACAAGAAGCATCTGCTTTAACTGAAGAAGATGTAGTGAACTTCTGTAAAGAAAGATTAGCACCATATAAAGTGCCAACTGTTGTATTTGTTTCATCACTTCCTAAAAACAGCGTAGGAAAAGTGTTGAAAAACGAAGTGAAAAAACAAGCCTTAGCACACGCATAATAAAAAAGCGGCCTTTATAGCCGCTTTTTTATATTTATTGCTGTAATTTTTGAGATATTTTTTTCATAATGTGAAAGTATTGATCTCTTTCTTCTTCTGATAAGTGTGAAAGTAAATCTGACCAAAAATCGACACGAGTAGCTTGCAATATTTCGACAACCTTTTCGCCTTTTTCAGTCAACTCTACCCACACGCTTCGGCGGTTTTGCTTTTTATAAATACGATTCACAAGCTTATCATCTTCTAATTGATTTAATACAATGGTGATAGCACCGGGTGAGAGCCCAAGTACTTTTGTGATATCGCTAACAATACAGCTTTTTTTATCGTGAATGGTTTTTAAGATTGCCTCTTTTGTTGAAGTTAAATGATAGGGAAGCAAATCATATTTCTCACCGATTACGGTGTTTTTATATTTTAAAAGAGCTTCTTTTACATGATCTATACTTTCTAGCTGATGACTAATCTCTTCTTTGCTATAACGTTCAGTCAAGCGTAAATCCTCCTCATAAAACAAATTCCATTTTTACCATTATACCATGTATAATGCCCATAGAAAAATGAACAACACCGCGAAAATTGTCAGAAAAATTTTAAAATAATTACCATAATTCGTTAAAAAATCCTTGTTTTCGTGCTATTATATATAAGAATAGTAATAATAGGAAACGCATACAACATTTGTTTTCTATTGAGTTCATAAGAAAAAATGGGGTCTATGAACATCATTCCGCTTTACCTCATGTGTTGAACAAAGAAAAAAATATAAAAAATGGTGATTATTCACTTTGACATATCGTCTTTTATAAGATGTTTGTATAAAATGAATGTATACATATTTTTATAGAAAAAACATATTGAGGTAAAGCCGAGATATGGGGGGATTCAATTACATGAAGAAAGTCTTAGGGGCGCTTTTGCTTGGCGCGACAATTGTTAGTGCGTTTATTGCGTACAGCATGTATACCAATCATTCTGCAAAGCAAACAGCCGCGATAGAACAAAAACAAGCAGCGAAAAAAGCAGAAAAAAAGACTGAGAAAAAGAAAAAACCAGTCCTTAAAGTCGAAGACCTGACGTATCAGTTGAAAGATTCCCGCACAGGACAAGTAATGAAAGAATTCAAGCCGATTCATTACAAGGATAAAGACGTATACGACCAAGAAATTAAGCAATTAGCGTCTGAGCTGGCAAAAGGGATCGACACGCCTATGCAAAACATAAAAATGGATGCAAATGGATCGTTAACCGGTGGGTCCAAACAAATCATTTTAAAAGAAGCAGAGCTTGTTAAAAATCTGCAGAACTTAAATACGAAACAATTGGATGTGAAGGTTCCGATTTACGAAACCGCTCCAAATGTAACGGCAGCATCTGCTCAAGGGATCGCTGATGTATCGCTAGCTTCGTATTCTACACGTTTTCGTCCAAGTGATACAAGTCGAAACAGAAATGTTCAGCTATCAGCAGAAGCGATTAATAACGTTGTATTAGGTCCAGGAGATTCATTTTCTTATAATCAAACAGTTGGGGAGCGCACAGCAGAAAGAGGCTATCAGCCTGCTCCTGAAATTATCAACAAACAGCTGGTGATGGGAATTGGCGGAGGGATCTGCCAAACATCTTCTACGCTATTTAATGCTATTGACGGCGCTGGTCTTCAAGTGACAGCTAGGTCTCACCATTCAAAACATGTAGGTTATGTACCTGCAGGAAGAGATGCAACCGTATCGTGGGGAGGACCTGATTTTAAGTTCACAAACAACAAAGATTACCCTGTCATCATTAAAGCGTACGCAAACGTAAATACCGGTGTTTTAACGGTAGATGTTCGTACTTCGCAGCGTGCTATCTAATAAAAAAAAGACGTATCCTAACAGATACGTCTTTTTTTTCATTTATTATGCTTTTTGTTGCTCGCGTTCACGAAGTTCCACACGTCGAATTTTACCTGAATTAGTTTTTGGCAATTCATCAATAAATTCAATTACGCGAGGATACTTGTAAGGTGCAGTTAGAGCCTTTACGTGATTTTGCAGCTCTTTAATAAACCCTGCATCTGTTGTTTTTACATGATCGACAAGAACAACATAAGCTTTTACAACATGGCCGCGATCAGCATCTGGGCTAGCTACAACGGCACATTCTTTCACCGCTGGATGCTTAATTAACGCATCTTCAACTTCAAACGGCCCAATTGTATAGCCAGAACTGATAATAATATCATCTCCGCGTCCTTGGAACCAGTAATAGTTCTCTTCATCCTTAGAAGCGCGGTCACCTGTTAAATAGTAGTTTCCTTTATACGTTTTCTCAGTACGCTCCATATCTTTGTAGTAGTGCTTGAAAAGAGAAGGGAGGTCTCTACGAACGGCAATGTCTCCAACTTCTCCAGGCTTACAAGGTTCGCCGTCTTCATTAATGATTTCTACAAACCCTTCAAGCATCGGTTTACCCATTGAACCAATCTTCGTTTTTACACCTTTTAAGGTACCAATCAAAAGGGTATTTTCCGTTTGGCCGTATCCATCACGTACTTGGATATTAAAATATTTTTTAAACACATTAATAACTTCTTCGTTTAGCGGTTCTCCGGCAGATACAGCGCTATGAAGGTGAGACAGGTCAAAACGTTCAAGCTCATCAATTTTAGCCATAAAGCGGTACTCTGTTGGCGTGCAGCACAGTACGTTTACTTTTTCATCCTGTAAAATTTCTAAAAACTTTTTAGGTTCAAAACGTCCGTTATAGATAATGCCTGTTGCACCTTGTCCAAGTACAGATAAAAACGGACTCCAAATCCATTTCTGCCAACCAGGACCTGCTGTTGCCCAGACCGTATCGCCTTTTTTAATATCTAACCATTCAGCAGCAGCGATACGAAGGTGAGCATAAGCCCATCCATGAGTATGAACAACGCCTTTTGGCTGTCCTGTTGTACCAGATGTATAAGGAAGGAATGCCGTATCATCTTTAGTTGTTTTAGCTGCTTGGAACTGTTCTGATGCATCCGCCGTAAGTGACTCTAAGCGCGTCCATGACGTAACATCAGCACCAAACGTAATTTTATGTTGTAGAGAAGTAGGGAAGTTTTCAATCTTATCGATCTCATTGCAGAAAGGATGGTAAGAAATAATCGCTTTTGCTTCAGCGTGATGTAAACGATATTGGATATCTTTTGCGCGTAATAGTTCTGAAGAAGGAATTACAATAATACCTGCTTTTAAGCATGCTAAGTAAATAGCATACGATTCAATAAGGCGAGGCGCAATAACTAAAACGTGATCGCCTTTTGTTAAACCTAGCTCTGTTAACCCGTTTGCCACTTTATTGGCTTTTGCTAACAGCTGGTTATATGTAATTTCCTCACGTGCACCGTCAGCGTCCTGCCACTTTAACGCAAGCTGATCGGATGCATGTTTTTCAATTTCCTCTGTTAAGTTGTAATGTTCACTTGGAACTAAATCTTTTAGTTGAATCATACAAACGACTCCTTATATTATAGATATCAATGATTTTTTATCATTACTATTATTATATTACTAACTATTAGTACTTGCTACTAATTTGTTTTGGGTTTTAGTAAAAAAGCAAAAAAAGACCCGCTTGTCTTATTAAGACAGCGGGTATAACGTATGTTATTTAAATAAGCTCCATTTTGTATGAATAGGTACTAACTCTTCTTCAGACTCGTCCTCTTCGTATAAACCACGTTCTTTTAAATACTCCACAAAATATAAGTCTGCTTCCTTACGTTCATCATAAGGCTTGATTGATAACACAAATCCTACTTTATGCTGATCTTCGTTTTCAATACCTGAAAGATACGCTTTTACATTATGCTGCAAGAAAAGCTCTTTAGCAGGAATAATTAAGTCTTTAACGAACTTTGACAGCAATTCCAGCTCAAAGTCGAAGGTAAACTTAGCAATTTTTTCTAGGTCTGCAAATACCACGCCGATAAAACTCGTATTATGTATTTCGTAGTCTTTCGTTTTTTCATCCCACTCAATATGTCCGATTTCCTTTAAGTAATTAATAAAATACCCAATGCCTTCATCGCGGCCAAAAGGCTGTTTAGAAAGAACCAAACCAATTTTTTTGTACTTAGGAAGATACACGCATGAGATAGCGGCTTCAACTTTATGCTGTTGAAATAAGTGCGTTGCCCCCTGAAGCAAGGCATCTAAGACATGATGGGTAATTTTCATTTGCTTACGAGGAAAGTGATATTCGTTGCGTGCTAATTCATCTGTATCAGCAAACGTTGCTCCAATAAAGCCTGTATTGGATAGGGTAGGAGGGAGCTTCTTTCTTTTTCGTACCGTCATTCAAAAACACTCCTTGTGATCATCAATACGATAAAAAATAAATCGAACATACGTTCTTATCTAATGATACAAAAAATGTGTCGAAAAGTAAAGGAAAGTTAACGGAGAATTTGAAATTTTATAATAAAAAGTAACTAATGGTTGTAAAACGTAGCGGTTAGTAGAAGTTAAAGAGGAGAGGGGGAGCAAAAAAATAAAAGGCTGCAGATGAAAAGCATCCACAGCCTTTTATATATTCATTAACGAGCTTCTGTTAAAGCTACCATATCTTCATCATCTAAATCGATATCTACGTGACAATCCATTGTATGAATTGTTTTATCTTCATGATTTCCATAATAAATTGTAATGTTCATGAGTATCGCTCCTTTAAAACTGGATAATGACATCCAATTTATACCGTCATCTATTTGTTTAATATTATACCCGATGAAAAAGGAAACTACAACTAAAATCACTAAAAAGCTGATAAGAAAGGGGTTTTCAGCTACTTTAACAAAGAATTATATAGAATAAAAATTCAAATTAATGTATTTTATTACAGTAAATACGGGGTTTTAACTTTTGCAAATGAATAAAAATCCATTAAATGCAAACATATGTACTGAATGAAAAATATACGTTCAGTAGCAAATAAATCCTTAAAATATTACACGTAAACAAGAGTTCATTGAGAATACGGTGAGAAAAAATGAATGAGTTCACTTATAAAATTTACATTCTATAAGTGAACTCATTCATTTTTCAAAATCTATAAAAATAAACCGAACTGATCATACTTAAAAATAATCTGGTGAAATCAATATGTATTTCTATAAAATCATATCCACAATTGTTCAATTAGAACAAATCTTGCTGATAATTAGTTTGGTGAGTTAAATCATATAAACACAAACCCTAGCTTATTTTTGAATTCCGTCTCACTATCATAAGTATACTTTTATAATGAGACGGAATTCGCGTTTTATCTATTGGTTCCTAGAATATATATTATGTAAACTAGAAAAAATTTAAACAGAACAATAAGTTGCTCCCTTATGTTCTCATAAGATTCATTATAAGGACCTTTTCACTTTAAAGTTGATTATAATGAATAGGTTTGTTCCATAATTTGAGGTTACGTTCTGATAATTTAATTTCCTGGAGATCGTTACGAATGAATTTTAACAAGCTGCTGATGATTACTTTATAGGCTACACCTTTGATTTGAAATGTCATGAGGAGTTTCTGAAAACTCATAACCGCTCAATTAACTTAGAAGACTTGACACCTTCTACTAGTCGACGATTTGCACAAGAACAAGTGTTAAACATGATATTAAGTCTCGAACATTACAAAGACGAATTTCGTGTTTGTAATCACTAAGTGAATTTTGAGGGAAAATTATATGAAGTCAGACTTCATGGCAGGAATTCAAGATCCAAAATCAGACAAAAAGCTTCTTGTTTATATGTCCCTCGAAGAGCTTCAAAAACTTTTCCGCTACCTAGAAACTGATAAGCGTCCCCTAGCCTTTTGAAATAATTCATTGTTATTCTCAAAATTTGGGATTTATTGGTCCTTTCTCTTTCACCACTATTCCCTTATAATAACCTGTTAGAGAGAGGAGCATAGAATATGGCAGATGTAAAACAATTTATCTTTTTTGATTTTGAAATGCTGTGTTCAAACAAAGGAATGCCGTTTGAAGATATGGAAGCAATTCGGATTGGCGCGGTGAAGTACAATATCGAGACAGAAGACATTGAGTTTTTTGACCGTTATATTCAACCTACAAAACGGGTGTCCTTAAGCCGCTTCTGCAAAGAGTTAACCGGTATTAAAGATACTGATTTAGTCGGTGCAAGTAATTTTAAAAATGTTTTTGAAGACTTTTTAACCTGGGTTGGCGGAATTAAAAAATCCCGTTTTTTCTCTTGGTCTACCAGCGATTTATCTCGCTTAAAAATAGATGCGGAAAAGCACGAAATCTCTCTTGCTACTATAAAGAAAATAGAACAGCGTTATGTTGATTTTCAAGCAATTTTTACAAAACGTGTTTCTAAAAATAACGTATCAGTAGAAAATGGGTTAGCTTTATATAATTTGCAGTTTGAGGGTAAAAAGCACAATCCGATGTATGATGCGTATAACACTCTTCGCATTTACCTAAGCTTTTTGAACGAGCCAGTACAGTCTGATTTCATTATGATAAAGCAATTTATTCTGGAAGAAGTACCGCAGAACATTAAAGAAATGAATGCAACGCTTAGAAAGACAATACAAAAAGACCTCCACATATTTGCGGAAGAGTTAAATGAAATGTATAAAATGAAAGATGCAGTAAAAATTATAAAGAGAACTCAAAGAATCGTTAAAAAATACGAAAATATTCTTATCAACCGCTCTGGTTTGTTCTCGGAGGAAAATTGTTTTTATGCCGGTCTTTTACTGGATTTTTATCATAATTTGCTGCTTTGTTATAATGAACATCTAGAATATTCATCAAAAATTATCATTTTAGATGAGAGCACCCTACACCCTTTAAACCAGCTTTCTTTGAAGAGAGGATGAAAATCCGTTCTCTTTTGTACATAATTCAGCTCTTTCCTTATCCCCTCGTTCCCGTTCATTCCATAAACTCTCAAGAGTTGAAAGTTTTCATTTTAGTTTCCCAATTTACTTATATCAAATTCCGCTATTTTTTTCTTACCTGACGTAACAATGATAGTCCAGTAATAATGGCTAGCGGTAGAATTTTTTTCATAATGCCTCCTTAACTATACTCCTATTTATTGTACATTATATTTCTCCATTGCTTGAGGTGTAAGATAATTTGCAACGCTTTCGTTTTCATCATCCATCATTAAAGTTTTGATTCGAAACTTTAATGATGGAGTTTTTCAAAAGCATACATCATATTTAAAATTGCCCTCTGTATGCAGATATCACCATGGCGATTGCAGTCTCATTTTTTGATTCTTTTTGCTCTTCTTCCCATCCTTTTCGTTCTTCTTCTTTCATATCTCTGTTATAGACACGGAATACTTGTGAATTATTCAGTATTCCCCGACTGTTTAGTGTAGCAATTAAATCATTGATCACAGGCAATCCCTTGCATACTGATTATATTCACTGCATACGGGATGATAATCATATTTATTATTCTCTTTCCTTTGTTGTTCGCTCTAAAATTTGTCCGTGTCGCCCTCTTTGTGTTTAATAAACACTTTTATTTCTATTAGTAGCCTTCTACTGTAACATCAGTAATTGATCCATCACTAGGACTTACTTGATACCATCCTTGTGTAGCTGTATGTCCCTCTCCTGTTTCTTCATTATCAACAACGCTTTCATAAACATGAATAATATAGTTTCCTGAGTCGTCAACATGATCGTATTCTACAAGAAGCGGTGAATCTTCAGATATGCCTTGTTGCTCACGAACTAGCTGGATAGCTTGCTCTTGGGATACTGTTTGTTCGGCTGGTTCCTCTTCTTCAATTGCTTCTGTGTCTTCTTCTTGCTCTGATTCTGTTTGCGCCTCATCTTCTGAATCAGCTTCAGCTTCTTCTTCCTCATCCGCTTTTGCCTGAGCTTCGGCTTCCTCCTGCTGTTTCTTCTCTTCTTCTGCTAAACGTTCTTCTTCCGCTTTACGATCTGCTTCTGCCTGAGCTTCTGCTTCTGCATCAGCCTTGGCTTGTGCCTCTTCTTCTTTTTGTCGGTCTTTTTCTAGCTGCGCATAGTAATCATCTAATTCATTTTCCATTTGCTGCTGTTCAAGGTCTGATAATTGCTTTTGCTGTTCTTTAATTTGGTTTTGAAGCAAAGCAATTTGTTCTTCTGAAGCATTATCAACAAAATTGATGTTTTCTACATAATCACCACTAGCGTCGAAATTAACTTCCATCATACAAAAAACATTTTGCTCTTGATTAATGCCGTAGTAAATATACTGATTGTCATCTACTTGAATATACTGATACCCATTCATTACATTTAATAAGTAATCGCGATCAGCTTCTTTGGAATTAACGGCTTTTTTAATCGTTGATGCTTTTGTTTGTAATGTATTCGGCGATGATTCTTTTACAGCGGTCTTGTTACCATTTTCTTTAGTATGAACCGCTGTTGATTTCTCTGTAGGCTCTTCTTTTTGCGATACAGTTTCACTGGACTCATCGCTACACGCTGTCAGCAATACAGCTAACAGTGGAATACCAAAAGCAACTTTCAATATTTTCATAGACTATTATCCCCTTTTTTTATCTTTTTTTAGGGTTTGTATAATTCTAAAGAACTATAAAACCTTAGGAGTTATTATACCAAAATCAAGAAAATATAAGAATATTTTCTTGTATTATTTATGGTGTTTTTTTGAAAAGTATCTTTTTATGTATAAAATAAAAAACACAAAGCCGCGTTCTAAAAAATACGCGGCTTTGTGTTTGCATAATAGATGTTAATGATGAAATCCATTGTCGTATTTCGTGTCTTTAAGAACAGGTCTATCCAAAGAGTTAAGAAACTCAATAGCTTGTTTGAAATTAACCATAAATAAATGAGCCAAGTCTCTTGAAAAACCATTTCTAACGACAATGCGCATGATTGTTATTTCTTCCATGTCTGGAGGTAGCGGATAAGCAGGCACTTGCCATCCGTACGTACGCAATTGTCTAGACAAGTCATAAAGAGTCCAGTTTGGCGTATATCCTTCTTTCAGTTTCCAAGCAAGCACCGGGATATCTGAACCGTCAGAAAGAATTTCGAATGCTTCCATTTCTTGAATTTCTTTGCTGAGAAACAGCGCGTTTTCTTGGGAGGTTTTTTGCACAGCATAATAGCCGTCTTTACCTAAACGCAAGAAATTGTAGTACTGTAAAAGAACTTGTGCTCCTGGTCTAGAGAAGTTGAGCGCAAAAGTTGGCATGTTGCCTCCTAAATAAGAAACGCGGAAAATAAGATCTTCAGGCAAGTCCTCTTTTTCTCTCCAAATCACCCACCCTAAACCAGGGTAAACTAAACCATACTTGTGTCCCGACACGTTAATGGACTTTACTCGCGGCAAACGGAAATCCCAGATAAGGTCTGGTTGAAGAAATGGAGCGATAAAACCTCCAGAAGCAGCATCTACATGAATAGGAATATCTAATCCTGTCTTTTCCTGTACCTCATCTAATGCTTTTGCGATAGCAGCAATTGGTTCGTAAACCCCTGTATACGTGACTCCAAGAATCGGTACGACGCCAATTGTATTTTCGTCAACCGCATTAATCACGCCTTCTGCATCTAAATAAGGATGATCTGGATTAATGTTCACATAACGAGGCTCTACATCCCAATAGTTTGCGAACTTCTCCCATACCACTTGAACAGATGAACTAAATACAATATTCGGGCGGTCCGTTGATAGCCCTTTACTTTTACGCAGTTTCTGCCAGCGTCTTTTTAACGCTAGTCCACCAAGCATACATGCTTCAGATGAACCTGTAGTAGAAACGCCCATCGTTGTATCAGGATTAGGTGAATTCCACAAATCCGCTAAAATACGTACACATCTCTCTTCAATAGCCGCTGTTTGCGGATACTCATCTTTATCGATCATATTCTTATCAAAAGATTCTCCGTACAAACGCTTTGCATCAGGCTCCATCCACGTAGTAACAAACGTAGCTAAATTCAAGCGGGCATTTCCGTCTAAAGCAATTTCATCATGAATGATTTGATAAGCTGTTTCTGGAAGCATACCTTGATCACCAATACGCAGCCTTGGAATCGTTACTTCTCCTTGTCGAGAAAAAAGCGGATTAACAGGAAATTCATCAGGTAAATTTTTTTGTTCACGATGCGGGTGCCATTGAGGCATGAAGTATCATCTCCTTATGTATAGTGCACGTTGTATGTCTAACAAACTGCTTTACGTTCATCTGGTGTTATAACAAGCAGGGTCTCCTTTACACATTATGAGCTTTGAAACCTATTTTCATTCTTTTCATTATCCGCAGCACATAAGGGTGACCTTTATTTAGTGATACTCATAAAAATCTGCTTGGCACAACTCAAAGGGTAAAAATATGGTAATATATTCTAAAGGAGGTTTTTAGATGGAGAAACAAGGGATTATCTTGCAAGACAAGTTTTTCGAATTAGGTGAATCTCCTATTTATAATGAATCACAAGACGTTGTTGGAAATGTCGCATATAAGTTATCTATTGCTAATAAATTTGAGATTTAAAAAAACGAAGAGATCGTATTTACAGGTAAATCTAAAATGTTTGCCCTTATGCCAAAGCTGATTATTTCAGATCACCACGGAAATGAAGTTGGAAGGATTCAACGGAAATTCACTTTTTTCAAAAAGAAGTATATTTATATCCGAAACGATGGCGATACATATGAAATTATAGGAAATATAACAGATCGTAAATTTGACGTTTTACGTTCCGGTGTTCCCGTCATTCAAGTCCGGACTCTCTCTTCTTTTTTGTCATTACGTCCACACACGTTTGCTTTAGAATTTCTTGAACCTGATCTTAATAAATGGGAAGGAATTGCGGTTGTACAAGGCGTAAGGATGATGGTGAAAGACGAAAACAGCAGTACAGCTACCGCTCCGGCTCAATAGTCGTTATAGAAGATTATATGGTGTAAAAAACGAACAAGCTTTATATTAAAGTTTGTTCGTTTTTTTGAATTAAGGGCCAAATACTAGCGTACCGATGACATGGTAACCAATTGGTACAAGAAACAAGATGATATTTAAAATAATCGCCCATAGACAGAGCTTGTCTTTTTTTATAAAAAAACCAATAATTGCAGGAACAATCATGAGCGGAACTAAAAAGATAGGGGCAACAATAGGCAGTCCTTGAAGCTTTTCAGCCTCAATAAGTCCTGTAAAAAAGTTAAGAATCAATAAAGTATTAATAATGACATATAAAAGTGAAATTCCTCCGAGAATCCCACCTATTATCCCGCTTTTAGTTGTTTTAACAGTAGCATCCATGTTTCTATCACCTCGTTTTTAGAAATATAAGTAAACTATACTATAATGTGGTTTTTATTGTAAAGGTATGGAGAAAACAGCTGTTGAAAGATTGATACGAAAAAAGCACTGTAGCAATCGCTACAGTGCTTTTTATAAACAGTGCATTTTTTCCTCTGCTTCTTCCCAAGGAACCGTATATCCCTGTCCTTTGGCGCAAAAGACGGACGATGAGCTGTATTCCGGATCTGCGTCTTTATTGTAGCAGATTCGTTCGATAACTTCTTCTTCGTTATGACAGCGTTCATACCCTCCGAATAATAGAGACATCGCTCCTTTTCCATGCGTAAAAGATGCTAGCGTCGAACCGTAGTTCATAAAAGTAGCAACAGGAACTTTGCCTGTAATAATCGCTTTATTTTCAGTTGTTTGAGGAGAATCAAAGCGGCCATGTGCGCTTTGAACATCAGCTAATACCCTCCCCATTTGATCAATATCCACTTTAATTTTAAAGTCATAATACGGTTCTAGCACAATATTTTTTGCTTTTTCTAATCCTTGTCGTAATGCTCGGTACGTTGCTTCTCTAAAATCTCCTCCGCTTGTATGCTTGTTGTGAGCTCGTCCAGTACATAATGTCACTTTTATATCAGTAATAGATGAACCCGTCAGCAAACCGTGATGCGGCTTTTCAAATATATGCTGACGGACTAAATGTTGATACCCAACGGATAAATCGTCGGCGTGACAAGCATTTTCAAAGGTAATTCCACTGTTTCGTTCCGCTGCTTCTATTTTTAAAAGAACTTCTGCATAGTGTTTCAACGGTTCAAAATGTCCGTAGCCCATTACCGTATTTTCGATGGATTCTTTGTATAAAATTTCTGGTTCTTCAAACTGTACGTTTATATTAAAGCGTTCTTTGATCAATTTTTCGAGAACTTCAAGCTGAATTGCTCCCATTACATGAATATGAAGCTCTTGAGTCCTTTCTTCCCACGTCACATGTAAAGAAGGGTCTTCGGCATCTAATAATCGAAAAAGTTTAATTCCTTCTTTTGGATGAACAGAAGGCTCAAAAACAACTTTTGATTTTAACGTAGGTAAAAGTTCGTAGGATCGGCTTTCTTTTAACGTTCCAAGACCGTATCCAATCGATGCTGAAGACAACCCTGTAACCGCAAAAAGTTCGCCGGCTGAACCTTCATTAACGTTTTTAAATGTGCTTCCGTTATAAGCGCGAACCTGAGTGATTTTTTCTTCGTATAGCTCTCCATTTTTTTCATAAGATACTTCATCACGCACTTGCAGTGTCCCGCTCAGAGCTTTGATAAACGTGATGCGCATGCCGTTTTCATCGTGCCGGATTTTATATACACGCCCTGAAAATGCTTCTTCCTGCGAGTAGTGAATTTCTGTTAACAAATCGAGCTTCTCTAAAAAACTTTTCATGCCGATGTCTTGTAAAGCTGAGCCACAAGCACACGGGAAAAGCTGATTGGTTTGAATAAGCTTTTTCATGGCCGCTTTCCAATAAGCTTGATCATTCTTGCCTTCCATAAATGCATCTAGAAGCTCTTCATCTTTTTCAGCTATAAATTCAATAAGTTCCTCACTTAACGACCCATCTATAAGCTCTGACGTTATATCATAAACATCAGTGGTTAAGTTATGTTTAATATCGTTTATAACACGTTCAGAATCTGCTCCTACACGATCAATTTTATTGATGAAAAAGAATACGGGCACACGATGTTTTTGAAGCAGCTGCCAAACCGTTTCTGTATGGCCTTCCACTCCCTCGACTGCACTTAAGATGACGATCGCATAATCCATCACTTGAATAGAACGTTCCATTTCAGGTGAAAAATCGACGTGGCCCGGCGTATCAATTAAATAGTAAGTAGAACCGTTATATAAAAAAGTTCCTTGGTCGGCAAATACTGTAATGCCTCGTTCTTTCTCAATCGTATGGGTATCAAGAAACGAGTCTTTGTGGTCGACTCTTCCTCGCTGTTTAATGCTTTTTGTATGATAAAGAAGCTGTTCGGAAAATGTAGTCTTTCCTGCATCAACATGCGCTACAATACCGATCGTTTTGTTAGAGTGTTTCATTGTTAAATCCCACCTTACTGCTGTATGTATAGCTGTTACTCTCTATTCTATAATAACCGTAAGAAAAAGTGGACGACAAAGACCTAGAGCTGCTCACATCAAAAAAGAATGCGTGATTAAACATCGCATTCTTTTTTTTGTACGGCGTTTGGTATCATTTTTGCTTTTCGCTATAAAAATAGCTGCTATAAGGCATCCAATTCCAGCTAAATGCATGATGTTATTACCTATTGCGCCTAGACTGTTACTGGTCAACCCAACTAAAATGCTACCAAATATAATCAACAAAACAGCAAGCATGAACTTCATTTTTTTCACTCTCCGTTAGTAAGTTATTAAATATGATTTGCATACGGATCATATAAACCAGTAAGTAATAAGAGACTTGCTGATAAAATCAATGTTCCTGCTATTAACAAACTGTTGCTACATACCTTTTTTCTCTTTTTGCGTAAAAGCATTCCTGATATAAGAAATAGTAATGCGACAGATAGCAGAATCAATCCTATACCAATATTCACTATTTCTTTCGCTCCCTTGCGAATGTACTCATTAACATCTAGTTAACCATAATACTATTATGAAAATTAAAGTAAAAACGTTCATGACATCATATCCCAATTGATTTATATGTTATCATACATAATTTGTTAAAAATATATTTTTTCACCTTTTACAATCGAAAAGCAGCCTCTTTACTACGAGACTGCTTTTTTAATGACAACTGATGAAAACTGATTAAGAAGCTTTTTTTAATTGTTCTTTTTGTTTCTTTTGATAAGAAGAAAAATAAATAAGGCCTACAAATACAGCTCCTCCTATCATATTTCCAATAAAGGTAGGAACAATATTTGTAATAAAATCAATCCATGTAAAGTGACCTGCAAAAATGGCAGCGGGAATAATAAACATATTGGCTACAACGTGCTGAAAGCCAATCGCAACAAAAGCCATGATCGGAAACCAAATCCCAAGAATTTTACCCGTAACGTCGTCAGCACCGTATGAAAGCCAAATTGCTAAACATACAAGCCAGTTGCAGCCCACAGCAGAAATAAGCGTTTTAAAAAATGATTCATCAATTTTAGCTTGAGCAATTGCTACCGTTTTATCTAAAAAAGGACCCGTTTCTGTTAAACCTACAATATGTCCAAAGAAATACGCAATAAATACGGCTCCTAAAAAGTTAGCAAGCGTAACCCAAAACCAGTTATGAAGCAACTGACGAAGCGGAATTTTTCTTGCATACAGGGCAATGGAAACAGACATCATATTCCCTGTAATAAGCTCTGCTCCCCCAAGTACGACCAGCATAAGACCTATAGGAAAGACTGCCCCTCCTAAAAGATTCGATAAACTTCCCCATTCAGCTGGTAAATTACCAATGACGCGCACATCTAGTAAAAAACCAAGCGCAATAAACGCGCCTCCTAAAAACCCAAGCATGAGAATGGAAGAAAGGGATAGCTTCGTTTTTGAAACCCCCGCTTCTAAAGCGATGTTTAACATTTTATCCGGCTTGTGAAATGCCATAAAACTCCTCCTTAACTAAAAAAGGCAGCACTCAAAAACACCTTTTACACAAGGTTTTTGAATGCTGCCTAATAATCCTGCACTTTCTTTACAGTATATCAGTCATCATTATCTATAATAAAATCAAATAAAAAACAAGCAGATCCTACTTCTCTTTCATTTAATTAAATTATGTATTTTACGTTGTTCTACTGAATATTGGTTTCAAACACAAACACAGAAACAGCAATATCTTCTTCTACTTTGATATCGGAAAATAAGTAATCCAGCTTAGCTCCTAACAAGTCTTCAAGCCCCTCTGGAGGAGATGAAGCATAAAGGTTTTGAATAAGCTTTGTTCTTGCCATATGTACCGTCTCTTTACCTTCGGTTGTTCTCGCGATAAATTGTTCAGCTGGCGTTAAGTTGCCGTACAAAGTTGAAATAGCCATGTTTTGAACGAATACAGTATGAATTCGTTCTGGACCTTTTCCAAAAAGTTTTTTGCGCAGCTTTCGGATAATATCATTAAAATCATGTATTTTTTTAGACACTGGTGTATGCCTCCGCTTATCTCGAGTATGTCTATCCTGCTCATTCAAGTTTTCAACTAAGAATAAGTTACATTATACATGACGACGTTTACATTGTATACAATGTATCTGTTTTATCCCCGTTAATCCAAACAATCGCAAAACCATTACGAAATGATAAAAAAATCCTTCACTTATTAAAGTGAAGGATTACCTTTATATCTCTACTTAAAGGTTACAAATGGATTCTCAGTTATCAAAGAAATAACTAAGAACTTTGACAAGATAGCATGTCAAAATAGTCAAGTGGTATGTTTGTACCAGTAGTTAATGCTATCACGTTAAAGTCATGGAATCCAATTAGTTTACTTTCATAATACTTTATTTAATTTAAATATTCTTTTTTGATAGGTAACCCTTAATCTTCATCACGATCTGCTCTAAATTCATCATCAGATAATGAATTTAGTTGATGGCTAAGCTTTTCGTAGTTATCTTGTTTTTGGTTTTGTTGTACATCATTAGATATAGGAGCTTCACTAGAAACAGTAGATTTTTTTCTAGTCTCTTCGCCTCCGCTAACTCCAAACCCAACATTGTTATCTGTCATCGGATTCACCTCTTTAACTGTTATTATGGAGAATTTCTCTAAAAAAATAACAGGAAACAAAAGGAATTCCCACTTAGCTAACAGCGGTCCAAGCTTCCTTACTTAAACCAAATCGTATTTAAATAAGAAAATGCCCCGCTTTAACTCCATAGGCAATACCGATAAAAAAACTTGCTATACCTAGTGTTTGACTTTTACATACATACTTTATAGTTAAGCCTGGAATCAGACCCCATATAATGATGAAAATAGCGAACGATACTATAATAGAAGACCATGCATCTTGCCCTGATATACTTATACCTTGCATAAACGTTTCTCCTTTCAGTACTTATATCGGGAGAACATAAATTTTTTATAGTATCTTATAATACGAACTAAAAAATTCAACCGACCTGTCCATATATGCTTTTACAGCGAATGGTGGCGTTCAAGCTCAACTGTTTTTGGTTTTTGCCATATTAATACCCCTGCCGCTACGTACATAAACGAAGTGATGTAAAAAAGGCTTCCGATTGTAAGAAAATCAATGATATACCCTGTTGCAATCACGGCTAAAGCTGCCCATATAGAGGTCCATAAATGATAGTGTCCTACTTGCTTTCCCGTATGAGCACGATCTGTCTGCCTAGATAACGCTATTTTTTCTGCTGTTTTTTGAAGAGCTCCAAGCAGCCCCATTATAACTTGAATGATATACACCTGTGTGATAGTTGTTAGAACGGGAATCACAAGCATAACAACTGCCATCCCAAACGTATATAAAATGAGCAAACGCTTTTCTCCTACTCTGTCACTCCATGAACCGATTAAAGGGTGACTCAAAGCTGCGGTTAAAGCGAAAATTCCGTAAGCTAAGCCAAATTGTGAATAACTATCGCCAAGATTTCGAAGCAGTAAAAGGTAAAAAGGAAAAACAATACTGCTTGCGGTAATCATCAGGCTTTGGGAATGTAAGAGTTGTTTGTACGTCATTTTCCATACTCCTTATAAAATAAATTAACGAACGTTTCGTTTGGATCATATTTTCTTTTTAAATTTAAAAAGGCGGTTGTATGAGGGTAAGCCTCTTCTAATTGCTTCTTGCTTGGGTAGCCGTAGTAAGGCAAGTAATAGCTTCCCTGATGCTGCAGCGTCACATCCACCATTTTTCTGACAACTCTTTGTGTATCAGCCATGCCTTGATTGTCTTTTTTCTGGTTAATAAGTAAAACGAGAGCAAACATATCGTCTTTTGCATAAGACATGACTGCTTTATTGTCTTTTTCTACATAGCGAACAGTAATGTTCAGTAAATTTAATTTCTCTGTTGCTAACACTTCGCGTAAATCATCGATGTAAGAAGCAAATTCATCAACCGGAACGAAGTATTCCTGTAAAACTTCCGTCCGGCTAGCACTTTCGTATTCCATAAAATCACTTTCAGAACGCATAACATTATTTCTTGTTTCAAGCCGTCCATTTTGTTTTAAGAAATAAGCCTTTTGTGTTTCCCACAGCATATCTTTGCCCCAGTCGCTATACCGAGACAGCCCTAGCATAAATTTAGGAAGTGCCACTATTTTTTCTGTCTTGAGCGGTTCTTTTACAGTAGAAGTATTCTGAGAAGATAAGCGATAGTTTGTGACGTACATATCTGTTAGCAATTGATTAGGAGAAACCGAAATACGCGCCATATGCATACGAACGTCAGAGTTATGCTGTACGTAGTTTTTAAAATACGCTGTGTACTGCCTATAATCTAAGCGAATAATTTCATCTTCGTACCATTCATCGTCCGTCAAACGAAGCGTCACATCTAAAATGACCCCAAATAACCCGTACCCTCCGTTTACTAAAGAAAACAGCTCAGGGTGTTTCGTCCGGCTAATTTCGATAATGGATCCGTCCGCCTGCAGGAGACGCATAGATTTTACCGTATCCATTAAAGAACCGTATCGAATATCTCTGCCGTGTACGTTCACGCTAATAGAACCTCCAACGGTAAAAATATTTTGTGATTGCATAACCTGAAGAGCAAGACCGTCTTTATGTATATATTGCTGAATATCATTCCACGTTGTCCCGCTTTGAACCGTAATTTCTTTTTGACCAGGTTTGTAATCTATAATTTTATTGTACTGCTTCATATCAAGTAAAATAGCATTAGGATAGTACGTCTGCCCTCCTTGGCTGTGCTGCATGCCTGCAATCGCTATTTTTTCATGATGCTGTGAAGCGGTTTTCACCCAATCTTTCAGCTGTTTTTCAGTTGTTCCATGCTTTATTTCTTTGACTTTTGTAGGAAGAAGCCGTGCAACATCCCGCGTTACAGGATGGATCTGCTGCTGTTTATAAATATGATAGGAGGCATATGAACCTACTAGATAAAAAGATAAAAAAGTTCCTAACAACACGTTTTTTTTCATTCTAAACTGTGAACTCCTTTCTTTATTTCTGTGAAATTATACCATATAAAAAGTGAAATAACACTATAAAAGTGTAATTTTACACTACATTATAACTTATTTCGAGAAATCATACGGAAAAAATTGTAATTTAACCTTATTGAAACAAAAAAAAGAAAAGACCTAGTGTCTTTTCTTTTTTTGTTTTTTATTTTTCAGCTTCGTATGCAACTAAAGCCACTCTTTTTCCTAACGTTTGTTGAAACTGCTCTTCTAGCTGTTTAAGCTTCGCATGCATATCATCGTTAATTGAAGCTGGCTCAAAGGTCATTTTTGTTTGCTCCATCAGATACTGTCACCTCTTTCATATGTGTATGTTCTACTTTTTCCAATATAAAAGAGGTCTATGACGATTTGACGAAAGTTTACAAATTAAATTTGCTAATGAGCGCTGTTAATTGTTCTGCCATTTGAGACAGAGATTGTGCGGAAACAGCAATTTCCTCCATTGAAGCTAGCTGTTCTTCAGTTGATGCAGCCACTTCTTCAACCGCTGCTGAAATTTGCTGAGCAGTCGCAGCAACTTCTTCTACTTGCGGAGTCGTTTCATTCATGCTGCTTAGAATTTGTTCGAACTTTTGAATAGCCGTTTGTGAAATTGTTCGTCCTTCTTCAACTTTGTTTGTAACTTGCTCCATTGTATGTACAGATTCCTGAGTATCTTGTTGAATAGCTTGAATAAGTTCAGAAATTTGAGACGCGGACACTTGTGATTGTTCTGCCAGCTTTCTCACTTCCGCTGCTACAACGGAAAAACCTTTTCCATGTTCTCCAGCTCGTGCCGCTTCGATTGCAGCATTTAAGGCTAGTAAATTTGTTTGAGCAGCAATACCGCTGATTACTTCTAAAATGGTTCCAACTTCTTTTGAACGTTGAAACAAAGTACGAATCGTTGTATTAGATAGCTCGACGGATTGAGAAATGGATTCCATTTGTTCGACCGTTTCTCTCACGGCTTTTCCGCCTTCTACAGCTTCAGACGTTGTGTGATTTGATAGCTGTGAAACAATTTCTGTACGCTGAGCAATGGTAGAAACTCCTTGTACAATCTCATCTAAAGAAGCTGCATTTTGGTCAATAACAGCCGTTTGTTTTTCCGCACTAGAAGCCACTTCTTGTATCGCAACCGATACTTGTTCACTCGCAGCGCTCGTTTGCTGTGAGCTGGCCGTTAGCTCTTCTGAAGAAGCAGCCACTTGTTCTGCACTCATTTCAACATTTTGAATTAATGTGCGAAGATTGTTTTGCATCTGACTAAAAGCATACCCTAACTCGCCGATTTCATCCTTTGAATTGACGGTAATCGCTGTTGTCAGATCTCCTTCACTAACACGCAGAGCCTGATTCTTAAGCTGTTTGAGCGGTTTAATAATCGATTGTAACACCATAAAAATGGTAAGACTCCCGATTATCAGACAAGCTACGATAATGAATAGCGTTTTATAAAAGATAGGCTGTGCTGCTTCACTCACTTCCGATGAATACATAGTGCCTGCAACTTTCCAGCTCGTTGTTTTATTTGTCGTAAAGACCATCTTTTTTTCATCACCGTTAAAGGTATATTCAAAAGACCCGGAGCTCTTTGCATAAAGCTTATCAAAAAGAGAATCTGTAGCTTTTGTGCCTGCTTTTTCTGTAGGGTGAACAATATATTTTCTTTCTCCATCTAAAAGAAATGGATATCCTTTTTCTCCAATTTTTACTTTGCTGACAGCTTTATTGATGCGGCTTATATCTAAATTCAAAGCAATAACCCCGGTACCATCCGCCGTTGTTTTCGCTACAGTAATAACGGTCTGACCTGTAGAGGCTGATGGATAAGGTTCAGTGACAACTGTTTTTCCTTTGTTTTGCATGGCTAGCTTGTACCAATCTCGTTTTCTGGGATCATAGCCTGCTTGTATCACTTTTTTAGGCGATTGAATAAACTTCCCTTGCTGATTTCCTGTAAAAATGCTGATGGCTTCTGGATGAAGCGAAGCATATAAGTTAAAATCTTTGCTTAAAGTAGCCATATCTTTTTCATTGTAGCGCTCGTTGTTTACCACTGACGCAAAAAACTCTACATCATGAATTTTTGGTCCAATGGTGTCGTCAATCACTGAATTAATGGACTGTACATTTTGCTGTGCTGAGTTAATAATTTGGTTTTCAATTTCATGTTTCGCTGTTATGTAAGCTGATACACCTATCGTAACAGATGGCACTAATAAGATCGCTGCAAATGCTAGCACCAGCTTTGTCTTAAAGTTATTAAGGGACCTTTTTTTTCTTACTCTCTCCATGCTATGTAGCCTCTCTCTCTGTAGTTAACAGTAGTCGTGCACTTTCTTTCTATCGGCAAGACTTCATATTCCTTTAGTCATCGAGTGTATACATAATTAACAATGGGTGTGAAAAGATAAGAGTACGATAAAAAAAGTAGGTGATTTTAATGGAAGAAAGTAAAAACAGCAAGTCTTTTTCAATGTTTGAAAAAGAAAAGGTTCAGCGCGGGGAAGAAAAAGATATTTTTAATATCTATAAAGAAGGAGTAAAAATTGCAGAAGTAAGAGGAACGGATCCTCAAACTCAGCAGGTTATTCCGATGCATGACTTAAATGATTACGAAGAAAATAAGCTTCACGAATATATTGCTCATTTAGACCATACAACGTAAAAATGCTAAAACAAGAGTCCGCTCTTGTTTTAGTCTTTAGAATCATAAAAAACATGTTCAAAATGCAGCGTGTTTTTTTGTATGTACAGCACTCCAAACGAAAATTGTTTCTCGCGCCGCTTGTCAGTAGCAGATCCTGGATTAAACAACGTCATATCACCAATTTGTTTATGAACAGGAATGTGAGAATGACCAAAAATTATTGCATCCACTTCTTGATGTTCAAATGCTCCGAGCACACGTTTTTCAGTCGTTTTTCCTTTTCCATGACCGTGGGTTACACCAATCGTAACGTCATCAAACGGAAGAAGTAATGAATATGGAAGTACTTGCTGAAGCTCTTCACTGTCTACATTTCCAATCACGCCGTGTACAGGAGCAAAAGTGCGCAGTTCATTGTACACATCTATCGTTTGGAAGTCCCCGGTATGGATAATAGCATCAGCTGTTTTCAGTTCGGCTATGAGTCTTTTTGGAAAGTGTTTCGCTCTTTTTGGAATATGAGTGTCACCTAAAACAACAATCTTCACTCACCATACTCTCCTTTTTTATTCATTATGATGTAGTGTAGCCTATTACGGTAGAATGAAGCAACCCTGCAAAAACGTCAGGCAAAAAATTTCTCTTTTTCGTTTAAGTTTGCGAAAATACTTTACATACTAAGTTACAGAATGGAGTTTTCGAAATGGAAGTAAAAATTAATCGAAACGCAGCAAAAGTGTTAAAAAATGCATTGGCTAGCCCAGAAGGTCAAGGGAAAATGATTCGTGTATATGTGACTATCGATCACGGTGATCACGCACATTATGATTGGAAATTTGATACGCCGACTGAACATGATGAAATCGTAAAAACAGATAAAGATATCGATATTATTTTAGATAAACGCGAGAAATTTTTAGAAGGCGTATGGATTCAATATTTCCATGTTCCAGATCCTGAATTTGTGATTAGCAGCCTTCACCACGCGCATCACCATCATTAATACAAAAAGCACACCTGTTTTATAGGTGTGCTTTTTTCGTTTGGGCAATAAGCAAAAAAATTATTGATAAGAACAAGAGATAAAATTTTGTTGAAGCAATAAAAATGAGCTATAGTGGAATTATGGAGGAAAGAAAAGAGGTTAGCGTATGAAAGTAAGTGTGTTAGTAAGATCTATTTTAGTTGTTATTTTATATAACTTATTCGTTCTGTACATCGGATGGAACGCCTGGGAATGGCTTCATGCAATGTTCGGAGTGGAAAACAAATGGATTCTTACAGTGATTGTTGTGTTTTTTGCTTATTCCTTTATCATCGGTCGTGTGTTTCAACAGGTAAGCATGTTTAAAATTGTAGGATCGTATTGGTTAGGATTTATTCAATATTCCGTGCTTTTGCTTCCTATAAGTAATCTGGCCGTATATATTCTTACTCTTCTAGGCGCTTCGCTTTCTACAGCTATCGATTCAATCGGCTTTTTCATAATTGCAGCTTTTTTATTCATTTTTGCTTACGGTACGTATAATGCTTACAGTCCTGTGGTAAGGAAATACACGATTTCGCTTGCTAAAAAGACGAATCGGAAAAACCTTCGCATTGCTGTAGCATCTGATATGCACTTTGGCACATTGTCCGGCAAAAAACATTTGCAGCGGTTAATCACTCATGTACAAAAGGTACAGCCGGATCTTATTTTACTTCCTGGAGATATTATTGACGATGATCCCCAAGTATTCTTTAAGAAAGAAATGGATTATATGATGAAGCAGCTCAAAGCGCCTTTAGGCACATATGGAATTTTGGGAAATCATGAGTATTACGGCGGGAAGATCCCTCAGTTTGTGGAAAGAATGAAAGAAATGAACATTCCTATTTTAATGGATGAAGTGTTAAACATAGGTGATAGCTTGTATTTAATAGGAAGAAAAGACAAGACGGATAAAAATCGAGACAGCTTTTTTGATTTAGCGAGTGAAACGGATCGTTCTCTACCTGTCATTGCAATGGATCATCAGCCGCTTTCTTTAAAAGAAGCTGAACAAGCAGGAGTAGATTTGCTACTATGCGGCCATACTCACAGAGGGCAAATGGCACCTAATCATTTAATCACAAAGCGGTTATTTGAAATTGATTGGGGCTACAAGCAAAATAATCAACTGCATACCATTGTCTCTTCAGGATTTGGCTTTTGGGGTCCTCCGCTTCGAATCGGGAGCCGATCAGAAATTATTCAAATTGATATTTCATTTACAAAATAGAGAAAGCCTTGAGGCTTTCTCTATTTTAATGTACGCAGCAGCTTCGGAAGCTCTGCATAAATGGCGACTACTTCATCTACTTTCATTCGAACGAGCCCGCTTGAAGACGGAGCAACAAAGTCCATTATTCCTGATACCATCGATTTTTCTTGCTTGCCCCACTTTACTTGCTTGCGTCCGCTGTACTGCTGATAGACACCTTTTCCAACAAAACAAACGATTTTAGGCGTATATGTAGCAATTTTTTTCTTTAAGATTTCTCTGCCTTCTGCATATTCTTCTTTTGTAATCTCATCAGCTGCCTTTGTAGGACGCTCTACAATATTTGTTAAACCATATCCTAGCTGTAGCAGCGAGTGATCTTCCTCCGGATGATACTTACGATCTGTCAAACCTGCTTTATGAAGAATCGTCCAGAAACGATTGGTTGGATTAGCAAAATGATGACCCGTTTCACCGGAACGGATGCTTGGATTAAAACCGACAAATAAAATATCTAAGTTGGGTTGTATATGATCAAAAATAGAATTCATAGTCATACGCTCCTTACAATGTAAAAAGAAAACACCCAAATTGGATGTTTTCTTTTTACTATACCCTATTAAATACGAACTACGCGTCCGTTGAATTTTTGTTTCCAGTAGCCGCTGCTCATGTTTGCAATTGCAACACCCGTTGAGCTTTGAGCACCGATGAACTTGCCGCCTCCTACATAAATGCCAACGTGGCCGTCTTTTTTATATGTATCGAAGAAAACAAGATCGCCAGGCTGCATTTGACTAGAAGAAACTTGTGTTCCAGCATGTTTTAACGTTTCTGTACTTACAGATCCAAGAGGTCCAAGGTTAACGCCTACCTGAGCATATGCCCAGTGTACAAATGATGAGCAGTCAAATAAACCGTGGTTAATATCAGACTGGCTGCGTCCTCCGCCAAATACGTAAGCAGAGTTTCCAATCCAGCGGTTTCCTACTGTTACAACATTGCTAGCTTTTGGAGCCGGAGCGCTTGTTGGTGCCACATCATTGCTGCTTGCTTTTGGTGCTTCTGCCTTAGCAGAAGATGAATCGGCTTTTTCAGCTGGTGCAGCCGCTGCTTTTTGAGCTTGCTCAGCTGCTTTCTTAGCTGCCTCTTTAGCCGCTTGTTCAGCCGCTTTTCTTGCTGCTTCTTCTGCAGCTTTTTGATCTTTAATATTTTGTTCAAGCGTAGACTGTTCATTTGCAAGAGAGCTGTCTTTTGCTTGTAGAGAAGCTTTTAATTCTTCATTTTTTGCTTCTTTATCTTTTAGTTCTTTTGCCAATGCATCTTTTTGTTTCTTTTGAGCTGAAAGTTGAACAGTCATTTCATCTAGCTCCGCTTTCATGTCTTCTAAGCTAGCTAGCTTAGATTTAACATCAGCTTGTTTTGTTTTTAATTCGTCTTGCATATTTTTAGTTTCTTTTAAAATACCACGGTCTGCATCTACAATAGTCGAAACAGCTAGCGCGCGGTCTACAAAATCACTGAAGCTTGAAGAACCAAGTAAAACTTGTAAATACTCTACGTTACCGCCGCTTTCTTGCAGGGAACGTGCACGATCTTTTAAAATATCGTTTCGCTTTTCAAGTTTTTCTTGAAGCAGCTTAATTTCTTTTTCAAGCTGCTCTACTTGTTTAGACGTTTCTTTAATATCTGCTTCTGTTTTTTGGGCTTTTTTATTATTTTCTTCTTCTGCTAATGTTAATCGCTCAAGCTGTGCTTTCATTTGATCTTGTTCTGCTTGAAGGCGTGTCAATTCATCAGAAGCTGCTTTGATGTTAGATTGCACATCTTGACGCTGATTTTGAATTTGAGATTTTTGCGATTCCATATCCTGAATGGTAGAGGCATACGCTGGAGTTGATAAAACTCCTCCCAGGCCTAATAAAACCGTTGTGTTAAGTAAAAGCATTTTCTTTTTCAATATGAATTCCTCCGCTTTCTCGCTCTGTTAAACTAGTAATTTCTAATTATGTATCAATATGTATAAAGGTCTGACAATTTATGTAAAGTTCGCTGTATTTGTCGATAAATAGCTAAATATGCTAATGAAAATCTACGAAAATTATACCACGATAAACGTTGAAAAAAAGAATAACAATATTACAATTGTATTTCAGTAGTGTAACAATTAACGCTGGTATATACATTTACTTCTTCTCTACAAAAATACACCTCTATAACCCCATCAAAATAAACAGTCTACTAGACTTTACACAGCACTGTTTTTAACCTGTGGAACTAGGTGATTAACATTTTTTAAGCTGGCTGAATGTAAGTTATTTCTATAGTGAACGTAACAATTTTTTAACATCTACGTCTATTTTTTACCTTTTTCTACCGTTTTTACAATATTTGAAAATGATTTTCTGGAATAGTAACTGATTTATTCTTATTCATTGCTTGAAGTATTCAAAAAGAGAGTGATTGGCAATTATTAAACACAATATTCGACAAAGTATAGATTAAGTCATACAAAAAACCTTCTCGCTGTGAGGCGAGAAGGTTTTTTAATCACGCTGCTGATAATAGTGTTCTAAAGCTACAATTGCGCTTCCCATTCTTTCTTGATCAGGAATAACAATACGACCTACTCCTTCTTCTTTTAAAGCAGCAGCGGTTACTTTCCCAACGGCCACAGCTACTACAGAGCTTTCAAAGAGTTCTCTAATTCGATCGGCTTGTCCTTGTTCTCTCGCAAACGAAAATAAAAATCGGGCTTGGGGAGCACTTGTGAAATTGACTGCATCGACTTTCCCGCTTATTAATTCGTTTATAAGCTGTTCCATGACTTCTGCTTTTGGAGGAATATGCTGATACGGTAAAATCTCTTTAAATTGGGCTTTTTGATTCGAAAGAAAGTCAATCAACTTTGGTGCAGGATCTCCGTGAAGCTGAAGCGCTACATGCTTTTCTTCAAAAGAAAATGAATGAAGTGCCCTGACTAGTCCCGCTGTACTTCCATCATCATCTCGAACGGTTGGAGTAATGCCTAGCTTTTTTAACATATTTACGGTTTTATACCCGCGTGCAGCAATATTGGCTGCTTGTAAAGAAGAAAGAAATTTGTCAGCCAGCCCTAGCTTATCTGCTGTTTTATACAAAATTTCTGTACCGACCCCTGTCGTAAAAATAAACCAATCATAATTTCCTTTTACCAGTTCTTTAATATCTGCTTCTAAATGTGTGTCATCTAAAAAGATGGTTCCTTGTGCAGGTCGTACAAGCGGGGTCCCGCCAAGATTTTCAACAATTTTGCTGATTTCTTCTACTTTACGCTGACCTACTAATGCGACTGTTTTACCTTCTAATCGTTTCAATGGTTTACCTCCATTTTTCTATGTATGCTACTTTAATGATCCTTGATAACCGAGTTTTTCAGAAATAACTCTCGCCGCTTCCGTTACTTTTTGAATAATGAACGGCAGTCTGTCTCCTTGAAATCTTGCTTCAATTCCCGCTACGCTAATGCCTGCAACCACTTCATTTTGATGATTCACAATTGGCGCACTCACGGATGTTGTAAAGTTTTCTAATTCAGAGGTGCTAATGGTATACCCTTTTTCTTTTGCTTCTTTTAATGCATCTCTTAATTTCTTTTTATCTGTAATAGTTCCAATGCCTATTGGAGCGAGCTCCGTTTGGTTAATATATTTCTCTTGTTCTTTTTCGGGTAAATGCGCCAAGATAATGCGTGAACAAGCTCCTGCATAAAGAGGTGAACGCCTTCCGATGGATGTATAGAGACGCACTGGATGAAGCGTATCTACTTTTTCAATATACATAGCTTCATTCCCGTCTCGTACAATTAAATTAACCGCTTCTTCTACTTCGTCTCGGAGCGTTTCCATTACAGGCTTCGCAACACTTCTAATATCTAAACGATTAGCCACTAGCTGGCCAAACTGTAAGAATAAAAGTCCAAGCGAATAGTACCCTTGCGCATCTTTTGTTAAAAAGCCCATCTCTTCAAGCGAGCCAACCATTCGATGCAAAGAAGTTTTGGGAACGCCCGAATATTCCATCATTTCTGTGAAAGTCAGTTTAGGGTACTTAATAAAAAGCGTGAGAATCTGCATGGATTTAACGACTGTTTTATTGTTAGCTTGCATAAAACCTTCTCCCTTATTTATGCGAATATATGTATTTGATAGACATATAGCTTACTAGCTAATGGTATGTTCTTTTTATTATACATGAAGAAAAAAAGGAAAGCACTCCTTTATAAGAGCACTTTCCTTTTTTACACTATTTCTAGTTCTTTAATGGAAATAGGATTACTTTCTAGAAATTTGGTTGTAAAATCCCCTTCCTTAAACGAAGGATGATTCAGTAATTCTAAATGAAAAGGAATGGTTGTATGAATACCTATAATGATAAATTCCTCGAGCGCACGTTTCATTCGTTGAATCGCTTCATTTCGATCTTTCCCCGTTACAATTAATTTCGCCACCATTGAATCATAAAATGGAGAAATTTCATAGCCTGGATAAACCGCGCTGTCTACACGAACGCCGTAGCCGCCAGGAGGTAAATACATCTCGACTTTTCCAGGAGAAGGCATAAAGTTTTTAGCCGGATTTTCTGCATTGATCCGGCATTCAATTGCCCATCCTTTTAACTGAACATCCCGTTGAGCAAATGATAGCGAGTAACCTGCTGCTACTGAAATTTGTTCTTTAATTAAGTCAATGTTTGTTACAAGTTCTGTAACAGGGTGTTCAACTTGAATCCGCGTGTTCATTTCCATAAAGTAAAAATGCCCGTGCTTATCTAACAGAAACTCAACTGTTCCGACACCTGTATAATCGACTGCTTTAGCTGCTGAGACCGCCGCTTTGCCCATTTTAGCACGAAGGTTTTCATCTACCGCAGGAGACGGAGCTTCTTCTACCAATTTTTGATGACGGCGTTGAATCGAACAATCTCGTTCACCTAAATGAACCACATTCCCTTCTTCATCAGCAATAATTTGAATTTCGATGTGTTTTGGCTCTTCTAAATACTTTTCAAGGTATACGCCGCCGTTTCCAAAGGCTGTTTCTGCTTCATGCTGAGCTTGACGAATTGCTTTTTCTAGCTCTTCTTCGCTATGAGCTAGACGCATTCCTTTTCCGCCGCCTCCCGCTGTGGCTTTTACGATGATTGGATAACCTATTTCTCGTGCTACTGGAATAGCGGTGCTGCTATCTTCAATCAGCCCTTCTGTTCCAGGTACAATAGGCACGCCGGCTTGTTTCATTGTATCTCGTGCTACAGCTTTTGCTCCCATTTTACGGATGGCTTCCGCTTTTGGACCAATAAAGGTAATGTCATAGGATTCACACATCTCAGCAAAATCAGCATTTTCAGCTAAAAATCCGTAGCCGGGATGAACAGCGTCTGCCTTGGTTACTTGCGCTACGGTAAGCAGACTCCGAATGTTTAAGTAGCTTTCTTTAGAAGACGTTTTACCAATACAAAATGACTCATCTGCTAGCTTCACATGAAGTGCATCTTTGTCTGCTTCTGAATACACGGCCACGGTTGCAATACTCATCTCTTTACAAGCCCGAATGATACGAACTGCAATCTCGCCGCGGTTTGCGATTAAGATCTTTTTGAACATAATGACTCCTCCTGACAGTATGTATACTTTAGTGTGATTTTACGGTAAATAAAGGCTGTCCAAACTCAACAACATCTCCGTCTTTCACAAGGATTTCAAGCACTTCTCCTTCCATTCCCGCATCTACTTCGTTAAACAGCTTCATCGCTTCAATCACACACACAACATCTTTACGTTCAATTGTTTGCCCTACTTGAATAAAGGGATCAGCGTCTGCTTCTGGCTTGGCGTAAAACGTTCCGACCATTGGTGATAAAATTTGCTTTTCATTAATGTCTGCTGAGTTTACAGACAAGGAATCTTGAGGCGCTTGTTCAGTGGCAGCGGCTTTTGCTTGTACTTCTTCAGTTTTCACTTCTGTAACAGCTGTGTCCTCTAAAGGAATTCCTGCTTTATCAATGACAACTTTTGTTCCTTCATGTTCAATGTGGAGCTTTTGAATACCAGATTCATTCATTAACGAAACAACTTCTTGCAATTCACGTACGTTTATCATCTATTGTCACTCCTGTTTTGTGTTATTTAGTTGACGCAAGGTTAATAGCAATTTTCAATTCTTGAAGCAGCTGTTCTTTTTCTAAATAGATTTTTTCTGCTTCATGAAGCGAAATGTGAGAAAAGTAAATGGACTCGCCAGGCTTTATTTGAGCTAAAAGCGGTAAATCCGCTGTGATGACTTGAGCAATTTTAGGATATCCTCCCGTGGTTTGACGATCTGCTAACAGAATGATAGGATTTCCATCTGGCGGAACTTGAACAGAACCTTGTGAAACGGCTTCAGACAGTAACTCTTTTTTTTCTTGAAGCTGAAGAGAAGGTCCGGCCATTCGATAGCCCATTCGATCTGATTGATTCGATACTTTAAAAGGCTCTTTCATAAAATGACTTTTGCTTTCAGCTGTAAATAAATCAAATTGACTGCCATTCATAACACGGACCGCTGGTTTCTTTGTAAAATGAACAAATTCCTTATAATTTACGGACCATGAAGAAGTATATACTCCGTTTATCAGTTCATTTGAAAGAAAAGCAGGCTTTGAAGCAGCAGGAACAGATAGAGGTAAAACATCGTCTGTTTGTAATGCTCTTCCTTTGTAGCCCCCGATTTCACCTCTTAAATACGTGCTTTTACTATTTAACACTTCATCAATAGCAAATCCTCCCGCTACAGATAGATAGGAACGACACCCGGTTTTGCAAGGACCAAATGATAAAGTGCTTCCTTTTGGAATAAATAAAGGTTTCCACATCGGGACTGGCTTTCCGTTGACCGAAGGAGTTAAATCTCCCCCTGTGATCGCTACTAAACAATCACTTTCTATTTCAAGGGTAGGCCCCATTAGCGTAACTTCAAGTCCCGCTTCTTTTTCATTGTTACCAACTAGTAAATTAGCAATTCGAAGGGAATAAGAATCCATTGCACCGCTTACAATCACACCGTGCTGCTGAAATCCTCTTCTTCCTAAATCTTGAATGCTCGTTAATAACCCGGCTTTACTGACTCGCATACTCATTTCCCCCCCTCCTTTGCCTGCATTTCTTGATACTCTTCTTTAGAGATAGGCTCGAATTTTACAATATCTCCAGCTTGCAGCAAACTTGGGGGATTTTGTTCCGGTAAAAACAGCTTAATAGGCGTTTGACCAATTAACTGCCATCCTCCGGGAGTGGAAATAGGATACACTCCTGTTTGCATTCCTGCAATACCAACCGAACCCGCAGGAATAGAGGTGCGAGGAGACGGCCGGCGAGGCGTAGCAATTCTTTCAGATAATCCTCCTAGAAATGGAAATCCAGGAGCAAACCCAATCATGTACGCTAAGTATTCGCCTTCAGAATGAATACTAATTACCTCTTCAGTTGTTAAGTTATGGTGACGAGCGACATATTCAAGGTCAGGTCCATACTCTCCCCCGTAGCAAACTGGAATGGAAACCGTACGATGGTCTAACTCTTTTTCTGTCTGTTCGTTTTCTAGTTTACTTTGAACGATGGAACATACTACTTCAAAAGGAGAAACAAATTCCTTCTTCTGCTTTTTTCTCCCGGCTGCTACAACTTCAAGAGGGTTATAGAAAATTGTAAGATTTGTAAATGCCGGCACGCATTCAACAAACCCTGGGAAAGGATTTAATTCTATCGAATCTTTACACGTTTTGATTTGTTTATGAGTGTCGTACTGAATGCTATCTCCAAACGTTATAACAAGCGCTGAGTCGCCAAGCGGAGAAATAACAGCCGACGCTTTTGTTACGGTTTGATTCATATCTACACCTCTTTCTTTTATAAAACACCTAGTTTTTCATCTCGAATATCTGTGATAAACATATGCCCCGGAGCATGTGTAATCATAATAGAAGGTTTTGTTTCCATTGCTACCGCTTGAGGGGTTACACCACAAGCCCAAAATACGGGAACTTCCCCTTCCTTAATCGAAACAGCATCGCCAAAATCTGGAGAATGGAGGTCTTCAATACCTATCGCAGCGGGATCTCCGATGTGAACAGGCCCCCCGTGCACAGCTGGAAAACGCGAAGTTACTTGGGCTGCCCGCACTACGTCTTGCTGAGGAATTGGACGCATACTAACCACCGTCGAGCCACGAAATATTCCTGCTTCAGTGCACGAAATATTTGTTTTATACATAGGAACATTACAATTTTCTTCAATGTGACGAACAGATATGTCATTGTTTAAAAGTGCGTGTTCAAATGTAAAGCTGCAACCGATAAGGAAAGCTACCATATCTTCTGTCCAATAGTCTGTGATATCGGTTACTTCTTTTACTAGTTCCCCATTTTCATAGATTCGATACTTTGGAATGTCTGTTCGAATATCTCCGGACGGAGCTGCAAATTTTGGTACCGGGGATCCAACGTCTGTTACATCTAAAAGAGGACAAGATTTAGGGTTACGCTGACAGAACAATAGAAAGTCAAAAGCTTGTTTCTTTGGTAAAATAGCTAAATTAGCTTGAGCATAGCCGTTTGCCATGCCTGCTGTTGGTTGAATAAGCTGATTGTTACGGATTTGCTGACGAAGTTCAGCTGGAGTTAGTTGTGAAAGGTTTGTCATATTTCTATCTCCCATCATTGCCCGCACGCAACTTACGTGCGGGCACCTTGTTTTATTTAAATAATTGAGGAAGTTGATCCATTAACGTATAGCCGCCCATTAAAGCCATTACAATAACGACAAGTACACCAGAAATAGTGAGCCATAAAGGGTGTTTATACTCGCCAACGATGCTTTTTTTGTAAGCCGCAATCAGTAATGTTCCAAGAGCAACGGGCAAAATTAATCCATTGAGTGCTCCAACTAAAAGCAGAACTTTTACAGGTTTTCCAATTAAGACAAACGACAGAGTTGAAATAATAATAAACCCAATAATAATCCAGTTTGAGTTTTTATTAAGTTTTTCACTAAAGGTTTGAATA
Organism: Priestia megaterium; assembly: GCF_023824195.1. Taxonomy (NCBI): domain Bacteria; kingdom Bacillati; phylum Bacillota; class Bacilli; order Caryophanales; family Bacillaceae; genus Priestia; species Priestia megaterium. The sequence goes on from NZ_CP085442.1 coordinate 2,589,378, forward strand.
AATGAAACGGATGTATAAGCAGCTCCTACCACAGACGTAATAGCGGCAGACCACATGACAATACCAAAGATTTTATAGCCGACGTTTCCTGCTGCAAGCTGAAACACGGATGCTGGAGGGTTGGCCGGGTCAATTTGCAAACCTTTAGACACAACGCCAAGTACAGCTAAAAACAAAGCAATTCGCATAACGGAAGTGATGAGAATTCCCGTTACAGAACTTTTTGTTACTTGAGGTAAAGAATCGATACCTTTTACGCCAGCATCTAAAAGACGATGTCCACCAGCAAAGGTAATGTAACCACCGACTGTTCCTCCAACAAGCGTAACGATCGCAATAATGTCAATTTTGTCAGGAGCAAAAGTTTTCACTACAGCTTCTCCAACGGGAGGTGAAGTGGTAGCCGCTACATATAGCATCAGCCCAATCATGACAAAACCTGCAATTTGCGTGAAGCGATCCATTGCTTTTCCAGCTTCTTTTACAACGAAGATTAGCACGGCAATAACTGCACTAATTGCAGCTCCGGCGGTTGGAGAAATACCCGTAATAGCATTTAATCCAAGCCCGGCACCGGCAATATTTCCAATATTGAAAGCAAGTCCTCCAATAACAATTAAAATAGCGAGCACGTACCCTAATCCGGGAAATACCATGTTGGCGATTTCTTGTCCGCGTTTTTCAGAAACCGCAATAATTCTCCATACGTTGGTTTGAGCAAAGATATCAAGAATAATTGAAATTAAAATAACGAATCCGAAGCTTGCGGCTAAATTTTGTGTAAATACGGTAGTTTGAGTTAAAAAGCCTGGTCCAATAGCCGATGTGGCCATTAAAAAAGCGGCTCCAAGCATTAACGTCCAGTTTACTTTAGGCGCAGCCGAAAGCTTTTGCTGAGGTGTTGATTTTTTAATTGGCTCCAATATCATCTTCCTCCTGATTGTATGTAGTTTTTATTTTGAAATAGCTTTAACTACTACTTCTGATGCTTGTAAAGAACGGTTCACATGACGAGCAAATTCAAGTGCGTGAGCCCCGTCTCCATGGATGCAAATCGTGTCTGCCTGCAATTCTACATCCTTACCTTGCTGAGATTTCACCTTCCCTTCTTTCACCATTGTAATAACTTGGGATACAGCTTCGTCATCATTTTCAATTAAAGCATTTGGTTCTGTGCGAGCAGTGAGAGAACCGTCTAATTGATAAGTACGGTCTGCAAATACTTCGTTAGCTGTTTTTAAACCAATTCTGTTACCTGCTTGAATCAGCTCACTTCCAGATAACCCAAACAAAATCAGCTCAGGATTTACGTTGTAAACAGCTTTTGCTATTGCTTCAGACAATGCTTTGTTTTTGGCCGCCATGTTATATAGTGCACCGTGAGGTTTTACATGCTGCATCGATAACCCTTCCGCTTGCAAAAAACCGTTTAATGCCCCAATTTGATAGACCACGATATCATAGGCTTCCTGAGGTGAAATATTCATGTTTCTGCGTCCAAAACCGATAAGGTCCTGCAAACCAGGATGAGCCCCAATTTGCACCTTTTTTTCAGCAGCCAATTTCACCGTTTTTCTCATGACGCTCGGATCCCCTGCATGAAATCCACAGGCTACGTTCACAGACGTCACATGCTCTAAAATTGCTTCATCATTGCCAATACGATAAGCACCAAAGCTTTCCCCTAAATCACAGTTTAAATCTACTTTACTCAATGCGTTCTTCCCCCTTAATCCCTTTAGTGTAAGCGTAATCATTTGCAGATAGTAAGTAAAATTCAAGCTGTATTATCTGCATCAATACTTTAAGTTCCATTTTTCGGAACTACAGTACCGTTTTTCAGTTATATTTGGATTTTAGCATGAGATGATGAATTGAACAACAACATTGTCAGAATATTTGACATAGTCATTATTTTCACTTGGATAATACTCCCTTATTTTATTGCTATCTTCTATCTATAGCCTTAATATAACGCAACCGCTTAATGTCATTAGACGCAGTAAACAAATAGGTTGTCAGAATAATTACTAGTTCAAAATAATCAAAATGAAATTTTCGTTGTAATCGTTTTCAAATAGGTGCTATATTTCAATTGTAGTCAATTTATGCAAACGATTGCAAAAAAAGGGGATGAAACGATGAAAGGGAAAAAATGGACAGCTTTAGCACTAACACTGCCGCTGGCTGCTAGCTTATCAACAGGCGTTCACGCAGAAACCGTACATAAAGGTAAGTCTCCAATAGCAGATAAAAACGGTGTTTTTTATGAAGTGTATGTAAACTCTTTTTACGATGCAAATAAGGATGGACATGGTGATTTAAAAGGTCTTACACAAAAGTTGGATTATTTAAATGACGGCAATTCTCATACAAAAAATGATCTTCAAGTAAACGGGATTTGGATGATGCCAGTCAACCCTTCTCCTAGCTATCATAAATATGATGTAACGGACTATTATAATATTGATCCGCAGTATGGAAGTCTGCAAGATTTTCGCAAGCTCATGAAAGAAGCAGATAAACGAGACGTAAAAGTTATTATGGATCTCGTTGTGAATCATACGAGCAGTGAACACCCTTGGTTTCAAGCTGCGTTAAAAGATAAAAACAGCAAGTACAGAGATTACTATATTTGGGCTGATAAAAATACCGACTTAAATGAAAAAGGATCTTGGGGACAGCAAGTATGGCATAAAGCTCCAAACGGAGAGTATTTTTACGGAACGTTTTGGGAAGGAATGCCTGACTTAAATTACGATAATCCTGAAGTAAGAAAAGAAATGATTAACGTAGGAAAGTTTTGGCTAAAGCAAGGAGTTGACGGGTTCCGCCTAGATGCTGCGCTTCATATTTTTAAAGGTCAAACACCTGAAGGCGCTAAGAAAAATATCGTATGGTGGAATGAGTTCAGAGATGCGATGAAAAAAGAAAACCCGAACGTATATCTAACGGGTGAAGTATGGGATCAGCCTGAAGTCGTGGCTCCTTACTATCAATCGCTTGATTCTCTGTTTAACTTTGATTTAGCAGGAAAGATTGTAAACTCTGTAAAAGCAGGAAATGATCAAGGAATTGCCACTGCAGCAGCGGCAACGGATGAGCTTTTTAAATCATACAATCCAAATAAAATTGACGGCATTTTCTTAACCAACCATGACCAAAATCGCGTCATGAGTGAGCTAAGCGGCGATGTAAATAAAGCAAAATCAGCTGCTTCTATCTTACTTACGCTTCCTGGAAATCCGTATATTTATTACGGTGAAGAAATTGGAATGACAGGTGAAAAGCCTGATGAGTTAATCCGTGAACCGTTCCGCTGGTACGAAGGCAACGGACTTGGACAAACTAGCTGGGAAACACCTGTATACAATAAAGGCGGCAATGGTGTGTCAGTAGAAGCACAAACAAAACAAAAGGATTCTTTGTTAAATCATTACCGTGAAATGATTCGCGTGCGTCAGCAGCACAAAGAGTTAGTAAAAGGAACGCTTCAATCTATTTCAGTAGACAGTAAAGAAGTCGTTGCCTATAGCCGCACGTATAAAAGCAAATCGATTAGCGTGTATCATAATATTTCAAATCAACCTGTAAAAGTATCTGTGGCGGTGAAAGGTAAATTGATTTTTGCTAGTGAAAAAGGTGCTAAGAAAGTCAAAAATCAGCTTGTGATTCCGGCTAATACAACGGTTTTAATAAAATAATAGAAAAATCCGTGGGTTATATCCACGGATTTTTTTACAGCTCTTTTTCCAAGCAGTTAACTTGATTATGATGCAGCGGCTTAGTGGCATACTGCGCAAAACCAAGGCGTTCCCAAAACAGCTTGGCTCTAGGATTTTGAGACAGAACGCCAAGAAGAAGAACTGAAACTCCTTCTTCTTTTAGCTTGTCTTCAAACGCTAGATACGCCTGCGTTCCGAAACTGAAATTATGATAGGCGCTATGAATGATAAAAGCTCCAATCCATGGATGGTCATCGTTTGGGTTTTGTTTCATGTAATCAATAACCCCTACGTATGTATCGTCAGCTTTTATAAAATAACTGTCTGTTTTTTCATTCATGTATTCTTTAAAAAGCTCTTCTTCACTCCGCTCTTTCTTGCCGTTTTCTAACACATTATATGCTTCGTTCGAATTGATAATCTCTGAAACAATATACATCGTGTCAGCTGTAATAGGTTCAAATGAAATCATATGTCTTCCCTTCTTTCTCTGTAAAGTAGCTGTATATCGTTGCTTTGTCAATTTTACCATTTTTCATTCGCGGAAAGGACGTTAAAACTCTCCATACGCGCGGGATTTTATAAGCAGATACTCGTTTTGTCAGCGCTTGTCTTACATCAGAAAGAGAAATGTTCTCTAAGACAATTGCTGCACCTACGACTTCTGAACGTTCAGCATCTACTACGCTAAAAACGGCTGCTTCGCTAACGCCCGGTATTTGTAAAAGCAGTTCTTCAATTTCTTCAGCATATACTAAGCTTCCGCTGCTTTTAATCACGTTTTTATCTCTCCCTACGATGGTAATGCTTCCGTCTTGAAGCTGAATCGCAATATCATGCGACGTAACATATCCGTTAAAAAACGAGCGGTTTGTTTCTTCGCTGTCATTAACAAACCCTTCGAATGCTTGAGTTGTTTTTACAAATAGTGTTCCTTTATCTCCTTTTTCTACTTCTTTTCCACGTTCATTAAGGATTAAAACGTCTACACTGTCAACAGGATAGCCTACTGTATGAGGCATCGTTTCAGCTGTATCTGGTGAAAGCACCGTAACAAATCCCATTTCAGAAGATCCGTAATATTCATAAAGGGCGGCAATGGGAAATGTTTGTGAAAATTTCTTTCGAACGGAAGGCGATAATTTATTGCCTACTGAAATCACGGTCTTTGGCAGAAATCGTTTTTCTTTCGGTCTGCTTTGTACATAACGAAGCAACGGAGAAATTAATGCGGGTGTAATAGACATACAGCTAGCTTCCTTGTAAAAAACAGATGAAGGTGTAAACGCTTCTAGCATAATAGCGTGCATGCCGCTGCAAAGCGCATGTAAAACTGGGTAAAGCTGCGCGGAATACGAGATATGTAAAGGAACAAGCACTTTGTCGTGTTGCTTTAAAGAAAATATGTCTGACCATTCTTGAAACGATGAAGACCAAGAATGATGCGATTTTACAAACCCTTTAGGCCTTCCTGTTGACCCGGAGGTAAATCCAAATAAAAATAGATCGGACAGTGCATTTCCTTGCCGTACGGGCAGCAGAGGTTTTTCTTTTGTTATGTTAGTTAAAGAAGAAGTTTCCCATAGCCAATTCGGAGATTGAATCGAAAAATAAGTATCGATTTCAGCGTCTGTTAACTCATTGTGTAAAAGCATCACCACTCCACCGGCTTTTAAAATCGCTAAAAACGACACAATAGCTTCTACATTGTTTGGCATACTTAAAGCAACAAGCTCTCCTTTTTCCATCCCTTTTTCCTGCAGCTGTTTTTCGGCTTTGCATACACGATCCCACATTTGACTATAGCTTAGTTCATCAATAGAATCCGATAGTGCGAGTCTGTCAGGATTTTGTTGACACTGATTAAAAACTATTTCTTCAATTCGTTTCATTACTGCGTAAGCTCCCTTTTTATTTTACTTTTAGTGTACCGTAAATGCAGGTTTGAGAAAAGAAAAAATGTAAACTTACATAAAAATAAAGTTGACTAATTTAAGTTTAATAAGATACGATAGTCATGTTTTATCATACATAGCGGAGGTTTACGATGAAAACAAAAGATATGACGTACGTTGCATTATTCACAGCTATAATGGGAGCTCTAGGACTCGTCCCTCCTATTTTTTTATCTTTTACACCCGTTCCGATTACTCTTCAGCCTATGGGTGTCATGCTATCGGGAGGAATTCTTGGAGCTAGACTAGGAGCTTTAAGTCAATTTCTTTTTTTATGTTTGCTAGCAGCTGGCGTTCCTTTACTTGCTGGAGGGCGCGGAGGAATCGGGGTATTCTTGAGTCCGAGTGCTGGGTATATCATTGGCTATGTGTTTGCAGCTTTCTTTATTGGGTGGACGCTATCACGGTTAAAAAATGTAACGGTTGCAAAGGCATTTGCCGTAAATGTGTTATTTGGCATTGTGTTAGTATACGCATGCGGCATTCCTGTACAGGCAATGCAGCTTCACATTCCGTTTCTGAAGTCCCTTCAGCTAAGCTTTGTTTATCTTCCGGGTGACTTCATAAAAGCAGCGGTCGCGGCGTATTTAATTACAAAAGTTCGAAAAGCAGTAGCGGTACCTGGCCGTTCTAAAACGGCTTCTATGTAAGGAAGTGATGACCATGTATCAAGCAGCAGTTGTAAAAGCGAAGCGTACAGTGATTGGAAAAGAAAACGGCGCACTTAAAAATTTTCGCGTTCAAGAGCTAGCGGCTCCTTTATTAAAACAGCTTAGCGCTGGAATCGAGCATGAAATTGATGACATTATTTTAGGAAATGTTGTAGGTCCAGGAGGAAACGTAGCTAGGCTATCCGCTTTAGAAGCGGACCTCCCTTTTTCTATCCCGGGAATGACCATTGATCGTCAGTGCGGAGCCGGCTTAGAGGCAATTCGAATGGCCAGCTATTTGATAAAAGCGGGCGCCGGAACGTGTTATTTAGCTGGAGGCGTTGAAAGTACAAGTACTTCTCCTTTTGAAAAAAGAGCACGTTTTTCTCCTGATAAAATTGGTGACCCTGACATGGGAATTGCAGCAGAAAACGTGGCCCAGCGATACAACATATCTAAAGACCAGCAGGACAAGTACGCTCTTTTAAGTCATAAAAGAAGCTGGGAGGCTTTTGAGAAAGGAATGTTTGAAGAAGAAACGCTTCCTCTTCCAAATGTGATGCAAGATGAAGCATTTACGAAAAAACGAAACCTAACAAAGCTGCTTCAAAAAGCCAGTCCCGTCTTTTTGAAAAAAGAAGGTACCGTCACCGCAGCAAACAGCTGTGGAATTAACGACGGGGCCTGCGTTACCCTTGTGATGGAAGAGCAAAAAGCACGCGCCTTAGGATTTCAGCCCGTTTTACGTTTTATAGACGCTGATATTTCAGGCGTGTCGCCTCTATACCCTGCTATTGCGCCCGTTTCTGCGATTAAAAATATCTTGAAGCGAAATTCTCTTACGATAGATGACATTGACTTATTTGAAATCAATGAAGCCTTTGCCGTTAAAGTTGTTGCTTGTATGCAAGAACTGGGGATATCAGAAGAGAAAGTAAATATTCGCGGAGGAGCGTTGACGCTGGGACACCCGTACGGAGCATCAGGAGCTATTTTAGCTACGCGCCTTTTTTATGAAAGCAAGCGCCAAGACATACGATATGTAATAGCTGCTTTAGGGAGCGGAGGCGGAATAGGAACAGCGGTATTATTTGAAGTCATCAAATAATACCGCTGTTTTTTATCCTTTTCTTATCACGTTGTGCTGTATTAAATATTGCTCAATATCTTTAAATGTCTCAACCAGAACAAATGGAACGTTTTGTTCGCGCAGTAAATCCTGCAAAGAATCTTTTGCAAATGTGACGTCTGCATATTTTGCCGGATGCGAATCCGGCTCGCTGTCTCCCGCAAAATAAATCGTTTCGTATGCTTCCTTTAGTTCTTGAATAACAGCCGATTTATCAATGCCGTAGCGCTCTGAATGCCATCTGTGAGCAGGATCTAGACGCAAATGAACATTGTTTTGATGAAAATATCCTTCATTCGAATAAACTTCCACTTTTTCAACACCGTATTTATCTAAAATCGGTTTAATATAGTACGTTGTTCCAGCGCTTAAAATATAAAAATCTCCGCCGTTTTTCTGAACAGCTGTAATAAAAGCGGGCACGTATTCATCAATTGGAATATTCGCTACTTCTTCTAAAATTTTCGGCTCTTCCTGGTGAATCGATTTGAAAACAGTAGATAAAAAATCAATATCTTTCATCTCTCCTGCTTTCCATCGGCGGAAAAGTTCTTCACCTTCTGGAAAATACTTTTCAATCACAATCCAGTAAAAATCTTTTTTTGAAATCGTTCCATCAAAATCTGATACAAACGCCCATTTTTTCATTCCTCACACATCCTTTGCTACATACTAAGCAGTTCTCGAAGCTCTTCTTCTGTCAAACTGGAAAGCATTGTTTCTCCCGGCTGAATAACCTGTTCGATAAGTTCTTTTTTCTTTTGCTGCAAGCCATAAATTTTTTCTTCGATGGTTCCTTGAGAAATAAGCTTGATGACCTGCACAACATTTTTTTGCCCAATGCGGTGTGCACGGCCTGCCGCTTGTTCTTCAATCGCCGGGTTCCACCATAAGTCATATAAAATAACCGTATCGGCTCCCGTTAAATTTAAGCCTGTGCCTCCGGCTTTTAATGAAATTAAGAAAATGTCTTGTTCTCCATTATTAAACCGATCCGCCATTTCCACTCGTTCTTTTGATGGCGTTTGACCGTCTAAATAAAAGTATGAGAGATTTTCTTTTTGAAGCTCTTCTCGAATAATGTGAAGCATGCTTGTAAACTGAGAAAAGATTAACAAACGTTTTCCATTGGCAACCGCATTTCTTGTAATCTCAAGCAGCTGCTCTAATTTGCTTGAATACCCTTCGTAATTTTCAACGAATAAAGACGGATGACAGCAAATCTGGCGAAGTCTTGTTAATCCCGCTAAGATCTTCATTCGGTTTTTATTAAAATCTTCACCGGCTAAAGATGATTTTAATTGCTCTAAATAGCCTACATATAACTCTTTTTGTTCTTTAGTCAGCTCAGATAAATGAGTTGTTTCAATTTTATCAGGCAGTTCTTTTAACACATCCTTTTTTACTCGTCGCAGTAAAAATGGTCTTACAATTCGACTGACCTGCTCCGATGACATGTTTTTAAACTGGCGAAGCCCTGGAAATAAACCAGGAAGAATGGTCTGGAAAATTGACCAAAGCTCATCAAGTGAGTTTTCAATAGGCGTACCGCTCAGCGCAAAACGTTTTTTAGCTGAAATAGTCCTAACAGCTACTGCTGTCTTCGTTGTATGATTTTTAATACTCTGAGCCTCATCTAGAATTAAAGCATGAAAATGAAGGTGCTGATATAAATCAATATCTTGACGCAGCGTTGGATAAGATGTGATCCATACGTCAGCTGTTCGTTTTAGCTTTTCCTCACGCTCGCTCGGCGTTCCTGTAATGGTTTGAACCGTTAAATTCGGTGCAAATTTCTCCAATTCGTTGCGCCAGTTATAAATCAAGGAAGCCGGCACAACAATTAAAAAGGCACTGCTATCTTCATCAAACTCTTTTTCGGATAAAATATAGGCAATGCTTTGAAGCGTTTTTCCAAGCCCCATATCATCAGCCAGTACGCCTCCTAAAGAGTAGTGAGACAGAGACTTAAACCACTTAAACCCATTGCGCTGATAATCACGCAGTGATGCCTGCAAGGATTCCGGTACTTCCCAATCCATTTCCTCTGGAGATTTGAGCTGTGTAAGTAACCTTTTAAATGCTGAGCCAAACTTAGCAGCTGATTTATCACCCGCACTCATAATCTCTTCCACTTGCATCCCTCTGTATAAAGGTACTTGCAATGAGTTATCCTTTAAGTCTTTCTCGGTTACGTTCAGCTCACGAAACAAGTTTTGAATATGTTCAAAGCCTTCGTTTTCAAGAGGAATAAACGCACCGTTATCTAGACGATGATAGCTTTTCTTTTCTAAAACAGATTTTAAAACATCTTGAACGGTCTGATGATTAATGTCTCCTAAATCAAAATTAATTTCTAATAACCCATTGCTGTTTTTGATGTCAACCGTTGTTACTGGCGCAGAAAAATCCGTATAAGCATAATCTTTCATCTCATCCGTAATATACACATCCGCTATTTCATCAAGCTTTGGAACAATATGAAACAAAAATTCATATAAAGATGATTCATCTTGATTTAAATACAGCTGGTTTTTATAAATGTTTAAAGGAGCTGTTTCAATTAAATCCATCACGCGGTCTTCTTTTTCTAAATCTCGTATCAAGATTTTATCGTATTTTTCAGGTTGAGGTAAAAATGGATTAATTGAAATCTCTCCGTAGTGGTACCGAAGCGTCACAAACAGCTGTTCATCTTCCCGGTCAATAAATACTTTTGCTTTTAGTTCAGGTGCAATAATCTGATGGGATACTTCTTTTGCGATATCCACTTTCCCCACCTTTTTTAGTCCTGGAACGACGTGAGATAAAAAATTGCCCATCTGCTCTTCTGCTATAGGTACGACTGGCTTCAAAGGCGCCGTTTTTCGAAGCCCTTCAAGAAGCATACGCTGATCTTGAGATAGCTCATAAAACGTCCCGTTTAAAAATAGCCACCCGTATCGATCAAAAAATGAAGCTTGATGAAGTTCCGTAAAGTCTAGCTCAAATCCAGCTGCGGGGTGCTTGTTTATTTGAAACGAAAAAGGAGCTGAGCTTTCCGCAAAGATAATATTTTCATATGAGTGCCCGTCATGAATAAATGTAAAGTTCCGATCTTTGAGCAATTGAAATAACTCTTTGGCTATGATGGAGGGAATGATTAGTTCTCTGTTATTTGCAGAAGAACGATACATGGAATAAGAATTTTTATAAAATGATTCATTTGTCATAATATCCATCAGCAGCTCAATGATTTTCCTATCTTCTTCTATAAAAAAATGTTCCGCCGGGTCATATTCGAAGCGCTTGGTAAATTCGTGAGTTTGGAATTCTTTAGCGTCTGTTAAAAATTCTTGAATGTTTTTTACTACATACGTCCGGTCGACGCCTACTTTCATTTCAAGCGCTACGTACATTCCTTCTGAACGTAAAAATTCTTCTGAGTAAGACTTGCAAATAAATTCCACTTTCAACGGATCTTTATCTGCATATTTTCTGTGGTCGCTTATTGTTTGCTGATAGCTTGAAAATAAGTCGATAAAATGATTTACATTCTCGTATTCTTTGCTTTGGCGAAAAGGCTTGGTTTTAATTGGCTGTGGCTTTGCTCGCTCATCGCAAATGGTTAATAAAACAGCTACTTCGTGTTTGCATTCTGAAAACTCGTGATAAGCAGGACAATCGCAGAATGAATAAAAAGAATTTCCTTTTTGTTCAACCATTACCGTATACATTTCCGCACCACGAACGGATGCTGTCCACGTAGTGGTCTGTTCATTGTATTCCAAATCAAGCACGCGCCCCTGCTTGTAATACGTGTGTCCTCTATAGTACGTTCTGCTTGAGTACGAATCTTTTAATTGTTCTTTGTTTAATGTTTTATTTATCATCGCTTCACAATCTTCCAATCGCATAACAGTCAATGCTGTTTCTGTTTAATTTCTATTCAGAACAAATAATGTTCAACGTCATAAACGTTGAACATTATTTGTCAATTCCTCTATTATAACATGCAACAGACATTATAAAACACTCTTAAGCAATGCAGACTGTTTTCGCTGTTTTCTTTTGTAGATTATCCAGCCCGCTCCAGCGGATGATAATAAAAGCAGACTAAGTCCTAAAAAAGCCAGTCCTATACGATCGTTAGCCGTAACGTACGTAAAGAAGAAAATCAGTAAAATTCGAATACCTAACGTGATAAAGCGAAAAAAGCTGTCGACTCTTCCCACGATGATATTCGGTATTTTCTGCATCATAAACGTATTTCGAGCTACTCTTGTACCTGCATTTGCAAAAGCAAGAAGAAATACAATAGAAAAATAAATCGGCAGAAGCTTCATAAAGAAGATGATAGATATTCCGAGTGCAAAAAGGCTTATATTCAGCATAATGGCTAGCTCTGTGCCTGTTCTTTTCATAATAGATACGA